>JAITIR010000073.1 GCA_031279285.1 Spirochaetaceae bacterium | reverse complement strand
ATTTCATGATATATTGTGCATAGACACTGTATTTTAAACTGTCGCAGGACTATTTCGGTAAGAGTTTATTAGCAACTGGCAAATTTCTAATAGAGTTGTTCAGAAACCTCAGTTTCTGAACAACTTCCGCTGAAAAACCTGTTCAAGAACCCGTGGGCTTTTGCCCACATTCAAATAGGTTCTTGAACAAGTCCAATATCTAAACTCTATACCTTCCGTAATTCCAAGGGTAAAAATTTAAGATATGTGAACGGCTACTGAATTTCTTCAGTTAATAGTGTTATTAAAATATACATTTTTCATAAAAAAGTTCCAAATTTTTCTGGACTTTCGGTTAGTAAAATTCCAGGCGTGACGACTTTGAGATATGTTGCCGGAATTTGTGGCTTTTGTTTCAAATCTGCAGGGCTGGTATATGTTTGAAAAGATGTATATAATTCCCAAACAGTTCAGATAAACGTGGTTTTTGTATTGTACGATACGCTTTTTGCCGATAATACACATAGGGGTTTTTTTAATGCAATCTTCAATGCAATTGATGAATAAAAAATGCATCCGTGCGGGTCAAAAAAAGGTTTTCGCTATGCCTGGCATACTGCTTATCGGTATTTTTTGCTTTGTTTTTATGTTTTTTCCCGGACTTGACTCGTTTGCGTTTGGCAAAAAGCAGGCGGAAAGCAAACCTGCCGATGAAACAGTAGAAGAAATTACGACGATAGACCATACAGCGCTTGACCCCATTGATCGCATAGAGGCGTTTATAGGTGACGGAAACGTTGATGGGGCAAAGACAGCCTTTGTTTCGATGAGTGACCCAAACGTTGTTAACTCACAGGGCAGGAATACCGTTCATTTTGCGGCGGCGGCCGGCAACAGCGAGCTTGCAGATTTTTTTATCAGGCTGGGCGCCGAGCCGGACCTGGAAGATAATGATGGTTATACACCACTTAACATAAGTACAGATCTGCTGGACGGCGCCACCGCATCCGTTTTGGTAAAAAACTGGGCCTTTATACACCATAGTCCGGATGGTATTCAGAGCCCCGCCGTCAAAGCCATAGAATCGAAGGATGATGCCTTTTTGCGTGCGCTCCTAACACCGGAAACGATGCTGTCCACAGACGGAGAGGGGCGTACCGTGCTGCATTTAGCCTCCGATGCGGGCGCCTCTGTCGCCATCACAAGCATTTTGGGTTCAGGCGACGATATTACAAGGGGTGAATTGATAAACAAACGGGACAAGACTGACCGTACGGCCCTTGATTATGCGTTTATGAACCGCGATTCGCGCAATCACGCGACAGTAGCCGAAATTCTGATACAGGCGGGCGGCTTCTCGTCCGACCCGTTTTTTCTGTACTTTGCGCCTGTTGTACGATCTCTTAACTTTAACCAGCGGGCGGCGGACGGTAACTCGGCGCTGCACTATGCGGCCAAGGAACGTTACCGGGGTTTTACGCTCTTTCTTTTGGATCACATGGCGGACCCAAACATCAAAAATACTACCGGGGATACCGCGTTGCACGAATCGGCGCGTATCGGCGACATAGAGATAATGAAGGCCTTGCTCGATCACGGCGCCAATGTCAACATCCAGGACGGTCAGGGTAATACTGCGATGCATATAGCGATTCCCATTGAGGTACACAGGGCAGCGTTGGAATTGTTGATTTCGTACCAGGCAAATTCGAATCTGCGTGACGAGAGGGGCGATTCACCGGCCCACATTGTTATAAGCTTGAACAGGACTCCCGATATACTGGAAACGCTGCTCAAGAACGGCGCCGATGTTACGATTCATAACATTGAAGGCAAAACTCCGCTGTTCCTTGCCGTGGAACAGAACCGTACCGCGCTTCTGCCGTTGCTTGTCAGGTACAATTCCGATATTTTTGCGATAACAAACGATGGCAAGACCCCCTTCGGTCTGGCATTGGACGGCAATAAAGAAGCTTTGAACAGCCTTATCACAGGCGATACTGTGCTGCAAAGCGATAACAACGGCAACACCCCGCTGATAGTGGCGGTACAGTCCGCCGTCGACTCTGAAATCGTACAGCGCATACTTGATAGGAACGCGCTGATAAACGCTCGCAACCAGGAAGGGGACACGGCCCTTCACATCGCGGTACGGAAAAATTTGGCGGCTATAGGCGATCTGCTGATAGCGCGCGGCGCGGATGTGTTTGCGCAAAACGCAAAGGGCGAAAGTCCGATATACCTCACTTTCTATTCGCCGGGCGATGCTCGCGAATGGATGCTGGCGCCCATAGTCCTCACGGCAAGGGACGGGCTCGGTAACACGCTGCTGCACTACGCTACCCAGTGGAAACTGGATTCCTCGATCCCGATGATAGCTTCCAGGGGCGCTTCGCTTGAGGCGGCCAACGTTACGGGCGAAACACCGCTCTTTATAGCTGTAAAAATAGACTCATCCCCCACGGTAGAGGCTCTGCTGAAGGCCGGCGCTTCGATAGCGGGCCGCGACGCTCTGGGAAATACAGCACTCCATACTGCTGTGCGCTGGAACGCGCTTTCAGCCTCAGACACGCTGATCAGCTCCAAAATTGACATCAACGCGTACAACCTGTACGCTAAGACCCCGCTCCATGATGCGGTACGACTCGGTGTGTTCGGCATGGAAAGCCTTCTTGTCGAACGCGGCGCTTACCTTGAGGCGCGGGACAAAGAAGGCAATACACCGCTTATCGAAGCGGTACTGAAAGGCTCTTACCGTTCAGCCGAGCACCTGATAAACAGCGGCGCAACCGTTTCTACACGAAACAACAACGGCGATACCCCGCTGCTGATTGCGGTGGAGGGAGAACGGAGCGATCTGGTTGGCCTCCTGCTGGATAAGCAGGCTCAGATACACGCGAAAGACGCGGACGGCGAGAGTCCGTTCACTATCGCGCTGAAAACATCTCCTCGTATGATGCTGACTCTGCTTGCCAAAGGACGGGATCAGACGGACGATGCTGGCCGTACACCGCTTCACATCGCGTTATCCTACAACATGCCGGAAACAGATATAGAAACGATAGCCACCTGGCTGGGAAATACAGCTGCAGTTGACAGCGAAGGACGAACAGCATTGCGCTATGCCGTTGACCGCGCCAACTGGGACGCGGCAAAATTCCTTGCCAACGACGGCGCGGATGTATTCTCCGTAGCCCGCGATGGCAAGACGCCCGCCGAGATAACGCTGGCCACCGAAAACCGTGACGCGGTACGCGCCGTTTTCGGCGGCAAGGCGATAGGCTCCCGCGACTCCGAAGGAAACAACATTCTGCATTATGCCGCCCGTATAAGTACAGGCATGGTCGTATCATTGCTGATCGAATTGGGGGCGGACAAGACCTCGCGTAATACATCCGGTGATACAGCCTACGATATAGCAAGGCGTTGGAATCGCCAGGATATAATGGCTATATTGAGATAGGGATAAATTTTATCCACAATATTTATTTTTTTAGAGGTATCCTATGAAGAAATGGATCTGCGTAATATGTGGCTATGTATATGAAGGCGACGAACCGCCTGCTGCCTGCCCGCTCTGCAACGCACCGGCGTCAAAATTTGCGGAAGAAAAACCGATCGGAAATTAAAGCCCGATGCTTGTAGTGAAGTTTGGCGGTAGTTCTGTAGCTAACGCGGAACGCATCCGCCATACGGCAAAAATTGTGCTGGACCGGCTCGACAAAAAGCCGATCGTGGTACTTTCGGCTATGGGCGATACAACAGATCACCTTATTGAGGCTGCTGAAAAAGCGATCAGCGATGGGCCGGTTTCCGTTGAATTTTCCCTGGAAAAGATAAGCGATACTCACCTAAGCGCGTTGCAGGAACTGGGTCTGTCAACGATGTTTACGCAAGACATCAGGGAACTGCTCTGCGATCTGGCCACCCTGCTTTCAGGCATATCCCTGATAAAAGAATTATCGCCAAAGACACGCGACTACCTGGTTTCGTTTGGTGAACGGCTCTCCGTTCGTTTGGCGGCGCGTTACTTTCGGTCTTTGGGCATGAACGCCCAGCCGTTTGACGCCTGGGACGCCGGTTTTATCTCCGATTCCAACTTTACGTCTGCAGAGCTTGTTCCGGAAAGCTGGCAGTACATCCCCGCCGCGCTGCTACCGTTGCTCGACAACGGGATTCTTCCCGTTGTAACCGGCTTCATAGCGAAGGATGCAAACGGGCTGATAACGACGCTTGGGCGCGGCGGTTCCGATTTGACGGCGACTATGATAGCCGCTGCCTGCAATGCGGAGGAGGCTCAGGTCTGGAAGGATGTTGACGGCATCCTCACGGCGGACCCGCGTATCGTTGCCGATGCGCTGCCCGTCGGCGCGGTTACGTACGAGGAGGCGGCGGAACTTGCCTTTTTCGGCGCGCAGGTACTGCACCCGCGCGCAATGCAACCGTGCAGCAGGACGGGAACTCCCGTTTTGGTAAAAAATTCGTACAACCCGGAAGCGCCCGGCAGCGTGATTAGCTCTTCGTTGCCGGAGGACGCGCACCATGTCCGCGCGATCACGACACGAGGAAACGTCACCATGGTCGATATTGTTTCCAGCCGGATGCTCGGGCAGTACGGGTTTTTGGCGGAAGTTTTTTCATGTTTCGCGAAGCACCGAGTCTCGATAGATATGCTTGCGACAAGCGAGGTTTCCGTATCGCTTACACTAGATTCCGCACAGGACATTGGAGCGGCTATAAACGAAATTTCGCGTATTGCCAGCGTCGAGGTAAAGACGAATAAGGCCATAGTAACCATTATCGGCCTTGTTTCGCATTCCTCCGTCATACTTGAAAGCACGTTCAGCGTATGCGCCGGACTCGGTATACAGGCGCAGATGGTCTCACACGGGGCGAGCAAGGTAAACATCGGCTTCATAGTTGACGGCACTGAGGCTACAGCCGTCGTGCGCGGCCTGCACAAAAAGTTTTTCGGAGAACGGCATTGAAAAGTTTCCAAAATCGTGATTTTGGAAACACCCAATTCCCGCCGTCCGCCCTGCCGGTCTTTTTCGTCAGCCTGTTCTTCACACCGTTCGCTTCCTGTTCACTTTCACAGCCGCGCGAAGCCTTGCCGTACTCGGTTCCCTCCACCCAGGTCAGCCGTATTGTAGAGATTCTGGACTACGAAGGCCGCGCTTCGGGAGCGGAACTCCCGGAATGGGTATCGCTGTACATAAACTACGGTGTTTCGGCGCTCGAAAAACTAGACGAGTTCGCCTCTCACTTTGTGTTTGTGGCGGAACAGTCATCGCCGAATCTTGATACCCTGCTACAGTGGAGCAATAATTTCAGCCTTGATCGTGACGTTCCGCAGTTGGTTCTCTTGCGCGTTTACAGGCGTTTGACCGGAAACCTTTCCGTTAATCCTGACGATCTGTACGGCGGTTTTTTTGAAACCTTTATTAAGAGCCTCGCTTCCCGGCGCTGGCCTCCGGCGCAAAAGTATTATGAGACATGGGTACTGGTACGCCGCATTCCGGTATTCACATCACAGGACACCCCTGATTCAGATATGCCTGATGAGGATGTCCTTGAACAGGCTCTGTCTGAAGAGGAGTGGGGGTCATCATTTGATTCACGCTTGTATATGTACTTGATTCTGAACGTTATCGAAAAAAATGAGGTTGAAAGTTCAATGAAACTCATTATGAACGATATTACGCTTGGTAAATCTTTGTCACGTGATCAGGTGCAGGCCATAAACTCAATTAAGTCAAATCTTTTTAACGGCTTTTAGCGCGCCGCGAGCCGCTCTTGCTTGGGTGAAACTCCCAAGCTCAACGGTTTTTTTCAAGTCTTCCATTTCTTTGATGCTCTTCTCTATCCGCTTGTCGGTTTCCTTCATCCGCCTGCCGGTTTCTCTCATCATGGCCCAAATCTTGCCAGCCGCGGCTTTCCATATAAACACATTTTCATTCTGCCATGGGGTCTAATACCCCGCCACAAAACAGCTTAACGCTGTTTTGTGGCGGGGCGGGTCATTCGCGCAATTCGTATATATTAACATTCATTCACTGTTAAAAGAACAATTCCTTACGTTATAGGGGAATGATGTCGCGCCGTCCGCCATTGGCACCCTATTCCCTGTTTTGCGGGATAACGATACCCCAGGAGATGAACTCCGCCTCGTTCTCCACGTTATTTTTTTCGATCGCCTCGTCCAGTTTTGCC
>JAITIR010000082.1 GCA_031279285.1 Spirochaetaceae bacterium | reverse complement strand
CGCAAAGAAAAATTGCATACTGCATGTATCAACAGACAGGAGTATTGGCAGGCTCAAGCCTCCAATCCCTGACACACCTTATTAGCTTGCCTGAAAAACGGCAAGTTCAGCGTAAGCAGTACATTTGGGGGATAGCTCTGTCCATGACTGGGAACAGACCGGGTAAAACAGCGGATAGGGAGGGGAAGCAGCCTGACAGCCGCAGAAATGAACCGTAAACATGGAAAACTGCCCGCCTGAACCTTCAAAAAACAGCCCTTATTGCACTTTGTTTACAGCCCCTCCCCAAAACTGAAGTTTTGGAACAGCCTCACATCTTTTGGGATTTTTAATGCACGGGCTGATGCTGCTTCTGGAGGAGGAATATCAGAAGACCTGGGTGTCATTTGGGAGACGGGAGACATTTTTCGAGGTTTTACGGTTCTCGTTTCGGCGTTTTCTGCATGAGAGATGGGAAGAGTTACTGATTTTCGTACTCGGTGATGAACCGGACGGGTAAATGTAAAATTGTTGATTAGGCAACGCGCCCCCTTGTAAAAACTGTATTTATGAATATACTCAAATGGGAGGGGCGGACAGAAATCGTAAAATCCGCTTCATGGGAGTAATGGATAACACGAATGTGGAGGTTATAGCACAGAGTCTCATCCAGGAAGCCTATCACAAGATGAGGGAAGCCAGACCGGAAGAAGCTCTTGAAAAGCTGTCAGAGGCTTTGCGTGCGGATTATACGCAGCAAGAGGCGCTTTATGCGTTTAAATGCCTTGACTGGTGGTTGAAGCGCATAAAAGGTATAGACAGTACCGGCGAAACCTGCTCTTACAGCAGGGGTAATTTTCTGCTTTCACAATGGAAGGGCTATTACGGCTTTCTTGGCCTTGTTGGTAATACGTTCGACAGGTGTCAATATGCGGTAAAGCATTTTGTTTACAGCCTCACCCTGCAAAATTTCTGTGAGGTTTTTGCGGAGGGCAGTATGAGGCACGATCCGGACCTGCTGGAGCGGATTGGACGCTGCTACAAAGGCATTGGCAGCTATGAGGAAGCACTGGATTACCTTAAACAGGCGGCGCAGTTCAAGCAGGAGGATGCGGCGACGATGGCGGACCTGGCGGACGTTTATGCGCTGGTGGGCGAAACAAAAGCGGCCAAGGTGCTATTCCGCGAGGCATTTTTTATAGACCCGCAAGTCATTGATCTGCGGAATTTGGAGTCGGAGCTTATTCTTGCGCTTGTCCGGCGTGTTGCGGATATGGGCCATTCGGGTGCGGAATTACAGGAATGGATACCAGTTTACGGCGCCCTGTTCGGTGTTTTTACAGTAAAGCGGGAACTTAAACTTACTGAACTGGGCCGGTTGAAGCAGCAAATTTTTGATCTGGAGAACGAAATGCGCGGCAGACCCGACGATGAAAATATTTTAACGCCAGCCCTGCTGAACAAGTATTTAAGGTTGATGGATTATTATGAAGGGACTGTCGGCAATCGTGCTTTAATTGACGAGATAAAATTGAAAATAAAAATAATTGAACCGGTCATTTTTGAACGGTATATGTGTTAAATAATGGAAAGGAAGGACTAAAAAATGTCAGAAACGTTGCTTAAAGATGTACAAAACATGCTTAATGAAGAAAAATTTACAAGAGCCACGCTTAGTAACTATTCCATCGACAGGTTTAAGGAACTCGATCTTGTGCTCGAACAGGCAAAAAAAGAACGTGCCTACAACGATATAAAAAATATATGTGATGAACACCTCAGCCATTCCAAAAACAGCATAATTGCCGTTTATTTTTCCGGCATGGTCGCGCTGTCGCAGCAGATAATAGATGATGCCGCGCTTGTCAGCCTTATCGGCATCTTTGTTGATAACCATAAATGGAATATCGTAAAATACCTTTGTGAACGTATACTTGAATACGGAGAGTCGAAATTCGCGCTGCGTACACTGGCCGAATGTTACAAAAATGACAGCGAGGAAGAAAAACTGTTTGATGCGTGGAAACGGCTTGTAAAGATAGATACCGACGAGGCGGATATTGCAAAACTGCTTGCCGAACATGCCGAGAAAAACTGTGATGTTGAGGAGGCGACCGATTACTTCAAAAAATCCCTGCACCGCTATATCAACAAACAACTATTTACCAATGTCCGGGAAATATGGCTTAAACTGATCGATTATCACCCGGATGATATGGATTTTTTTATTTCCATTCAAAACAAGGTTGCAAAAAATATAAGCCCGGACAAGGCGGCTATGCTGCTTGTCGATGTGTACAACTCTTGTAAAAAACGCGGCGATATTAGTACCGCAATTACCGTATTAAAACTGATATTAAACTACGATGAACGGGACAACTTTGCGCGGAAAGAAATAACCGAATGTTTCAGGCAGAAGTACGCGCAACACAGTCAGCTTGAAGAGTACATCAGGATATCGAATCTTACGCAGAACTGGCGAAATGTACACGAAGCGATACTGGATTTTGAAAAACATATCTCATTTGATAAGGGTAATTTTGTATTTCATAGGACATGGGGTGTAGGGCGGATTGCAAAGGTTGAAGGCGACGATATTGTGATAGATTTCGCAAAAAAACGTGCCCATAGTATGTCGCTCAAAATGGCGGTTGACGCGCTACAGACGCTGGAAAAAAACCATATATGGGTTTTGAAGGCGATGATGAGCAAGGAAAAGCTTCACGAAAAGGTAAAAACCGACCCGGAATGGGCGTTAAAAACTATAATCAAGAGCTTTGATAATCTTTGTGATGTCAAACATATAAAAGGTGAGCTTGTTCCTTCCGTACTTTCCGCCGGTGAATGGAGCGCGTGGAATATAAAGGCACATGGTATACTAAAAAGCAATCCTTTGTTCGGTGTAAGTCCTGATAATATAAACGTCTACACAGTTCGTGACCGGTCATTAAGCAAGGAAGAAAAGCTATATAACGAATTCAGGGCCGAGAAAAAATTCTTTAACAGGCTATCTCTAATCAGGGAATTTGTATATGAAATAAAAAGTATAGAACCGTATTCTGAGCACTTTAATGAGATGGTCTCTTTCTTTACCGGATACTTAAAGCCGAATATGCCGGTGAATGAGTACGCCGTAACATCGTATCTTTTGCTGAAGAATTTAGCAGCTTCGTACTCGTTTTTAAGCCCGCTGTTGCATTTGAATTTTACCCGCCTGTTTGAACGTATCTATGATTTATCGAATCTGTTTCAAAACCTTAAAGATGAGACTACAAAAAAAGATTTTCTTGCCCAAATCAAACTTTTTATACCGTCATGGCAGGATATTTATGTTAGCCTTTTCCCGTACGCACTGACCGAGTCCATCATTAGCGAACTCCGTCAGGCCGGTAGCGAAGATAAAATTGTCTCCATGGTACGCGGATGCTTTGAAAATTACAGGGACAACCGCGAGGCGGTGGTCTGGTTTTACAGAAATTTCCGTGATGATCCGCTGTTTGCCAAAGCCGGTATAAGCGATGAAAAGATGATCATTACACTGGTCTATATCCTCGAATTAACTTACCGCGAGATAGACAACCGCCGCGATACCACGGACAACAAAAAGATAAACAGGCAGGTATACACAATTTTGTTCAAAGAAAACCTGCTTGATGATTATATAGACAACGCGAACCGCGAAACGATTGTCAGGGTCTATACGCTTGTTGAAGATGTGAAGGACCTTGATCCCGCTGATAAGCTGAAACTCAAGAATCATATACTGGATAAGTATGCTGACTTTAAATTCTTCGGCACAGTGGAAAAGGATACAGTTACGCGTACTCTTATTGTTACCGTCGCAAAGTACGAAGAAAAACAAAGACTGCTTGAGCGTATAATGACGGAGGATATTCCGGCAAACTCCAAAGAAATAGCGTTTGCGCTGTCACTCGGCGACCTGCGCGAGAATGCGGAATACAAAGCTGCAAAAGAAAAACAGGAGATTCTTAATTCTACCATCGCAAAACTGAAGAACGAGATAGAACGCGCCCAGCTTTTTGACCCGTCTACCGTGAATACTTCCCGCGTTTCATTTGGAACCGTCGTTACCCTCATCAACGAATCTACGAGTACGGACGAGGTTTACACGATTCTTGGCCCATGGGAATCTGATCCCAATAACAAGATTATTTCATACCTGTCACCGTTTGGTAATTCATTAATGAATAAGCATGTCGGCGAAAAGTTTGATTTTGTAATCAACGATGAAAAGGTGAATTATATGGTAAAAGAAATTTCCGCCGCAAAGTAGCGTTTCACTCCGGTTTGTATGTTCGCCGCGTCAAAGATTAAGCGAATAGCCGTCCATCCTTTGTTGCGTGAGATTGCCGCCGTTTTCAAAGCTCACGGCAAACAGGTGTTTTTGGTGGGTGGCGCGGTTAGGGATACACTGCGAGGCGCGGAGTGTGCGGACTGGGACCTTGCTGGCGACGCCCGCCCTGACGATGTTATGCGTATGTTTCCTGGCGTTATACCAACCGGCATAAAGCACGGCACCGTTACGATCCGTTACAAAAAACACTCCATCGAAGTTACCACACTACGTACGGATGGCGATTATGCGGACAGCAGGCATCCCGACAGCGTTTACTACACTTCCAGCATAGAGGAAGATCTTTGCCGCCGCGATTTTACGATTAACGCTATCGCGGCCGTACTGCCGGAAGGGCGCATCATCGATCCGTTCGGCGGCAGGGAGGACATCGAAAGAAAGCTGATCCGTTGCGTGGGAAGGGCGGCGGATCGTTTGAATGAGGACGGTCTTCGCGCCCTCCGCGCCTTTAGGTTTGCTTCCCAGCTTGGCTTTGACGTTGACGGGGAACTTTTGGCGGCCATCAAAGAACGACCTGCTATGATAAGCCCCGTTTCTATGGAGCGTGTAAAGGCAGAATTCGACAAGATCATAGCCTCCCAAAAACCTTCCTCCGCACTGCTCCACATGGAGCGTTGCGGGTTGTTGCCTATTGTACTGCCGGAACTCATGCGTTGCCGCGGCGTTGAGCAGAAGGGTTATCACCGCTTCGATGTACTGACGCACAGCTTGCTTGCCTGTGACTATGCTGCGCGTTCCGCCTATAAACAGACCGTCCGTCTTGCCGCGCTGTTTCATGATCTCGGAAAGCCCGTTTCCGCAAAACTCGGTGACAACGGTGTATGGACGTTCCACAACCACGAAATTTTGTCGGCTGATATTACCCGCGATCTGATGACGCGGCTTCGTTACTCCAATGCGGATATTGACGAAACTGTGCATCTTGTCAGGCTGCACATGTTCAACTATACCGATTCTTGGGGTGCGGGCGCGGTACGCCGTTTTGTACGCCGTGTCGGGGAAGAAAACCTTCAGGCTTTGTTCGATCTTCGCCGCTCCGACTCGTTTGGAATGTTTGGCGTGGAGCCGTCGCCGCTACTGCTGCTCAATTTCCGGCATCGTATCGATTCCGTGCTTGCGGCAGGCCGGGCGCTTTCTCTGAAAGACCTCGCCGTAAACGGTAGAGACCTGATCGAGGCCGGAATCCCACCCGGAAAAAAACTGGGCCTCATCCTGCATAACCTTTTGGAAGCGGTCCTAGAAGACCCTGAAATGAACAGCAAGGAAAAACTTTTGGAAATGACAGCCAGGCTTTCTGAGAGGATGGAGTAAAACCTCTGGGTGAAAGTAGCGTTTTTGTGATGATTTAACACCCCATATTCACCGGCAGGAGCTATTTGCTGTATACTCAAATAATGGAAACTACGGCATTACGCAAGATGCCGATAGGGATACAGGATTTTGAAGACCTCCGTACAAAAGGTTATGTGTATGTTGACAAGACGGCCTATGTCTGGAAGCTTGTAACGTAGAGTAAACATTATTTTTTAAGCCGTCCGCGCCGTTTTGGGAAGAGTCTGCTGCTTACCACGTTAAAAGCGTACTTCCAGGGAAAAAAGGAACTATTTGATGGGCTTGCGATAGCGGGGCTGGAAACCGAATGGCTGGACTATCCGGTGCTCCACCTGGATTTTAACCCGTTAAGGTACGATTCCGTTAGTTCTTTGAATGATTTTGTCGCAAACCTCCTTAAACAACTTGAAAACGAGTACGAGTTGCCTACGGGAAATGACAGGATAGAAATTCGTTTCCAAAATCTTATCAACGGCATATATCAAAAAATGGGCCGGCAGGTGGTGGTTCTGATAGACGAGTACCACAAGCCTCTGTTGGAAAGTCTGGGCGACGAAAAATTGAACGCGGATCTCCGCGCCACGCTAAAACCGTTCTACGGCGTATTAAAGAGCGCTGACGCGGCGCTGCGTTTTGTCATGCTTACGGGCGTTACACGTTTTTCCAAAGTGAGCGTATTCAGCGACCTGAACCAGCTTAACGCTGTTTTGTGGCGTGGCGGTTCATTACACAGTTGAGGGCATTTTTTGGTTTAATTCCGTACGATTTATACTTTGCGAAGGGGAGAATTACTACCAAACGATATCCTATATGGTGTTTACGCTACTTGAGCAGTTCATAGAGGGTGAGGAGCGTAGCGCGGCGGGACGTGCGGATGCGGTGGTAAAGACGAAGGACACGGTATACGTGTTTGAATTTAAGCTGGACAGTGGCGGGACGGCGGAGGGAGCGCTGAAACAGGTAGATGAAAAGGGCTATATGATCCGGTACACGGCGGACTGCCTCCGTCTGGTAAAAGTGGGTATAGTCTTTGACAGGGGAAAGAGGACAATAGGCGAGTGGAGCGTCTCTGATGACTAGCGCCCCCGGTTTTGATTCAGCGTCTTTAGAAAGCGGAAGGCTGTCTCCTTGTCTTCACCTGGGCCGACACAGGAAGGGCAGCCCGATTTGCAGGGGCAGGCCGCTAAGCTTTGGTATGCCGCCGCAAAAATCTTGTGGCAACGTGTAAAGAGCGCCTCGGAGAGGCCGATTCCGCCTGGATACTTGTCGTAGATGTACAGGGCCGCCTTGTCAAAGTGGGGGTCGCGTATGCGGGCCGTTACGCCAAGATCGCGGGCATCGCAGAGCAGGAAGACTCCTGAAACCTGCCTGATAAGCCTCCCCGATCCGGCCAACGCGGAAGCGGCGGCCTCCTCGCCGGCGGCGGCGAGGAGGCCGCCGCTCTCTCCTCCAAATAGGAGCGCCAGGGCGCGGGTCTGCATCTCCTCCTCACCCTGGCTTATGTCGCCAAAACCTATGTTTTCGTGCGTGTGGAAACGCAGTTTTTTGAACTTTGTTACCTGCGTCCGCACGAGCGCGTCGCCCAAAACCGCCGTAGCGTCGCCGTACACCGTAGCTTGATCCTCCGCCAGAATCTTTATGTCCGTCTTTACAAGCCCGTCCGTAAAGTAGTTCACCGTACTTTCCGTGACAAAGGCCTTTCGGTTCTGTACGTCCAGCTTTGTTACGATGTACTGTGTCCCGCGATGCAGGTAAACCGCATTGTCGAACAGCATCTCCTTCGCGCTCGGCCTGTCCATCTCACCGATGACGGAATTCCTGCCCGATGTCGTGTCAACAATCACTACGTTGTCCGCCGTCGCCGAGCGGAGGCTCACCCCCTCGGCCGGGTAGGAACGGCTTGCCCAGTACCACTTTGCCGCCTCTCCCGGCGCGAAACCACCGGTATGCCGGACGATCCCCTCCTCCTCCAACTCGGACAGTACTTCGAACGCGCTCTCCCCAAACGGATTTCCGCCGCTAGATTTGGCGTCGCCGGATTGAGCGCCGCAAGACCGCGCGTCCTCCGTTTCATCGGCGAAAGGCAGTTCAAACGCGGAACATTTTACATGGTCAAAGTATATGTACGGGTTATCGCTGTTGATTCTGCACTCCTCGGTACTTTTACGGAAGAACCAGTCCGGATTCCGCATGATGAACTGATCGAGCGGGGCGGACGAGGCTACAAAAACGGAGACTGAGAGTCCTCCGCGCCGGCCGGCCCGCCCGGACTGCTGCCAGAAAGCGTTGAATGATCCAGGGAAGCCGGACACTATGGAAGCGTCAAGCCCTCCTATGTCTATGCCCAGTTCGAGCGCATTGGTCGAAACGACGCCCTGTATTTCGCCTGAGCGCAGCCCCCGCTCTATCTCGCGCCGCTCGTTCGGCAGGAGGCCGCCGCGGTACGGTTCTACCCTTATGTTCGAATTACCGGTGTTGATGTTGGCAAGGTCGCTGTTCACATAGGTAGCGGCGATCTCGGTCTTTATGCGGGAGTGGGCAAACAGTATCGTTTTTACGCCAGCACGGAGAAAGGCTAGCATCCAGCGGCGGCTTTCCTGCACGCTACTGCGGCGTATCCCCTGCACCGCGTCCACGATTGGCGGGTTGTACAGTACCACGCGCTTTTCACCGCGCGGTGCGCCGTTGTTGTCGATAAGCTTAACATCCTCGCCTGTCAACGCACCGGCAAGCTCCACCGGGTTGGAGATCGTCGCGGAACAGAGGATGAAGCGCGGCGTAGAGCCGTAAAACGCGGCTATCCGTTTTAGCCGGCGTATCACATTTGCCGTGTGGCTGCCAAAGACGCCGCGGTAGGCGTGCGCCTCGTCAATCACGACGTACTTGAGGTTGGCAAAGAACTTTATCCATTTGGGGTGGTTTGGCAGTATCCCCTGGTGCAGCATATCGGGGTTGCTTATCACGATGCGCCCCCGCTCACGCGCCGCCGTCCTTAGCGAGGCGGGCGTGTCTCCGTCGTAGGTAACGGCGCGCAACGGAAGGTATTCCCTGCCATCCCGCAACAGCAGTTCATTCAGCGCCGCCTGCTGATCCTGAGACAGGGCCTTTGCCGGAAACAGGTACAACGCCCGCGCCTTGTTGTCCGCCAGCAGTGCCTGAAGCACAGGCAGGTTGTAGCAGAGCGTTTTCCCGGAAGCGGTGGGGCTAACGACCACGACGCTACGCCCCGCCGCCGTCTCGTCAAACACTGCCGACTGGTGCGTGTATACCTTTTCGATCCCGCGTTCCCGTAACGCCCCTTTGAGCCTTTCGTCCAGGCCGGCTGGAAAGTCCGTATACTTCGCCGCCTCCGCCGGAATCAGCCGGTTCTCAACGATGTTCGGCTCAAACGCTGCAAGAACGTCCGCAAGTTTCTTTTCGCTGTCCGTAATAGTACTCATCTCTGTTTCACTCAAAATTATACGATCGCGCCGCTATATACAACACGTATATCACGTGATAAGACATTTCCTTTCTGTCTCAAACCACACTTTTCGGTTACATTTTCGATCTCTCACTGCGTGGCGTTGACACTGTTCCTGAAAGTTAATAATATTTTTAAGCGTGGCGGGGCTAAAGCGGCCTTGAAAAGACGGTTTCTTTAGAAGCCTCCGTCCTACGGGCAATAGCGCAGTTGGTTAGCGTACAAGTCTGGGGGACTTGGGGTCGGCGGTTCGAATCCGCCTTGCCCGATTTGAAGGTGGTATAGTGCTTAGCTATGTTCTACCACTGGCCAAAAGAAAAACCCGGATACCCATGAAAAGACACTGACTCTTTTTGACTTTCCCGCGCTGGTCGTCTTTGATGTAAAGCGCCATTCAGAATGGAAAGCATAGGGGCTAGCCCGCAACGTTCCCCAGAGAAGCTGGGGCGTGAGGCGTAGGAGGTGCGGCAGAAAAAGCGGCTGTATGCCGGCTTTCCGCCGCAAACTTGTTTGCGCCTTCAGGCGGAGGAGGTTCATTAGATGTGGAAACGGCGGTAGTCAACGCCATCAGTTCACAACTGACCTATCTCCAGAAAATGGTCTAGCCCCTGCGCGTCTCCTTGGTTCAAGCGCAAATCGGTATATACCGGACAGCTGTAGAAACCATCGGCCGACTAAAGGTGAAGAGGTACAGGCTATCAATCAGGCGTATTTGACAAATCCTATAGATATGTTATAATAAAATCATGTTGGACCCCAAAGAATATATGGCCGATTGGCCTGATCTGAGCTTTCCCAATTTTATCGCGTTCCTTGATTGGTGTGAGCGGGAACATGGCGCCAAGAACGCTATTTTTTACCGTGGCGAGAGGGAAAAGAACTTTGACATTTGGACCTTTCAGCGTCTTGCGGCGGAAAGCCGGCGCATTGCGCGCGGACTCCTGAAGCAGGGCTTGCTTAAAGGCGATCGTGTGGCGTTGTGGGCAGAAAACCGTCCAGAATGGATAGCGGTTTGGCTGGGCGCGGCTATAGCCGGCTGTGTAATCGTACCGGTTGACTTTCTGATAGGCGAAGAGGAATGTTTAAACATACTAAAGCTGACGGAGCCGGGCGCTTTCTTTTTTTCAAGCCGGAAGGCGGATCTTGTCGCAAGCCTCGCTTCCAAAACGGGCAAGACCGGTATCCTTGTACAGATTGCGGGAAATAGCGATTTTTCAAATTTCGGTAGGGACGCGGAGGATCAGGGACTTCCGTCTGTGGATGACGTTAAAGAGCAGGACCCGGTATCGATCGTGTTCACATCCGGAACCACGGGGCTTGCAAAGGGGGTTACGCTCTCCCACAATGGCATAATCGCCAACGCCAGCGCGGCAACACGTATGCTGCGTCCTATACCTGAAGATATTTTTATAAATGTGCTGCCCCTGCACCATACATACCCCACAACCTGTTCGTTTGCCGCGCCGTTTTCCATGGGCCTACCCACGATCATAGTGTCCAGGCTTGTCGGGCAGGTCGTGATCGACGACATCAGGGATGCCGGAGGCACTTTCCTGATTGCCGTTCCCCTGCTTTACGAGAAGGTGATGGCGGCCATTGACAGCAAGTACAGGAAAACCCCGGTCGTCGTGAGGGCGGTCCTCGATCTGCTCCGCAAAATCGCTCTTGCCGAGGCCAAAAAGGGCAATCCTTACTTTGGCAAGAAGGTGTTTCACTTTATCCGCAAAAAGGCGGGTTTTGCGTCTATCAATATTATGGTGGCGGGCGGCGGCGCCTTGAACCCAAAGACGGCCGATTTCTTCGATTCGTTTGGTTTCAACATCGTTCACGGCTACGGGATGAGTGAAAACGGTCCTCTTGTCAGCGTCAGCACCCCGTGGCACAAGCGGAACGAGTCTGTAGGGCTGCCCGTCAAGTATACGGATGTTAAGATTGTTGATCAAAACGAAGATACACGTGAAGTTGATACAGGCCGGCACGGCGAAATAATCGTCAAATCGCCGTCCTTGATGCTCGGATACTACAAAAACCCCGAAGCGACGGCGGAAATGTTTACAAAAGACGGCTACCTTAAAACAGG
>JAITIR010000032.1 GCA_031279285.1 Spirochaetaceae bacterium | reverse complement strand
TTTTCATGGGCCGCGCTGTCCGCCATAAAACAACAGTTTGTAAGAAAAGGCGGGCGCTGATGCTTGTTTCAAAAAATGTTACGATGCGGTTTGGCGGGCTTACCGCCGTTGATGACTTTTCGGTAAAGGTTGGCGATGACGAGATTGTCGGGCTGATCGGGCCGAACGGCGCGGGCAAAACCACGATATTCAACGTTATGACCGGCGTTTATATGCCGACAAGCGGAAGTGTTTTTTTCAATGACAGTAAAATTTCAGGCAGGCCGCCGCATAAAATAACGGAAGCCGGTATTGCCCGTACCTTTCAGAATATCAGGCTGTTCAGCGAAATGAGCGTGCTGGAAAATATCATGGTTGCGGCAAACCTGCACAACGCTTCCTCGCTGGCCGCCTCGGTGCTGCATCTGCCGGGGTATTTGGCGCGTGAAAAAAAATCGCGCGAACTTTCCCGCGCCCTGCTGGACTCGGTCGGGCTGCTCGAAAACGAGAATGACGGCGCGGTATCGCTCCCCTACGGCAAACAGCGCCGGCTCGAAATAGCGCGCGCGCTTGCGACCCGGCCCAAATTACTGCTGCTGGACGAACCGGCAGCCGGTATGAATCCGCAGGAATCCCGCGATTTAATGGATTTTATCCTGAAAGTACGCGAAAACTACAACATTGCCGTCCTGCTGATAGAACATCACATGCAGGTTGTAATGGGCATCTGCGAGCGGGTTTGTGTTCTTGAATACGGCATTACGATCGCGGAAGGGACGCCGCGGGAAATACAAAAAAATAAAAAAGTGATAGATGCGTACCTCGGCGCGGGAGACTAGGAAAATGCTGGCGTTAAAAAATTTATCGGTATACTACGGCGGAATACACGCGCTGCGCGGCATTGACATCGAAGTTGAGGACGGTAAAATTGTTACGCTGATAGGCGCGAACGGCGCCGGCAAGAGTACGATGCTGAACAGCATCGCGGGCCTTGTAAAAAGTTCAGGCGATATTCTGTTTGACGGCAAAAATATATCGGGCGGTGATACGAAAGATATTGTCGCCTCCGGCCTTGTCCTCGTGCCTGAGGGCCGGCATGTTTTCCCAAACCTGACCGTGTACGAAAACTTGAGCCTCGGCGCATACTTCCGCAAAGACTCAGCCGGAGTTAAACGGGACAGGGAGCGCTGTTTTGATCTGTTCCCACGCCTTAAAGAGCGTATACATCAGAGCGCAGGGACGCTGTCCGGCGGAGAACAGCAGATGCTGGCGGTGGGGCGGGGGCTTATGGGAAACCCGCGTCTTTTGATGCTGGACGAACCTTCGCTCGGACTCGCGCCGCTCGTTTCAAAAATGATTTTTGATATTATCCGCGAAATAAACAAAAACGGAACAACGGTTTTGTTGATAGAACAGAACGCGCACGCCGCCCTTGAAATAGCCGACTATGCCTATGTGCTGGAAACCGGTCTTATAACGATGCGGGATACGGGGAAATCCCTTTTAAACGATGATCGTGTACGCAAAGCGTACCTCGGTGAATAGACGAAATGAAGTGTAAACGCTTTTTTTTGTTCTTGACAGGCGCGCTTTCTTTGCTGTCCGCCTGTAATGAATTTACAGACAACGCGGCTGTTCTTTTGACGGACAGGCCGGAGTTTGCGCTGTACGCCGAACAGTTCAATGTGAGTCAGAGCAAGTATAAGGTTGAAGTCATTTATAAAGACAATGTTGCGGAGAATTTTTACAATACCAAAGAAGCTCTGGATATAATCGTGGGGAGATGGCTAAAAAGCGCCTCGACGCTCAAGTACTGGCAGAGCCTCGATTTTCTTTTCAGAAAGAATCCAGAGCTGAAAGAAAGTTTTTACCCGTCACTGCTTGCGCTCGGCAGATTCGACAACAGGCAGTACCTTGTACCGGTATCGTTCAACCTGCCGATCATTATTTTTTCTGAAAACAACGATTCGCTAATATCAAATCCGTTTACGATCGGGCTGGAAGAAATAAAAACCCTTGGAAAAAACTTTAACGAAGAAAAAAATAATGTGTATACACGAATGGGTTTTTCACCGTCGTGGAACAACAATTTTCTTTTTGAAATGGCTGTGATTTTTAACGTGTCTTTCAGGGAGAATGACCCGCTGGACTGGAATGAGGACGCGCTTTTGGAAGCGATTCAGTATATACGTGACTGGATTGAAGAAGCGAACGGGGGGATAAAGGCGGAAGATGAATTCTTTTTTAAATATTTTTTTGATCCTCCCCCAAAGCTTGCAATCGCAAACCGGATTCTATTTGCCTACATGGACAGCGGTGCTTTCTTCACGATGTCGAACGAAACGCGGACAAACCTGGATTTTCGTATGCTGTCAGGCGGCGGCATGATTCCCGTTTCGGAAGACGCCGTGTACTACGGGCTTAGCAAAAAAGGAAATTCAAAAAAGGCTGCCCAGGAATTCACCGTTTGGTTTTTCAGTGAAGAAACCCAGATGCTGCTATTGGAAAAAAGCAGGGAAAAACATCTTTCCGATACGATTTTTGGCATCGCCAACGGATTTTCGGCTATGCATACCGTGAACGAAAATGTTTTCCCGCTGTACTACCCGATGCTTTTGGGGCACATGCCGCCGGCCGACCTGCTTGCCGCACCGAATATTCTGCCTAAAAACTGGATCGACATTAAAGAACGTGTCATTATCCCCTACCTGCACGACGCCTGCCGCGGCGCAAATGAGATGCCGTTAAAACAGCGCCTTGACGACTGGTTGCGTATTAACAACAGTTCGTTCAACGGCGGCAGGCAGCTTGTCCCTTAAGGACAGTTTGTCATTTTAGGACAAGACGTATTTGTTTTAGGTTTTTATTCAGAATCCCCGATAATTAGATAGATAAATAGATATGGGGATTCCTGATGAACATAAAACCATTTAAGTCTTTTACTGTCATCGCGTTTATTTTATTGCCGATTCTACCCGCTTTTGCGGGAGGCGCCAAAGAACCCAAACTGGTGGTAACAGGGCCGTCAGATACATCCCGCATGGTATCGGTCGACTGGATCGGCGTATCTAAACCTGAAAAGTCCCGTTGGGGGCTCTACCGCTTTGATATGGAAGAGAAGACGTACACGCTTGTAAGCAGCCTGGACCCGCTACAGACCAGTTATCTGGATGATGAACTGGAACCGCCGGCCACAAAGTATTTTTACAAGATAGAACGGTCTGCCCTTAATCAGGATCTGGTTAAAACAAAGCCCATACGGATAAACAGGGAGGAAGTGGCGCGGCAGATAGCGTCTTCAAGCGGAGGGACAGGCAGCAAAGACTTGCCTCAGGAGAGAGCTCCAGCTTACCCTGTGGCGGGTAAAGCCTCCGCAGGAACCGCTGCTTCCGCAAAAAAAGAAACAACAGCCCAAAATGCCACTTTTAACGAAGGGATTTATATCGGTATCATAAGTTTTGCCGGAGAAGTGAACGATATTACCCAGAATCATGACGGGAGCCCCGCGCTGATTCCTCTGGATGCGCCGGGACGTCAGGTTCTGCTTGAATACCTTAACCGCAGTTATGTGCCGTCAAAGTTGAACGGCACCGCGCTGTACTATGCTGACCACAAGGCGCTGGCCAACTTAACGGCTATGGAACAGGCCAGCAGGCTGCCGGGTAACCTCGATTCCGTTACCATTATAACATTTACCGACGGAACGGATACAAGTTCTACGGATGTGGACTTTGCGCCGCTTGAAGATCGCGATTTCAGACGCCGAAGTTCCGCTGTCGCTTACAGGAATTATATCAGCCAGCAGTTATCAACAAGGAAAATAGGCGGAGTTAGAGTTAACGCCTGGTCAATAGGAATTCCCGGCAGGGACATTCAGAATAACGCTGAATTCACAGAGACCCTGAAGGCAGTCGCTTCCAGGCCCGATAATGTTTCCGAATTCAGCGAAGTTTCACAGATGGACGAGAGGCTAACCGAAATAGCGGATGGGTTAAATATTTATACGCCGCGCATGAATTTGACGCTGTCTACGCCGGCTTACCCTATTAATACGTTAGTACGGATAACTTTTGACAGCGACATAAGCGCCCCGGACCTTTCTGAGCATTTTGTTGACGCGCGTGTAAGCTGGGACGAAGGAAATAAAAGCTACGTGTTGAGTAATATAACTCCTTATGGAATAAGGTATACGGAGAGCAACCGTTTGTACGGAAAACGTAACTCTACAGGCATCGATTACAGTATTGTGCTTAATAGCGATTTTCATGTATCCAATGTGCGGCAATGGTACGCCCAGCCCGGCGAAGATTCTTTTGCCTGGCTGCAGAACAGTGAATTTTTTGCCAGTAAAACGGCGGACTTTACGCATGAACGTAAATCCGCGATCGTTTACCTTGTTCTTGATTCCAGTTCTTCGCTTACAGATAAGGTGATTGGCGATATACGTAACGCGATAGGGGTGTTTATAAACAAACTGTACAACATATCATCGCGTGAGATTATACTGGCGTCCGTGAACGGCAACTATAAGGAACATACTCCGGTGGTTGAACATAGTCCGCCCAAAACCGTGAACACGGTAAAGAAAGAGATGTCCCAGTATATGTCGAAAGATAGTTCCACCAAAAATGATCCGCCTTATCCCGTGCATAGCCAAAGCGCCGCGCCGCATTCACAGTTGCCTGTTTCACAGCCGCCGGTACAAATATGGCAGCAGCCCAGCACTGTGTCCCAGTTCCCGCCACAGGAGTTGTACCAGAAACCGGCGGTACAGGGAACGCCGCGTTCTGTAACCCGGCAGACGGTGCAGATTCCGGCGGGCTCCGCTTCCCCGGTCAGGGGCCCTATTGAAGTTTTATCGCTCGGAAGTGTCCCGGGCTCATACAGTCCTCAAGGCGCATATTGGGTTCAGATCGGATCGTACAACGATGCTATGCGTGCACAGCGTACATGGAGGACTTTTTCGAATATAGGTATAGGCGGCGCCGAAATATTTGCGTCCAGCGTAAACGGTACAACGTACTACCGCGTAAAGGCCGGGCCTTATGTCAGTAAAATGGAAGCCGAACGCGCCCTTGAACGGTTGAAAACGTATTCGCCGGACTATAAAGATTGCTTTATCACGAATGAGTGAGGACCGGATACTGCTGGGGCTGACCGGCCTGTACTGTGCGGGGAAAAATTTTGTCGGCGGAATTCTTGAAAAAAAAGGTTTTGCTGTTCTTGATGTGGATAAACTTGGACATGCCGCGGTGGAAAACCAAAAAAACATCATTGCGGAACGTTTTGGCGTCGGTGTTTTTGGGCAGGACGGCATGGTGGACAGGCGTGCCTTGGGTGAAGCCGTTTTCGGCAGGCCGGAAGAGCTTGCCGCGCTGGAAAGCATTGTTCACCCTGAGGTGAACAAGCTTACGCTGGAATGGGTGGATTCCAACCGTGACCGCTCTCGCGTGGTTAACGCGGCGCTCTTGCATAGATCGGTCATGTTCGACAGGCTTGACGCCCTTATACTTGTAAAAGCGCCCTGCCTGTTAAGGCTTCTTAGGGCCAGGAAGCGGGACGGGCTTTCGTGGAAAGAACTCCGGCGGCGTTTTAAGAGCCAGCGGTTTGATGTTTATTATTACGGGAAAAAAGCCGATATTTATTGTATATATAATTGGGGGTTTGGCGTTTTTTCGCGGTTAAACCGCCACTGTTTGGAAAAACGGGTGGACACTATTTTGAATATTCTGCGAGGTTGATCAAATGGTACCTATGGAAAAGAAAAAGTTATTGCTTGTATCGGTATCTGTCGGTTTGTTTTTGGTTATAGTGATCGGCGCGTCTATATTGGTCTTCTCGCCTCGTGATTATCCTTCGGTAACGAAGTCGGAAGCGGCGCCCATACCGTCAGGATCGCCGCGCGCGGCGGTTGGCAGTTCCCGTGAGCTTACCGGTACGGAAGCGCCCGGGATGTTACAGGATGCGGTAAAAACGCCTCCCGTGGAGGTAGTTGCGGCGCAGCCGAAACTTGAAAATGTCATTTACATAAACGGGGATAACGCCGAAAATGCCGTGCGTGTGGAACGGCTCAATGACGGCAATACCAGAACCATTATCACGATCCCAAGCCCGCACGAAAATGTTATAACGCTGGCGATTCCTCCAGCGGATGCGTCCCAGCCCAAACCGTCGCCGCCGCCAGCGGTTAAGCCCAAGGCCGTTCCGCCAGAAAGCTCGTCCGCCGGAGCAAAAACAGAAAGGCCTGTGCCTAAAACGGCCTGGTGGGTCCAGACAAGTTCCTATTCAAAAAAGGCGTACGCCGATAATGCAAAGGAATTTCTGGCAAGTAAGGGTATAACATCCGTTGTTATGAACGGTAATGTCGGCGGCAAAACATTTTACCGTGTGCGCGTTGGTCCGTACACGTCCCAGTCCGAGGCTGACTATTGGCTTTCCCTGATTAAAACGATAGAGGGTATGGAAAACAGCCTGGTATGGAAAGGCGCAAGCCTGTAAGCCATGATTCCTTAAACATGAACCAGGTCTTGACAATGTGTGGAACCTGCCGGCGACTTGCCAGGTGAAAGCCCTTTGTGGTATAAAATAGCTCATGTACTATTCGAGTCCCGCAAACCTTGCGATTGTCGCCTGTCCGGGCGGGGAAGCATTTTCCGATCAGGTGATCATTCATTTGAAAAATCAGTACCGCCATATTTTTAAAAAAACAGTAGATGAAATGTCGCGGCGTTTCAATATTGAACCGAACGAAGTGATGCGGCGTATCAATTTTATAAACGAGATAACAACTTCCGGCATGAATCCGCACAGCCATGACATGAAGCTGCACGCGCCCAACTTTAAGGTGCCTACACGCTTTACAATGTTTCCTAACGGAGAGTTGAAGGCGGAAATCCTTAAGTCGGTACGCGACAAGAATATATTCATAGTGCAGGATGTCGAAAATCACTATCCTGTCAAATTCAACGACGGCGCCGTTACAAAGGCGCTTTCTGTGAACGACCACCTGACGATGATTTATGTTACAGTTGACGCGGTTAAGCAGGCGGGGGCACGTAGTATTGTTTTGGTGATACCGACCTACCCTTACGCCCGCCAGCACAGGCGGAAGGGGCGTGAGGGTGTTACATCCAGCCGTGTCGGCAGGATATTCGAATCTCTGGGTGTTGACTGCGTTATCACGCTTGATATACATTCACGGGAGATAGGTAATGCGTTCTGTCGTATGAGGCTTGAGAATCTTCACGCTAGTTACCAGATTATCCGCAAACTTTCGCAGCTTATTCCGCTTGGCAGCGAAGATTTTGTCGTAGCCGCGCCCGACACCGGCTCCGTTGACCGCAACAAATTCTTCGCGACGGCGCTGAAAAAGCCGTTGGCCCTGATTTACAAGGAGCGGGACTACTCGAAGGTCTCAAAGGACGCGATCGATAACAACATTGCCGAGATAAAACTTTTGGGTAGCGTGAAGAACAAAACGGTTTTTATGGCGGACGACATGCTTGGGACGGGCGGTACCATGCTGAAAGCGATGAAATTCCTGAAAGAGCAGGGTGCGGTAAAGGTTCTGTGCGCGGTGAGTCTGCCGCTTTTTACCGGGGCTGCAATTAAATTCTTTGACGAGGCGTACACGGCGGGGCTTTTTCACAGGATAATCGGTACAAACGCGGTTTATCACGAAGAATTGCTCAAGCGTGAATGGTACGCAAGCGTGGATGTTACAAAGCTCTTCGCGCAAATCATCTCGCGTATGCATCAGGGGCTATCGATCTCGTCCATTTTGGACAACCGTAACGTAATCATAAAATCTTTAACAAACAAAAATTAACGTTTTGGGCGCTTACGGTATGGGAAAAACAGGAAAAGGGAACGCGATTCTCTGTGCCGACATCGGCACTACGTCGTTGAAAGCGGCGCTGATCGACATAGGTGTTACCGGCGTAAAGCGTCTGCTCGGCTTTTCGCGGGAAACTTACCAGGCTCAAGGCGGAGCGGCGGTGGCGCCTGAGCTTTGGGAGGCGGCTTTTTACCGTGCCGTAAAGGTTTTATCCGGACTTGCGTCCGAAGCACGGATCGAGGCTGTCTGCATTTCTGGAAACGGGCCCACGCTCGTGCCGATTGAGGGGGACCTGCTCACCGGCAGGGCATTGCCGCCGTTGCACTGGTTTTCGCCAAGACTCGCCGCGCCTGACGGTGGAGGCGATGCGGGCAGTTTCTTCCTGCCCTACGTCTCCTGGTTTCGCCAAAACGAGCCGGAAAACTACGCCAAAACGAGCCTTTTTCTGTCGTGCCAGGAGTGGCTTTCCGCCAGGCTTGGCGCGGAGCCTGTAACCGTGCTGCCTACACCGTACTACAGACCGTACTACTACGACGATGACCAGTTCGCCGCGTTTGCGCTGGACGGTCGTAAATTTCCGCCCTTTGCGCCGCTTGGCGCGATCACCGGTCATGTTTCATGCGAGGCTGCGCGGGTCTACGGACTTGAAGCAGGCCTCCCGATAGTTGGAGGCGGGCCTGACTTCATCATGGCGCTGTTCGGCTCCGGCGCAGTAGAGGCCGGCCTTGTCTGCGACCGCGCCGGAAGTTCGGAAGGTATCAACGTATGCGCCGGTGAGCCGCCGTCCGCCGGTGTTGCCGCCGCCCATTCCCTCCGTGTGTTGCCGCACGCGATAGAGGGTCTGTGGAATGTCAGTGTCGTGTTGCCTGAATCGGGCATCATCTTTGACCGTTACAGGCTGAAAAGTGGCCTACAGGATGTTCCCTACGAAGAGATGCTGAAAAGCATGACCGGCGGGGGTGGGCCGCTCCATCCGGTACTTCAAAAGATCGCGGACGGGACGAGGCGTGCGCTGGAAACCCTGCGTAAGGCCGGTTATCCGGTGCGTGAGATGCGTCATTCGGGGGGACAGGCGAAAAGTCCGCTCTGGAACAGGCTGAAGGCGGAAATCTGCGGGTGCAGGCTGCTTGTGCCGGAGATTGTTGACACGGAGCTTGCCGGAAACGCCGCCGCCGCAATGTTTGCGCTTGGCGAGGCTTCGTCCATCACCGAAGCCTGCCGGAAAATTGTCGTGATCAACGCGCCTTAGACAGGCTTTAAGGCATGGTAAGTTTTTCTATTATTGCTTTTAACGCTATTTTGACAGGGGCGTCATTGGGCAGTGTGATAAGCGGCTTGCCGTCGCAATCGTACTCGTATACAAGCTCATCCTGAGGCAGCACGCCGATAAGTTTCAGGTTCTGCTGTTCGATTTCTTCTTTTATGCCGTCATTCAGCACGCCGCCGGGAGCCCGGTTCACTACGAGGCAGACATCCTTCGCCTTGAGGTCAAGCTCGCCCACCATCTTTGCGATGCGGCCAACCGCTTGGATGCCGCGCCTGGAACAGTCGCTCACGAGAAGTATTATATCGACAGGGGGCAGGATACCGCGGCTTATATGTTCAAGCCCGGCCTCGTTGTCTACAACCATGTAGGCGTAATTCAGGTAGTACTTGCGAATCTGTTCGCGCAGGATGTCGTTTACAAAGCAGTAACAGCCCTTGCTCTGCGTACGGCCCATCACGATCATGTCGAAGTGATCCTGCTCTATAAGCGCGTCCGCGAATTTGTAGTTTGCGTACTCCTGCTTGGACATACCGAGAGGGATAGGGCTGGGGCTCGCCATTTCAGCGGTGGCGATCTCTTCGCGCAGGTCACCGAGCGTCAAATCGACCTTCACGCCAAGCACTTCGTTCAGGTTCGAGTTCGCGTCCGCGTCAACCGCGAGTATCGGACTCTTACCCGCCCGAACCAGGTAGTCTATAAAAAGGCCGCAGGTCGTTGTTTTACCTACGCCGCCCTTTCCGGCAAAGGCTATCGAGTATGTCATGCCGGCACCTGGAATCCGGCTTCCACAACCGCCGCCTTGAGCGCGTCTACGCTCACGCCGTCTGCGTGATCAATGTCCGCCTTTTTGGCTTTAAGGTTGACCTTTGCCTTTTTAACGCCTGTAAGCGCCGTCAACGCTTCCGTTACGTGCTTTACGCAATGCTCGCAGGTCATTCCTTCTATAGAAAGTGTAGTTTTCATGATTCCTCCTGTAAAAACAGATATACAGCCGCTTGAGTCTGTTTCAAAACTAATCATTTGTGCGCTAAACGGCCCCGTCATAGCCGGGGCACGGTGCGAACCTTCGGTTCAACGGAACAGCCTCGCTTGTTTAATAATAATACCAAACTATAATTATGTCGAGGCCGTCCCTTGATCCGAAATCGGAATTGCTGCCGGCGGCCGCTGTTCACTGTTAAATGCACTTTCACCCTGCTATACTGTTATTATGAACATAAAATTTCAGGCAATTGCGTTTTCGGCGTTGATCTGGCATCTTTTTACCGGCTGTCCCGTGATGGAGCCACCTGAACCGCTCAATATTTCAGGCTCCATTATTTCGTTTTTTGCAAACTTGACGATGACGAAAGTCATTGCAATAAACAGTAAAGGGATTGTGGTGGGAGAGGCTGTTCCCGTTCGCGACGGAACTGACTGGAAATGGCAGATGCCGGCAGTAGCGGAGGATGGCGAAGATGGTGTTTTTTGGGTGGAAATGTTAGAGAGTCCGAGCCAAATGGTGTATTACAACCATGGTACCCCGGAAAAGTTGGAGGCCGGAAAAAACATCATCCTTTATGTGAATCAAAAATATATACCGATAAAAAATGGAACTGATCTTAGCAAGATAGGCAAGGATGCTAAGTATCCGAGTAACGGTCAGTATACCCTGATTCGGGATATTAAGCTGGGCGGTGACTGGGAGCCGCTCTGCAAGTCCGGCGCTGTCGCTTTTTCCGGCAGTTTGAACGGAAACGGCCATACGATAAGCGGCCTCAAGCTGGCGGACACAGGCAATTTTCAGTATGTCGGCCTTTTTGGTTACCTGTACGGCGCGAAAATCGACAAGCTCAAGCTGGTAATCACCAATACGGACCTTGAGCTTTCCGGCGCGAGTGAGCAGGGTCTGGGCGCGCTTGCCGGCGTTGCCATGGACAGTTCCATCAACGGGGTAGAGGTAAGCGGCCCCTCAAAGGGTTTGAAGGTGGAAAAGCGGAGCGGCGGTGATTTTTTCATAGGGGGGATAGCCGGCAAACTCGCCGGCTCAAGCAGTATTTCCAAATCGGCGGCGCGTTTCTCGATAGAGGTGGACGCGGACAGCACGGGCGCCGGTTATCTGGGTGGAATCGCTGGATATGCCGAACAGAGCTCAGGCGCCGTTACCATAGGCATAAGCGAATGTTACAGTTCCGAATCCATCACGCTGAACCTTGACGGGACCGACGCCTATGCCGGCGGCATACTTGGGTTTAACGGGGACGCCGCCGAAATATCGCAGTGCTACGCAAGCGGCAACGTTAGCGCATCCATAAAAAGCGCAATTCCTGCCGGTACCGTCGCTGCCGGCGGCCTTACCGGAGGCAGCTACTACGGTACCGCATCGTACGGCTTGGCCGGCACAAGAAGCTGCACATTTATGGAGACTGTCTCGGCAAGCTCCTTCCAAAACGCCGCGTTAATATCAAGCGGCGAACTCTGCGGCGTTGTCGGCGCTGTACCGGCAGGCACCGCAAGCTGCTACCGGTTGAACGTGATGACAATCAGCCCGGCCCAAAGTGCAGGCGTGGACGCGGCGAACACCGTATCCAGGTCGAGCATCAATGCCGTTTTTTTTATCAATCCCATGCTTGGCTGGGACTTTGCGAATACCTGGGTTTGGGACGGGCAGACAGGCTACCCTGTCTTACGTTGATCGGCGGGTACAAAACCTACGGCTATGTACAGGCCCAAGATCACGAGGACCGCTCCAAGCCATTGTAACGGAAGGAATATGTCGCCCATCACAAAGACTCCGGCAATGATGCTGATGACCGGTATAAAGTTTATGAACAGGGCGGAGATGGAGACTCCGAGTGTTTCCAGTGACCTGGCGTAGAAGCAGTAGCCGAGCGCGGAGCAGGCAAGGCCCAGGAATACGATGTGCAGCCATACCTCAAGGTTTGGGCTCCCCCACCCGGACATTTCCGGCACGGCAAACGGAACAAAGCCGGCAAAGCCGAACATGGTCTGCCAGTACACAACGTATATCCGTGAATGGCGCGAAAACAGCGCCGGTGTCGCAAAGCCGTACAGGATCCAGCAGATTACCGCCGCCGACATAAACAGGTAACCGGCATAGCTGCCGGAAATGGCAAGCGATACGCCGCACACGAGAACGACTCCCGCGATGGAGGTTACCGCGCCCAGCCATTGGCGTTTAAGCACGGAGCGGCGCAGGAACAGCGCTTCGGCAGCAAGCGTTATTACCGGTATCGCTCCGGTGATTATCGCCGCCTCAGAAACAGTCACCCGCTTAACGCCGTTGTTTTCAAAGAAAAAGTACAGTGTAACGCCACAAACGCTTGCGGCTATCAGGATTGGCAGATCGCGCCTCTCTAGTTTTTCAGACTTTCCGGCCTTCTTTTCGGCGCGGCGCTTGAACAGGTGTAACGCCAAGGCGGCTATCGCAAAGCGCAGCATCCCCAGACTCATCGGAGGGTAGACGGGAAGCGCGGACTTTATCGAGACAAACGAGATGCCCCAGAAAAACACGCACAGCACTATCTGTACAAACGCTTTCTTCCGTTCTGTCATTCTCTGTAGATTCGTGGGACGCGCTTCGCTATACCGCAGGTAATCTCGTAGGGTATGGTTCCCGTCCGCCGGGCAAGTTCCGCCGCGTCGAGTGAGCCTTCTTTTTCCCCGCCAAAAACGCTTACTGGGGCAAAGCGTTCCACTACGGGGTTTGGGCCCAGATCGACCATGCACTGATCCATACATATCCGCCCTACGACCGGGTATATTCCTTCCCCTATTACAACGGAAAGATTCCCGCTGAGCCGGCGCGGCAGCCCGTCGCCGTAACCAAGCGGCAGTATGCCGATGGTTGTGTCCCGCTCCGCCGTCCATGTTCTGCCGTACGAAACGCTCGCCCCCCGCATTATCCGCTTAACGAGAACGACGGCGCTTTCCAGTTCCATCACGGGCCGCATCGCGAGGCGCGGCTCCACGCCGTCCGGCGGGTAACCGTACAGCAGTATGCCGGGGCGGGCCATGTCGTACCAGCCTTCCGGATACGAAACCGTCGCGCCGGTGTTTGCCGCCGTAACGACTCCGGGCGAAAGACCCCTGCCGCGAATCCCTTCGATTACGCCGTTGAAACGGGCAAGCTGTAGGCGGCTGTATTCCACCGCGTCCGGTTCCGCCGAATCGGATACGGCAAGGTGCGTTGCCGTCCCCGCATACTCCAACTCCGGGAGGCCGGCGATAAATGCGGCCAGTTCCGGCGCTTCTTCAGGGGCGCACCCCATGCGTCCCATACCGGTATCTATCTTGAGGAAGATTTTTTTCCTACGCTTGCCGCCGGCCTTCCTAGCCGCCTCGGCAAAAAAAGCCGCAGCGTCCCTGTCCGCGATGAACGGTATCAGTTCCGCCTCCGCCGCCTCCTCAAGTTCCTCCCTCAGCGCCTGCGTAAAGAGCAGCACCGGCGCGCTTATCCCGGCCTTGCGCAGTTCAAGCCCCTCGTCAACCGTTGCAACCGCCAGGTATTCCACGCCGCAGCGCAGCGCCTCTTCCGCAACACGCGGCGCCCCGTGCCCGTAAGCGTCCGCCTTCACCGGCATACAAAGCATAGGTTTCCCGTCCCTGCCCAGGTGCTCACGGACTATTTTTATATTATTTCTTAGCCTATCCAAATGAATTACAGCCTTGGTAGCTCTCATAGTTTCATTCTGCCTTGGGGTTTAATACCCCGCCCCTTGGGGCTGTTAGAATCAGTAACACTAACAAAAAATGGTAGTAAGGAACTGTACATAAATAAAATGCACGGCGGTTCATTAGACTTGGGAGACAAGCGACAGGCTTGTCGAACAAGTCCAATTGCTTACGCAATTAAGAAATAACATGACCAAACTGTCATCTTATTTCTGTACAGTTCCTAAATCACTGCCCCTACCGCGTGTTTGGTGTGCCACCGGCACACCAAACAGCGGCAAGCCGCAAAGCGGCCTGTCTATACGTCCAGGTTGCTTACCAGGAGTGCGTTTTCCTCAATAAATTCGCGGCGGGGAGCGACATTCTCGCCCATCAGGGTAGAGAAAATGCGCTCGGCTTCCACCGCGTCGTCAAGGTGAATCTGCGTGATGTTCCGCCGCGCCGGATCCATCGTGGTTTCCCATAGCTGGTCCGGGTTCATCTCGCCCAGTCCCTTGTAGCGCTGCACGGACAACTTTTCCGGGTCACGCCCGGAAGCGGCGAGAACGCGGTCTTTCTCCGCATCGTCGTAGGCATAGAAAGTCTTTTTTTCGTACGAGATGCGGTAAAGGGGCGGCATAGCTAGGTAGACATGGCCGCTCGCTATCAACTCCGTCATGTAGCGGTAAAAAAACGTTAAAAGCAGCGTGCGTATATGCGAGCCGTCCACATCGGCGTCAGCCATAATGATGATTTTGTGGTAACGTATCTTGGACAGATCGAATTCGTCGCCGCAGCCCGCGCCAACGCTGGCGATGATGGGCTGGAGCTTTTCGTTGGTGATCACCTTTTCGATGCGGGTCTTTTCGACGTTCAGCATCTTGCCGAACAGGGACAGTATCGCCTGAAACTGCCTGTTCCGTCCCATCTTTGCGCTGCCTCCCGCCGAATCGCCCTCAACGATAAAGAGCTCGCAACCTGCCGGGTTCTTGTCCGAACAATCGGCGAGTTTTCCCGGGAGACCCGCGCTGTCCATCGCATTTTTGCGGCGGGTAGCGTCCCGCGCCGCCCGCGCCGCTATCCGCGCCTTGGCCGCAAGCACGGATTTTTCGAGAATACCGGCGATTATGTCCGGGTGTCTGTCAAAAAACAACTCAAGCTGCTCGTTTACAAAACTTTCCACGATGCCGCGCACTTCGGAACTGCCCAGCTTTCCCTTCGTCTGGCCCTCAAACTGCGGGTTGGGCAACTTAATGGAAAGGACGGCGGTGAGTCCCTCGCGCACATCGTCGCCGGAAAAAGTATCGTCAAACTTTTTTGCCTGCTTGGACTTCTTGAGGAATTCGTTCAGCGTGTGAGTCAGCGCCGCTTTAAAGCCGACAAGGTGTGTGCCTCCCTCGCGGGTATTTATGTCGTTCACAAACGAGTACATTATCTCGTTAAAGCCATCGTTATGCTGGATCGCGCATTCAAGCTCAACCGTACCCTGTACCTCGTCCTCGCGGCTGCCGGAAATCACGATGGGCTCGTGGTAGAGCACCTTCTTGCCGGCGTTCAGGTATTCTACAAAACTCTTCACGCCGCCATCAAACTTGAATTCGTGGGACTTTGGCGTAGAAAGCCGCTCGTCCCTTATCGTTATCTTGAGACTCTTGTTCAGGAACGCAAGCTCGCGGAGTCTGTTGCTAAGCGCATCGAAATTGTACGTCGTCGTCTCGAATATAGAGGTGTCCGCCTTAAAGCGAATCTCGGTGCCGCACCTGTCCGTACTTCCCGTCTCGCGGGCCGGTCCCTCTGCGATGCCAAACCTGTAACGCTGTGTGTGTACTTTACCGTCGATATGAACAAACGCCTCGCACCACTCGGACAGCGCGTTCACGACGGAAACGCCGACCCCGTGCAGGCCGCCTGAAACCTTGTACGATTTCTTGTCAAACTTGCCGCCCGCGTGCAGGCGCGTCATCACCAGTTCAAGGGCGCTCACCTTTTCCTCCTGGTGTATATCGACGGGGATACCGCGCCCGTTATCCACTACCCGGACGACATCGTTGCCCTCAAGCACGACGAGTATCTCCGTGCAGAAGCCCTGCATCGCCTCGTCGATCGAGTTATCGACCACCTCAAAGACAAGATGGTGGAGTCCGTCTATCCCGGTAGTCCCTATATACATGCCGGGCCGTTTCCTGACGGCCTCGAGCCCTTTCAGTACCTGTATATTCTGTGCCGAATAATTCTTTTCCATACCCATACTATACCCTTTTGCCTGCCTTTCCGCCAGCCACCGCCGGGTTCCAAATACAGAGGCAGATTCGTTTGAAGTTAAAAGGAGAAAAAGGACTTCTCTTGGCGCATAACATGGTAAAGTTACACAAAGATGTAGACACCTGTCTGGAATATGATTATCTTTTTCAAAACACCATTTTAATTTTAAGGGCAAATAACTGATATTGTCCACAGGAAGGAAGTATTATGAAATTAAAGTTTCGGCTTAGTTTGATTGTTATTGCTATTCTTACCGCGGTTGTCAGCATTATTTCTATAGTTTTGCTTTCAAAATCGCGTAATATGCAGACCGGAACGGCGCAAAGTGAGATTACCAATCTTACAGGCATAGCGTCAAAAAATATCGAATCTGAATTCGAAATGTATTTCAACGTAATCAAGACAGTCTCTTATGTACTGGCTGACTACGAAGATGTTGAGCCAAACCTTCGGCGTACACGTTTCGACTCCACAATTGAGTCTACCGTCGAAAAATATAACAGCCTTGTAGGGATGTTTACTGTCTGGAAACCCGGCATAATAGACAATGACCCTGATCCATACGATTCATTTTTCTCACAGAGCTTCAGTAAAAATACTGAAAAGTACCGCTGGCGCGATGAGGAAGACCTCAACATTACGTATGCCTCAATAAAAGACGCGGTAACCATTTCCGATGTAATGAACGGAAAATTAGCGGGAAAGGACATACTGATGATCCGTTTGACCGTTCCTGTCATAAACACGAGAACGAATCAAGTAGTTGGTATAATCGGCGCGAATATCGACCTTGCGAACGCGGAAGAACTGATAGTCAAGACCGCTACGCTAAAGAATGCGGGATACGGGAATGGACGTTTAGTGCTTTATACTTATACCGGAACGATAGCGGCGCACTATGATTCATCTATGCAGGGGAAGAAAATCACCGATCCGGAATCGGTTAGAGTTCTCGGACAAAAAGCGGTTGACGACACGCTGGAAACGCTGCGTACAGGTCACCCTAACATAGGGCAAAATAGCGGACGTTTCTTTGCGTCATACCCGTTTTATATCGGAGACGCAAACCAGGCCTTTACGGTACTGTCGTCCGTTCCGAGTGCTGATGTGTTCTCAGACATAACGGATATGACCCGTTTTACGATTATTATTGCCATTGTGATGGTAGTGGTATCCGCGGTGATAATCTGGTTTGTGTCCGGGAACATAGCGCACCGGATCGTGGCTGTCGGTTTAAGAATGAAGGATATAGCCCAAGGTGAAGGCGATCTTACAAGCCGCATCACGATACACGCCAACGATGAAATCGGAGAAATGGGCGGCTATTTCAACCAAACTATGGAAAAAATCCAGAATTTGGTTAAATCGATCAAGAATCAAACGGTTATGCTTTCCGATATTGGCCAGGAGCTTGCTTCGAACATGACGGAAACGGCGGCGGCGGTAAACGAGATCACGTCAAACATCCAGAGCATCAAGGGGCAGGTAGTGAATCAGTCCGCTTCCGTTACCGAAACGAACGCTACCATGGAGCAGATAACACTGAATCTTGACAAACTGAACAACCTTGTAGAAAAACAGACCGCCAATGTTTCCCAGTCGTCCAGCGCTGTTGAAGAAATGCTGGCAAACATACAGTCTGTGGCGCAGACGCTGGTTAAAAACGGCGTCAACGTAAAGGAATTGGCGGAGGCGTCGGAGGTGGGCCGTAGCGGCCTACAGGATGTGGCGGCGGACATTCAGCAGATTGCCCGCGAATCGGAGGGCTTGCTCGAAATCAACGCCGTTATGGAAAACATAGCGAGCCAGACCAACCTCTTGTCAATGAACGCGGCGATCGAGGCGGCCCACGCGGGTGAGGCGGGCAAGGGCTTCGCGGTTGTAGCCGATGAGATCCGTAAACTTGCCGAGTCGTCCGGCGAGCAGTCCAAGACCATTTCGTCCGTACTCAAAAAAATAAAAGACAGCATAGACAAGATTACCCGCTCTACAGACGCTGTTCTGAACAAATTCGAGGCTATAGATAACGGCGTAAGGACGGTTTCGGACCAGGAAGAAAATATCCGCAACGCGATGGAGGAGCAGAGCGCGGGCAGCCAGCAGATTCTCGAGGCGATAAGCCAGTTGAATGAAGTTACGCAGATGGTCAAGGCCAGTTCCAGAGAGATGCTGGAGGGAAGCCGCGAGGTTATCAACGAGAGCAAAAACCTGGGAAACGTAACGCGGGAATTGGAAAACGGCATGAACGAGATGGCCAGCGGCGCGGATCAAATCAATATAGCGGTGAACCGCGTAAACGAAATCAGCGTTGACAACAAAAGCAATATTGATGTACTTGTAAACGAAGTCAGCAAGTTCAAGGTGGAGTAAGGGATATAAGGTTTGAAGCTTATTCATTTATGCCGGCAGATTTTTTAGGAAATTCGCAATTCCCTATCTGTAGGGAATTGCATTAAAAAAAGATTATTTAAGTTTAGGAGGAAAAAAAAATGGAATTAAAAGGTTCAAAAACGGAAGCGAATCTACAGGCCGCGTTTGCCGGAGAATCGCAGGCGCGCGGCAAGTACACGTACTATGCGTCCAAGGCGGCAAAAGAAGGCTACGAGCAGATCGCGGCGATCTTCCTGGAGAGCGCCGAAAACGAGAAGGAACACGCGAAGATGTGGTTCAAGGCGCTTCACGATGACGCGGTGCCGGACACGCTGACAAACTTGAAAGACGCGGCGGACGGTGAAAATTACGAGTGGACAGATATGTACGACGGCTTTGCCAAGACCGCCCGCGAGGAAGGCTTTACAAAGATTGCGGCGCTGTTTGAGGGTGTCGGCAAGGTCGAAAAGGAGCACGAAGCGCGTTACCGTAAACTTATCGCCAACATCGAAAACGGCCTCGTATTTTCGCGTGACGGCGACGCCATTTGGCAGTGTCGAAACTGCGGGCACATCGCGATCGGCAAAAAAGCGCCGGAACTCTGTCCCGTATGCTCGCACCCCAAGGCTTACTTCCAGATAAAACCTGAAAACTATTAAAGAAACTGTTCAGAATAACATGACCGTTTGGTCATGTTATTCTGCTTAGGGGCGGTTCATTTTTAACGCAAATGTCAACTTTGTTGACACATTTGCGCAATGAAATGAGCAAATACATTAGGGAAACGCGATTAGCGTCAAGTTAATCAGCGTTTCCCTAAGCTTGTTCCCGGATACTGCTGGTTTTTGAACGGCCTCTGTTGACAGCGCGCCTCACCCGCTTGACGAAGATCGCCGCTACGGTTCATTTGAGCTAAAAGCTTACCCCTATGAAATTTTTAACATGGTTCGAAACAGGGATATGGATATGGATACGGGATGGGACTTTTTATGTTTTTTACCGCCGATTACAGTTTCCCGCTTGGGGCGCACCGTCATAGGAATAGCACCCTGCCCGGTACGTAAAATGTACATCGCATGGGTGAAATAGCGGTGGCCTGCAAAACCGCAAAATGGGAATGGATGCTATGGCAATCCGAACGGGGCATTCAGCGGTACAGAGATTCAGCCGCTGTCGTTCTATGAAGGTTTATAGTCATTGGCGGGGGCCTTGCGCACCCTTCAGAAAGTGAATATCATTTTATTATGCAGGCCGAGGTGGTGGAATGGTAGACACCGGGGACTTAAAATCCCCTGGCTGTAAGGCCGTGTGAGTTCAAATCTCATCCTCGGTACGAAAAGTCAAATCGGTATGTTTTTTGCGGGATGCCTGCCGCCAGGAGAGCTTGTGAAAAATGTAAAAAAACGACTTTTTTTTGTTTTTTTTCAGTCCATTGTCGTTTTGTTTTGCCTGAATGGGCAGCAAATTGTTACGGCGGAAAGGTTTCTTGAAAATGTTTCGGAAAAATATGCGGCGTTTAACGATTACGAGGCGCGTATAGCGATTAGTTCCGGCAGTACGGACATGTATGGAACGGTTGTTCATAAAACACCGAACTTTTTACGGATAGATTTTACAACGCCTTCCGAGCAGGTTATAGTTTTTAATGGGGATATGCTGACGGTTTACCTTCCGGAGTACCGTGCAATCCTGAATCAGAGCGTAAGTTCCAGCCATTCATCCGGCGCGAACCTTGCGACGGCGCAGGGGCTTTCGTTGTTGCGGCGAAATTTTGCGGCGGCCTTTCTTACGGGGCCTGACCCCGTGCCGCTCGACGAGGAGGCCCAGGGGGCCCGCGAAATGGTCGTAAAACTGCGCCTTACACGGCGTTATGGTTCGGAAGGCTTTCGTGAGATAATTCTCAGTATCGATCCTGTGAGTCTTTTAATACGCCGTATGCAGGGAACAACAATTGCGGACATTCAGGTTCAGTTTGATTTTTCTGATATCAAGACGAATCAGGGAATTCCGGATAGGCGTTTTATGTACGATTCCCCCCCTTCGGCAAACCTTTACAACGATTTCCTGTTCAGAGATACCGAATAATGGATTTGGCGGAATAGAAAGGCTAAGCAAAGGTAAACAATGAATAGTTCAAACGAAGATACAAGGAGTATAGGCGAATGCCTCAAGGCGGAACGCGAAAAGAAGGGTTTGTCGATAGAGGACGCCGCACGTGAAACAAACATTGCCCGCAAGTATATAAGCGCCCTGGAGGAGGAGGATTTTTCCCAGTTTCCCGCGGAAACGTACCTTTTAGGATTCCTTGGCAATTATGGCGAATACCTCGGTCTCAGTGTCAAAAACCTTGTATCCCAGTACCGTATACTAAAAATCCAGGAACAGCCTATCCCGGTGGAACAACTTCTTAGAAAAGCGCCGCCCAATGTTCCCCGTATAGTGTTTACAACCTTTGTAGTCTTGGTATGCTTTTTGTTGGTGTGCGGCTCGGCCTACTACTTTTTTTTCATGCCCAAAAACAAACAGATCGAATCCAACGCCGGGCGGATGCCTGTAGAGTATTCGTTTGCGGGGGGTACGCTGGAACAGCGCTTTTATGAAGGCGATACACTGATAATTTTGCTGGCCGGAAACAGTTACAAGGTGTCGCTTCACAGCGTAGCGGATGTTATAATGATTACCGCGCCGGATAAGGATATAAGGCTTGGTTTGAATAACGAAGTGTTGGCCGACATAAACAGCGACGGTATTGCGGAGCTAAAGATAAACGCGATAGATTATGCGCAAAACCGCCCCGAAATAGGCGCTCAACTGCGGTTTGAGATGCTTACCCAGACGCTCGCCATCGAACAAACGGCATCTGCCGTCGATATACCGGCGCTCAACGCGGCGGAAAGCGCCCCTGTCGTCATTTTTAACGAGGCACGACCGTATCCGTTTACGCTTCAGGCAGTATTCAGCAGTTACTGTATGTTCCGCTGGGAAATTCTGCGTGAGGCGGTACAGCAGAAGCGTACGGAGCGTTACTATGTCAAGGGAGAGGAACAGACCATACAGGCTCAAAACGGCGTCCGTATCTGGATATCGAATTCATCCGCCGTTAAACTTTGGGCCATAGGCGGCGGTCACAATGTTTCGCTGGAAACAGGCGGCGCGGGCGAAGTGGTTGTGGAAGACATATACTGGACACATGACGAAGACGGGCGTTACAAACTTGTTCGGGTGAGGCTGGAAAACTGATGTGCGCCGTGCCGTCAGCTTGATGCGGAGTTGAGCGGGCTGCATTTTGCCGGGCAATCGGGCCGTCCGTAATTAAAATCCCAAATTCCATAAAAAAAATCCAAAAATTTGAATCAAAATGCATTGTAACGTGCATACATATTGTATGGAGGCTACAATGCTAAAAGAAAGAAATTTTATACACAAAAGTTATGGTTACTGTGAAAAGTTGGGCGAGCCCTGCGGGTCATTGTTTGTGTTTCTGCTGTTGATTCTGCCGATGGCCGCATCCTGTGTGGGTTCCTGTGACGTATACACGGGAATTTTGGATGGCGGCGCTCCTTCCGGTCTGTCGATAGCTACATGGAATTTGCAGGCCCTGTTTGACGGGCAGGACGACGGTATAGAGTACGACGAGTACAGCAGCAGCAACGGCTGGAACAGCGAAAAGTACCTTGCAAGGCTGAACAACTTTTCTAAAGCGATATCTTCTGTCGGAAAAAATGGGCCCGACATCATTGCCCTTATCGAGGTGGAAAATGCGGGTGTACTGGAAAACCTTGCTAACGAATACCTTACGGACAGCGCGTACCGCTACAGTTTTTTTGCCGGACTTCCTGGCTATTCACTGGGGCTGGGACTGTTGAGCCGCTATCCGCTGACAATGGCGCGCTCCCATTCGTCTAACATACAGGGAGAAGTACTGCCGCGGCCTGTTGCCGAGGTATGGATAGAGCCGGAAAGACAGCCCATAGCGATATTTATATGTCACTGGAAGTCCAAGCTGGGTGGAGATGATGCGACTGAAACGCTACGGCGTGCGGCTGCCCGTGTGATCCTGCGGCGTATAAAGACGATAAAGGCCGAGTCGCCGGATATGCCGATCCTGATTCTGGGTGATTTGAACGAAAATTATGACGAATTTGAACGGCAGGACGGTGAATTACGCTGTGCGCTGATGCCGGATTCCCCAGAAGCTGCCAAAATTGCCGGTTATGAAAATGTTTCGGAGGATGGTGAGGAAGAAGGCGAAGAGCAGGAGCCTAAAACTTCCGTACCGCAGGATTTTCTTGTGCTGAGCATGGAAAAGCCGCCGTTCTCTTCATTTTTTCCCGGAATAGACGGCGTTTTTTACACACCGTGGGAGGCGGAACTTGAAAAGGGTTCCTACTACTACAACGGCGGCTGGGAAAGCATAGATCATTTCTTGCTGTCCGAAGCCTTTTTCAATTCAGCCGGCTGGGAATTCAAAGACGCGGCGGTGGTTGACACGGAACCGTTCGTCAACTCGAAGGGCGAGCCCAACACGTACAACACGCGCACCGGCTCCGGCCTGAGCGACCATCTGCCGCTCCTGCTGACGCTGGAAAACAAGTCGCCG
>JAITIR010000010.1 GCA_031279285.1 Spirochaetaceae bacterium | reverse complement strand
GTACCGAAAGACAGTTTTTCCCGCCTCAGGATTTGAAGGCACAGGCGCTGCAAGGGCAGGTATTCGGTAAAATACGGATGGCGCACAGGTTTTCTATTTTTGTCGATGACTTTACGCAGGTCTTTTTTGTTGTACAAGGACGTATAGTCAATTATGTTTTGCACATCCGGAACGCACGGGGCGAGTCTATAGTTACCGGCAGCGCCGGCCCCTGCTTCGGCAGCTTTTTTACCCATTTTCCCGGTTTTCGCTCTATAACGGATCTTCTATCTGTATGTCAACCGCCTTGTCTTCGCTTCTTACTTCATAGTGCTTTTCGGGTTTCCCGTATACGTTTACCGACTGGTGGCTTGTGGAGAAAGCATTGTCCTCAATGTAACTCCGGCTGCCAAAAATAAGGCCTTCAATATCATGGGACCGGTAACCGGTACAGCCGGTTTGTTCCCGGCACAGTTTCTCAACTTTCGTGATGAACGTGAGGTTTTTTACATTCTCGGTATCATCATCGGGCATAACCACGAATAAATAGTCCCTTGCGCGGCTAATGGAGACGTTTATGATATTGCGTTTGTTGAGAAATATTTCTTTTGAGTCTGAAATAGTCTGCGGCGGATTAAATAACGCAATGATGATATCACATTCGTCGCCCTGGAAACCGTGTATGGTACCGGCATTAACTTCGATATTGGCGGGAACGTTCATCCGCGTTATGGTCTTGTCGATTATATCGGCCTGAATACGATACGGCGAAATTACGCCAATCTTCCAGTTTTCATTCCGGTTGTTTTTTGAAATTTCAGAAACAAGGTACCGGCAGAATTCAACGGTAAATAACGCGGAATAAACCTGATAAGGCGATCCGTTGAGCCTTTTTGCCCGGTAGATGCTTTCATATCCGCTTACCGGAAACTTGATGATATTCAGAGGCGCCGTGTCAAGCCCGGTAATGGCGAGAGGACGCCGGTCATCTTCTGTGCGGTTATGGGAAAGGATGCCGTTATATGACAGCCCGCTGAAAATTTTTCCCACCGACGGAATACTTCGATACTGTTTGTTAAGACAGATGACGTTATACTTATGCGGAACAGTTGTTGGATTCGCAAAAGACTTTAATTGGATGAGGGTGTAAATATTTTCGTCCTTCCATATATCAACCCGGGCAATCGGTCCGATTTGGAAGGGATCGCCCGCGATGATAAATTTCTTTGGTTTTTGATTGTAAAGAACAAAAATGATATGCGGCAGGTGAACCATTGACGCTTCGTCAACGACTATGTAATCCCAGTGAACATCGTGGAGACGTTTTGAACCGCTTTCCTGCTCGAATGTATCGTAGGTAAAACGGGCGACAGTCGTTACCGCCACCCCGCGTTTCAGAGATTCAAGATTACAGGTTCTGTCACGAAAACATTTGCTCTTTTCGATGATTTCGTCGTTGGTCGTAACAAAACGTATCAGCCAATCCTCATAACTTTTATCTTCGCCGCTTTCGTCCATGACCCGCCGTACCAGAACATCCGCCGCCTTGTTGGTCGGCGCCAACACCAGTACCCGTGCGCTTTCACCCGCTTTCATAAGCGGCATCAACACATTTTTTGCGAGATAGGTAGTTTTCCCTGTTCCGGGAGGGCCAAAGACAAACTCAATGTTTTTCGGTAAATCTTCCTGAAGGTTTTTATCATCCTGAAAATGCAGGCTTTCAAAACAGCTTTGTAACGATTTTTGCAAAAACGCGGGGCTTTGGACATTTATTTTTGCCTCGGCAACTTTCGACAAGTCAATATCGCCAAGCGCGTCTTTAGACGTGAGTTTTGCCCGTACGGTATAGCCTTTTATGCTCAATGCCTCAACGGTAACGCTTTTTTGTGCGGTTTTGAGATCCAGTTCAAGGCGTATGTTGGAGAGCTCTTCGAGCGCGGGCGGAATACTGCGGCTTGGATGGCTTAAAAGCAGCGTTTTTTCGGTTCCCGCCTCCGGCTCTGTTTTGCCAAAACTGATAGAAACGCTCCTGCCGGCCGCTTCCTCCTGGCCTTGAGCCAGACCTTCGAGTTCCAGAAGCGCCCTGAACCACCCGGAACGGTATTTTTCGCTTGTTTGAACAGCTCCGTTTAATTCACGCTCGCGTTCTATCCTGGCAAGTTCCGACGCGCTGCGTTCCTGCTCATGTTTAATCTTACGGTCAAAGTTAATTGGCGGTTTGATGTATTCATCTGTATCTTCATCTTCATCAGGCGCGGGCGGCGTTCCCTGTGCAATATCACCGCCAAACGGTTCTTTGTCACCGGATACTGTTTTACGTGATTGCATCTTTTCATTGACAAGTTCATTAACTTCCCGCATGGTACGGGATAACTTCCCCTCTTCGTGATCTTTTGGTTTATTATCGTTCCCGTCGGTACTTTTTTTCCGCAGTTTCTCTTCTTTTGCTCTTTTAATTGCCTCTTCCAACTCATCGGTTGACAAGCCGGATTCCTGGGCTATTCTCCCCAGCCTAAACTGTTCTTTTTGTTCGGAAGTCATAAATATTTCCGGATCT
>JAITIR010000133.1 GCA_031279285.1 Spirochaetaceae bacterium | reverse complement strand
AAAAGATAGAGCGGCTGGGCAGCGTCCAGTGGCCTTGCTGGGACAAGGGCCCGGAAGACAAGGGCACGATGTTCCTTCACGCGGGAGGCAAGTTCGCGACGCCGGACGGTATCGGTATTCTAAAAACTTCGCCGTACCATCCGCCAACAGAGGTTGAGAACAGTGAGTACCCGCTGACCCTCTGCACGGTTCGCGAGGTAGGCCACTATTCCGTCCGCACCATGACGGGTAACTGTCGGCTTCTCCGCAACCTTGAAGACGAACCGGGTTGGGTGGAAATGTCCCCGGAAGATGCGGGACAGCTTGGCTTAAAGGAAGGCGACATCGTAAAGGTGCTCTCCAAGCGCGGCGCTGTTTACGCCCGCGCCAAACCGACGGAGCGCGTCAAAATGGGCGCCGTTTACATGACCTACCAGTGGTGGATAGGCGCCTGCAACGAGCTGACAATCTCGTCGCTGGACCCGACAAGCCGGACGCCGGAGTACAAGTACTGCGCCGCCCGTATCGAAAAGATTCCCGACCAAAAGTGGGCCGAAGAAGAAGTTAAGCGTTGCTATGCGGACATACGGAAACGTATGCACATCAAGAAAGAGGGGGTATCGGCATGAATCAGTTTGTAAAAGCAACTCCGCTACGCTGTATAGGGTGCAGAACCTGCATGATTGCCTGTGTGGTAGCCCACGAAGGCAAGCGTATTTTTGAAATTGACCCTGACAGCTATACGTTCAACCCGCGTCTTTTCATGGTAAAAACGGCCAAGTTGAGCGCGCCCGTGCAGTGCCGGCACTGCGAGAATCCCGCCTGTAAACAGGCCTGTACATCGGGCGCGATCAGCATCAAAGACACCATTGTTAGTATAGACGCCAAAAAGTGTATAGGGTGTAAGAACTGTGTTATCGCGTGTCCATTCGGCGCTGTGGAGATTGTAGAAACGGCGGAGGTCGCCTACGACGGCACGGCAAAGAAGGTCGCCAACAAATGCGACCTTTGCGTGGGTGTGGCGGATTCGCCTTCCTGTGTCAGGGTGTGTCCAACCGAGGCGCTCAAGCTGGTAACGGAAGACCTCTTCGAGGATAGCCTTGCGCAAAAACGCCGTAACGCATTAGAAGGTAATTTATAGTTTTTCTATAGCTTCCCATGTTAGCTATTGCCATCGTCCGCCGCTCCAGGCGGGCGATGGCTTTTTTATCAGCGGTGTGAGTCTATAGTAGGATGGGGGAAGCCGCTGAAAGGCCAGTCCGCCCTGAAGACAGAATAACATGACCAAACGGTCATGTTATTTCTGAACAGTTCCTAAGGAAGCACTGATTTATTCAATCGAGCATTTGCCAACTACGTTGGCGCAATCGCCAACTACGTTGGCGCAATCGGTGCTACTTTAACGCAAGGTAAACAAAGTTTACCCCATTTGTGCAATGAAATGAGCAAATACATTAGGGAAACGCGATTAGCGTCAAGTTAATCAGCGTTTCCCTAACACTTCGCCGGCGGCAAAGGCTTCCGCTTCGGTTTTCCCGTTGGGGATGACAAGGAGCGCGCCGCCTGAATCTATGCCGGCGAGCGTGCCTGCCACGGTACAGGGCGCGGCGACGGTACCGCTAACAAAGCTGACCGTTTTGCCTTTCATGTAGAGCCGTTTTTCGAACTCCTCCCGCCAGAGGCCGTCGAAATCGGCAGAAAGCGTGTAAAACAGCGCGAACAGCGTTTTTTCGAGGAGGAGCGGTACTCTGTGGGATGCTTCCGCATAGGCAGCCGCGGCAGCCGTGTCCAGCGTGGACAACTCATCCATTATAGACACGGCGTTAGGCGCAGTCGCCCCGTCCCTGCCAAAGTTCTCCGCAACATTCACGCCAATCCCTAGCAGCACCGTTCTGCCGTCCGATTCGGCGATCAGCCCCGCGCATTTTTTGCTTCCCAGCATCACGTCGTTAGGCCATTTTACCGCTGTCCGTAACGCCAAAACCGGCTCCAGCGCCTCTATCGCCCGTGCAACGGCAATACCTGAACGCAGTGTGATTGCCGCCGGCACGGACAAAAATCCGTCATAGCGTAGTATCAGTGTGAAAGTAAGGTTTTTACCGGCGGAAGCAGTCCAGGTGCGTGAAGGAAAGCGCCCCCGCCCCCTCGTTTGCAGGTCGGCCATTACAATCGTCCCGTGCGGAGCTTCCCCGCAAAGCCGCCGCGCCTCATCCATCGTGCTGGTACACGAATCAACGTGGTAGACCGGCCCACCAAACGGGTTTTTTATGTCGAGCAGTTCCAAAATACTATTTTTTTCGCTTAAACCTTATCGAACAGCGATCGTCTCCGCGCGCTATCGTCTTTGGCAGATCGAGTTCGCAGCCAAAAGACTCGGCAATCCCGCGGTCACCGCACATCGCAAAGTCGCACATAGCGCTTATGTCGCTGTCGCTGCAACCCTGCATCTGCCATGCGTTTACCAGCGGACAGTAATGAAAATCCACGTCAAAGTTATCGTTCGTGCAGCGCAGGAATTTCATCTCAAAAATCAGCCTTCCGGGAAATTTGAACAGCTTTCGTTTCAGGACTTTAAGGCTCGAAGATGTGCCCTTATCCGCCACCTGCCCGCCCTGGTACAGGCCGCAACGCCGTATAGCCTGCGGAGCAAACCTATGGCCATCCAACCCGTTTTTTTTCGCCTCGTCAAGCAAAAAATACATCCACAAGGCCCGGTGTTCAAACAACTTCCTCAAGCCCCGTATCAGAAAAGATTTATTCCTCGGTATGTTCTTTATATTGGACATCGCTTCCTCCATCCTTTTCCAGTTTAAGCGTCTGCCCACTTTCACGCAACCCACCGCTTACACAAATCTTTCGTTCAAAAAATGAATCTCCGTCCCAGGTCAGGGTATCTTGTAAACGTTGCATCATTTAGGAACTGTTCATAAATGAACCGCCCCGCCATTCGCGGTTTCTGTGATGCCCCTAGCCCCCCATGTAGGCTTTGCGGACATCGGCGTTGGCGCTTAGTTCGGTGGAGGAGCCTGCGGCTATAATTTCGCCCGTTTTGAGGACGTAGCCCCGGCTTGCGAAATCGAGCGCGACTTTGGCGTTCTGTTCGACGACAAGGATCGTCGTATGCTTTATGAAGTTAAGTTTTTGCAGGGCTTTAAACATTTCGAACATCAGTTTTGGGGCGAGTCCCATAGAGGGTTCGTCCAGCAGTATAGTTTCGCA
>JAITIR010000094.1 GCA_031279285.1 Spirochaetaceae bacterium | reverse complement strand
AACAGGAGGGTTTTTAAAGGATGTTAAAAAGTTATGCCGTAACTGACAGCCAATGTCATTGCCCTTTCAAAATCACGAGACTTAAATGTCTCTACATACTGTTTCAAATGATACATTGCGGACAAGGGATACATCTTATAGATATATGTAAGACTGTCTCTGTTGTCTTTGTTTTTAGACACGGCTGTAGAATTATACAGTTCTATATAAGCGTCAATGGAGGAGATTGTGCCGTCTAAGAATTCTTTAACGTTTGCAGCAGCTAATATGCAAGGCTCGACGATAACTTGTTTTTCAGATATAGTGCAGACAAGCGCAAGCCGGTTTAAAATATCTAATATATCTATTATTGGACCCAGAGCTTCCACGTGTATTACACGGTTTCCTTTTAAATCCGAAACAATCTCGTCCAGCTTGTCCGCCTGCGCGGAGAAACACGGCACGGCCAGGAATACCGCCGCGGCAAAGATTACACGTTTCATGCGCATAGTATACCATGCTCTATGCCATGCAGTCAATAGGAGGATATGCCCATGTCCGGCGGTCCTGTAAACGGCGTTTCAGTACTCGCAATGCTCAGCAGCGCCGGCAGCAATATCAGGGATCCAATTCCCCACGGAGCTTCAAGCTGTACCGGTATTATCATTCCAACCGTTCTCCAGATAGCCGCGGATGCTGTCAGCTACTGGACAAGCATGACGTGCCTCTATGACCGGTACTGGACCGCCGAACCGGACAGGGTAACGCTTCCAATATGTATGTTCCATGTTAAGAAAATAACGCCTGCATTCTCCAACGAGGTGTCGAAAAAGCGCGTGATTCTGTACGAACCGGAAAATGACGAAAAAATATCCGCTGCCGAGCTTGCAGGCAGTACACGGCTTCCGGTCATGCAGACTATCGTTGACAACGTGGTGAAGAACCCCCGTACCTATAAAATGGAGATTATTGTCCCGTTCCAGCCCATCGGCCGTTACGTTACGGAAGGCGTCAAGACAATGTCCGATACGATAGCCGGGATAGGCGACCTGGCAGGCGGTAAAGGCGGCGCAGTTTTTACCGATATTTGGGAGGGGATTTTTTCTTCTGTTTTCTCCCTTCTTAAAGCTGGAAACCAGATTGCAGGGCTTATCGGAAAACTGCCCGGCATGGCCGGTGTCTCATACATCAATATGAACTCGCTGGAGGCTATGGCCGACAGCTGCCGGACGCTGTGCATGAAGATGTGGACGGGGTATGAGTACAAGTACGTGATAATCACCGATATGGCCTACGACAAAGACCCGAAAGAAGACGACGTGTCTCACCAGGTTCCGGGCTTGAAACCGTCGGGCGGGGAGATGAGGCCTACGTTCTCGCCGGTTAATTCGAGTACATAGAATCCCACTTCGTATGCGTAACGTGCCACGTCGGGAGCAACAAGTCCGCCCGCCACCGCACCGAACAACTGTTTGCCCGCTACCACCAGCGGCGGATAGGCGCGGATCAGTTCCATACGCCTCAGATGTTCGTCCACATACTTTTCCTTGTCAAGTTCGTGCTTGACTTCCACAGCCATTACCTTGTCGGTATTTGAAAGCAGGATGTCGATATCCGTCCTTACACGCTTTGATTCATCTAAAATACACACGCGCTGGAATGAACAGACAAAGCCGTATTCGGGAAACTTTTCCCACAGCCGCGCCGCGATAAGCGTCTCTATGAGCCCGCCCAAAGACCGGTTAAGCCCACCAACATTTTTGCTCAATTCCGCAACTACGCGGCTGGTTTCTTTCACAACGCGGTCGGTTTCCGCCATTTTGCGGTCAGTTTCCGCCATCTTGCGGTCGGTTTCCGCAAACATGGCCCACACTTTTTCAAAACTGAGGGTTTTGCCCCACTCCGCCGCCTGTTCCGCTGTCATTTGCGCCATACTTTTACCTCCAACATAACTATAATAGTTAATGATGATCGGGAATAGTGATTTTCATTCGCAAGCGTGCAAACCCTACCGGTTTGCATAATAGTTTCGCGCCGCAAGCCACTCTTACTTAGGCTAAATTCCACGCTAAACGCAAGGCACTCAGCCCTACTCACCAAAACGGTGACTAAATTAATTTGTATTCCGGCGGCAGCTGCCTTTAAGCCTGCCGGTAAGTCTCCAGGAAACGGGCAAAGCGGCCAAGCGCTTCCGTAAGCGTCCCTTTGTCGGGGAGAAAAACTATGCGGAAATGGTCGTGCAACGGCCAGTTAAAGCCCGTACCCTGAACTAGCAGTATGTGTTCAGCCTTGAGCAGATCGAGCATGAAGCGCGTATCGTCCGTGATGTTAAACCGTGCCGTATCCACCTTCGGGAAGCAGTACAGCGCGCCTGCCGGTTTAACGCATGAAACGCCGGGGATTTGACAGAGCATATCCATAACCGTGTCGCGCTGTTCCAACAGGCGCCCACCTGGAAGCAGAAAGTCCCTTATACTCTGGTATCCGCCCAGCGCCGTCTGTATGCCGAACTGGGACGGCACGTTAGCGCACATCCTCATGTTCGCAAGCATCACCAGCCCCTCCCGGTAGCCGTCAGCAATCCGCTTGTTTCCCGACAGCACCATCCAGCCGGAACGAAAGCCCGCCGCCCGGTACGCCTTTGAAAGCCCGTTGAACGAAACGGTAAGTATGCCGTTGTCTACCGAAGCCATAGGGATATGTACCGCCTCGTCGTAGATTACGCGCTCGTATATTTCGTCCGCGTACACTATAAGCTCGTGTTCACGCGCAATCGCCGCTATACCTTCCAGCGTCCTCCTGTCGTAGACCGCGCCGGTGGGGTTGTTCGGATTTATCACGACTATGGCCTTTGTCGCCGCGCTTACCTTGGAACGCATATCGTCAAGGTCGGGCTGCCAGGCGGACTGTTCGTCGCAGATATAGTGAACCGCCCTGCCGCCGGAAAGCGTTATCGCCGCCGTCCAGAGCGGGTAGTCCGGCGCCGGCACAAGAACCTCGTCCCCGTTGTTGATCAGCGCCTGCATCGCCATCATTATAAGTTCGCTGACACCGTTGCCGATGTATATGTCCGCTATTTCGACATCGAGTATTCCTTTGCTCTGAAAGTCCTGCATTATCGCCTTGCGTGCCTGAAATAGCCCGAGCGAATCGGAATACCCCTCCGCCTCCCGGATGTTGGTAATTATGTCCCCAATGATTCTATCGGGCGCGTGAAATCCAAACGGAGCAGGGTTTCCGATGTTCAGTTTGAGTATGCGGAAACCATCCCTTTCAAGCCTGGCAGCCTCGTCCATAACTGGCCCGCGTATCTCGTAACAAACATCGTCCAGCTTGGATGATTTTTCAAAAACTCGCACGCCCCCAATATACCCCGCCCGTCCCTTTAATACAAGCCGGCACTTGCTCCACCTGCCTAATTGCCAATTTTATTTCGCTTTGATAGTATAGCGGTAATGAGGCGGCGTCTTATATCCAGAATCGTTGGACTGCTATTCCTGTATTTTATTATTTTTGTGTTGTTATCAATGGCGCAGTTTACCAGGTACTTGGATCTAAACCGGCAAATTGGCGCTTTGCGGATTAACGGCAGTATAAGGCGGCAAAGCGAGGGGACGGTGTGGCACCGGACTGAGGGCGAAGGCCGGGAATACCTTGTAAATGACGGTGTTCAGTTGTTTTTTGGAGGGCTCGAATTCAGACTTTCCGGCAGCGACGATGACGGCTTTGCGTATGTCGATAGCGATGGATTCGTGAAGGCCGCCTACCCGGAAACGGTAACGATTTCCGGCAGCGAAGCGCGGTTTCATCTTTCAGGCGGGCAGGAGCTTTCATTCTATATCGACAACAGCATATATACAAAAAATTTAACAATTAGCGCGTTGCTCAAAGACGAAATTGAACAGATACTTGTGCCGTTCAACCTGTACGGCAAGGCCGGTATCGGACGCAGTGGATCGGACGACTTTGTTGTAAATTACCAGGGTGATGAATATATCCTTGAAGCCGCAAACCTATACGAAGACCGTCGTCTCATTTCGTTAAGCCGTGCCGATCCTGCCGTATTTTACGGCGTAATTTCGGATGACACTATGTTTAACATCAGCGAATTGATCGTTTCCGGCAGTACCGAAACGCAGATTTACAACGAAACCGTGCAGAACTGGTGTGACGCGGCTTTTGCTTACTGGGAACGTCTGGTAAACGCGGGTAACCGCGCGGAAGATACCATCGCATGCTACCTTGCCGAAGCCGGGCGGAACGGCACCTTGACAGCGACCGTTAACCGGCTTCCCGCCTCGCTACGTAATGGAACGCATACTTTTCTTTTAACGCCTTTTTTAGGAAAGTTGAGCGGCTCTATGGCGGGATTGCTCACAAACGAACGTGAAACTATGTCCCGTATAGTGTCTTTCAGCGGCAGCGCCTCTTCAGGTTTTTTAACGGAGAAAGATACCTTTAAATACCTGTATGCGCATAACAACAAGGAGCTTTTTGACAAGGGAATCGAATATATAAAAAGTTTGAATCCAGCCACGATCGACGTTAAAATGTGCGCCGGTATTTTTGAAGGATGGCTCACATGGAATAAATGGATCGGAGAGGATGGGACAGAAAATCCTTTCGATAAACTCCTGCATAGGGCCTGGGAACTTATCTCCGCGAGTATAAAAAAGGACAAGACAAGCGGCTATGTTTTTTTTATGGACGGTAACATTGATACACTTTATAACATACGACTGGGCGTCGCTCTTACCAATTTCAGCGAGGCAACCGGTAACAGCGGGTGGGCTGCGGTTGGACGGTCGCTGGTAATATCTATGCTTTCGCTTACCGATAATGAGTTATCGTTAAATGCCGAGCTTAAACTGTCCGCGGACGGCTCATCTATAAACGAGGCATCCTCTCAAAAATTGACGGCCGTACAAATATACCGTGAATTAAATTTTTCGAACTTCTACCCCCATGCGTTTGGGGCAGGGAAAGTGGCCGACGGGGTTTGGTTTTGGACAATTTCACCTGAAGTCAGCGCCAGTTTTCAAAACAATATTCTGGATTTTGGCATTAACTTTCCGCCAGGAGAGACTCATTACCTCTATATTTTGAATGTAAAACCCTTTTCCAGGATTCAATTGCGTAACATGGATTGGCGTTCCGACCCCCAGTTTGAACAGTACAATGCGCCGGGCTGGCGCTACTCCCCTGCGGAACAGGTTTTGATGGTAAAAATAGTACAGCTAAGCACGTTTGATCACATCAGGATAGTGTTTTAAAACCTAAGGAAGCACTGATTTATTCAATCGAGCATTCGCCAACGTAGTTGGCGCATTCGTTGCTGCTTTAACGTGAATGTCAACTTTGTTGACACATTTGCGCAATGAAATGAGCAAATACATTAGGGAAACGCGATTAGCGTCAAGTTAATCAGCGTTTCCCTAAGCCTACCAGGTAAGTTTCAAACGAAGATGCCCGGCAAGCTTTGGGTTTGAATGTTTTTTGCGTATTAAACAGCGGACGTGTTTTTTTGATAAGGTCCGCGGTGTCTGTCCCCTGAAAAATCTTTACACAAACACTACCGCCCCGTTTTAGCGCGGCGTGCGCGTACAGAAAAACGGCTTCGGCAAGCTCCGCCTGCCTCGCCGTGTCTGTAAGCCGTCCACCGCTTGTAGCCGGCGCAGCGTCACTCAGTATCAGGCTGAACGGACCAAGCGCGGCAAGTTCGGCACGGACTTCCACAGCAAAAATATCCGCCTGCTTAAAGAAAAAGTTCTGTCCGTCAAAAAGCCCTGAATCCGGGTTGCGGGAAAGCGGCGACAGATCGCAGGCGGCCAGGAAGCCGCGTCCTGAAAATTTACGAAGAACGTACAGAGTCCAGCTTCCTGGAGCCGCGCCCAGGTCTAAAACCCTGAAATCCGCGTTAATTTGATCAGGATATGCGGGTATGAGGCCGAATTTTTTGTCTATTTCCTGGAGTTTGTATACAGACCGGGCCGGATAGCCTTCTTTTTGAGCCTTGATCGACCAAAAGTCCGGTTGTTTGTAGTTTGACACAGTTATACACTCCAACTAAGATATGGTATGAGCCTTGATTATAATTCGCGGCTTCAAAAAATTGAAGCGGTACTACAGAACGCGTTGCCGAGTCAGCCGGATTCGGCCTGGTTCAGACGTAATTTTTTTGACTTTTTTAACAAAGAATGTGAATCCCCGTTGGTGACACCGGAAAAACCACTGTCGCTGCTGGAACCGGGTATCGATCTATTGAGCCGCGGCGGAAAGCGCTGGAGACCTCTCTTGATGCAGCTTGTTTGCGAAAGCCTGGGCGGGGGGGACGCGGCACTGCCGCTGGCGCCGCTCGTGGAATTCTGCCATAACGCAAGCCTCATCCACGACGACATTGAGGACAGTTCCGCTGAACGGCGCGGAAAGCCGGCTGTCCACCTGCTTTACGGCACGGATACCGCGATAAACAGCGGGTGCTTCATGTACTTTCTGCCTCTTTCCTGCATAGACGGCTGGGACGCGCCGGCCGAATCGAAACTGAAGCTATATTCAATGTGGGCGTGTGAGATGCGCGCCCTGCACCTGGGCCAATCGCTGGACATAGCCTGGCATCGCAACTGGGACAGCCTGCCTTCCATAGACGACTACTACACGATGTGCGCGCTAAAAACTGGGGTTTTGGCCCGTTTTGCGGCAAATACGGGTCGTCTCGCGCGCCTTGCGGCAGGCCGCTCTGTTGAGAGTGAGGGTGGCGCGGCTTTTCCGCTTGCGAAAGCGGCTGAAAAGCTCGGCGTCGGTTTTCAGATCCTGGACGACGTGAAGAACCTCCAGGAGGGGGCGTCCGGCAAGAGGCGCGGCGATGATATTGTGGAGGGAAAAAAGAGCCTGCCGGTACTGCTGTACCTGCACGGCGCGGCCTCCGGCATGGCGGAAACTGACAGGCGGCGCGATCTTGTCATGCGGTGCTTTGCAACTGCCGTTTCCGGGACGGCGGAAGCGGTGGCGGCCATAGAAGAACTGACAAGCGCCCTTAACGCCGCCGGCTGCCTTGACAGGGCCGCCGAGCGAGGACATTCCTTGCTGGCAGAGGCGGATGCAGCCTTTTCCGGTTTTGCCGCCGCATACGGCAGCGGGAACGAGGCTTGTGAACTGTTGGCCGGCTTTACCCGCTTGATCGGCTAGCAGCCAAGCAGCTTGCTATAGGCATCCAGCGCGTCGTCACCGGAATTGCCGGAAAGAACTTTTTTTGTAAGAATTTTGCCAAGCTGTACGCCTTCCTGGTCAAAGCTGTTCAGATTCCAGACAAAGCCCTGAAACATTACCTTGTTTTCAAAGTGGGCAAGCAGCGAACCCAATACCCTGGGCGTAAGGCGCTTACCGTATACCAGACTGGAAGGCCGTCCGCCGGTGAACTGCTTGTTCGGGTTGATGTCATCCTGCCCTTTGGCAAACGCGACAATCTGAGCGGCAAGGTTTGCCTTCAGCTTTGTCATGCTGGTAGAGCCGTCCACTACAACATCGTCGTCAAGCTGGCTCTCGTTAAAGCCTATGAACTGGAGCGGCACGATGTCCGTACCCTGATGAAGCAACTGGTAGAACGAATGCTGTCCGTTTGTACCCGGCTCGCCGAAAACCACGGGCCCTGTCGCATAGGAAACAGGTTCACCGTCCCGATTCACGCGCTTTCCGTTCGATTCCATGTCCAACTGCTGCAAATGCGCTGGAAAACGGGAAAGCGCCTGACTGTACGGCAGCACCGCCGTATACGGAAGCCCCAGAAAATTCCTCTCCCACACGCCGATAAGCGCGTCGAGCATAGCGGCGTTCCTGCGAATATCCGGCTCAAGGGCTCCCCTGTCCGCCTCGTGAGCGCCGGCCAAAAATTCCTTGAACACGGCGGGGCCAAAGGCAAGCGAAAGTACCACGCCGCCAACGCTGGAACTGGACGAATAGCGCCCGCCGATAAAATCATCAATGTAAAACGAATCGAGGTAGGTGCTGTTATGGGCAAGTGGGCTCGTCTCGCTCGTTACCGCAACGATATGCCTGCTCGCATCAAGACCCGCCTTCAGCAGTTTATCCTTGACAAAAAGTTCGTTGGCCAGCGTTTCCTGCGTAGTGCCGCTCTTTGAGACAAGAACAAACAGGGTCTCCCCAAGCTGAACGGAATTTAACACGGCCGAGGCATCGTCTGGGTCAACATTGGAGATGAACTTTGCCTTTATAGCGGGTGTGATGCCTTCTTTCAGCGCCCAATTTTCCAGCGCTATATACAGGGCGCGCGGCCCAAGATCGGAACCGCCTATCCCTATCTGTACGACATATCCGAATTTTTTTCCAGTTGAGCCTTGTATCCTTCCGCTACGGACATCATCAGCGAAAGAGGAAAAACGCAGAAGCTCTTTCCTGTAAAACTCGCCTATGTTTTTTCCGTCGGCGACGACATCCTTCCCAAGCTGGCCGCGCAAAAGCTGGTGCAGTACCTTCCGGTTTTCACCGGTATTCATAACTTCTCCGTCAAGCAGCGCCCTGTACTTTGCCGTCAGTTCCTGTTCATTGGCAAGCTCTTGCAGCAACGCTACAATGTCATCGTCAATCTTTTTGGCGGCCCAGTTGTAAACAAGTGTGTCCGCTATGGGAACCGAGAATCCCGCCACCCGCGCCGCGTTGAGTTTCTGTCTAAAATCAAAACCAGAATACGCCTTTGTCGCCTCTACAAGCCGGCCATAAACGGCCGTTCTATCCAAATTATTGTAACGCATCATGCCTCCAGGTTTGGGATATTTTTTTTCATCACCGCCATGAAGTCTTCACCGGTGATTCCTTCACGCAAACAGACAAAAACCGTATTGTCATGTCCGGCAACGGTACCCAACACATCGTCCAACGCAAGGTTATCAACAGCAAGCGCTACGGAACTGGAATGTCCCGAATAGGTTTTTATCACAACCATATTGCCCGACCATTCTATAGAGATATAGCCTTGCAAAAAATCCTGTATATGAGCCCGTCTCGCTTCGTTCTGTTCTGTTTCGTCAGGCAAATAGTATTTGTACCCGTCTTCAAAATTAGGCCTCTTACAGACGCCAAGCGATTTCAAATCACGCGACAGCGTCGCCTGTGTCAGGGAATAGCCCTCTCCCTTTAACATTTCAAGAATAGCATCCTGAGAACCGGCAGGATTCGTCTCGATCAGCCTGCGTACTGCCTGAAGACGTTTTTGCCTAGATTTCATCTAAGTTGAGTTTAGCCGCGCGTTTTGGAGGGAGTCAAGGCATGCAGACACAGTGAACAATGAACAATTCTAACACAGTTCCTAAACAAACCACTTCGTAAAGATAAGTCTTTACTACCTGTAAAAATTCACGGATATATACGAACCTACCCGTATTTGTGAACCCCACTGGTTTGCTGCCTATACGAGTGAACGGGCAACCCTTACTATGTCTGCAAAAACGCCGGCGGCTGTAACCTGTGCGCCCGCGCCGGGGCCCTTTATCACCATCGGCAGCTTGCTGTAACGTTCCGTCGTGATAACGACGATGTTGTCCGAGTCGACAAGCGAGCGGAACGGGCTTTCGGGCGGTTCGGCGCGCAGGCTTATGCGGGCCGAACCGGCCTCGATCACCGCTACATAACGGAGTTGTTTACCTTCCGCGCAGGCGGCGGCGCGGCGTTTTTCAAAGCCCGCGTCCGATTTTTCCAGTTCCGTAAAGAAGGCGTCCACGTCCGGGGCGCGGAAACAGGCTTCAGGCAGCAACGCTTCTATGCTCACCTGCGAAAATTCGAGCGGCAGGCCGCATTCACGCGCCAGAATCAGCGCCTTCCGCGCCGCGTCCATCGCGTTAAGGTCGTCGCGGGGGTCAGGTTCCGTGTAGCCCTTCGATTTTGCCTCGCGGACAAGGGCGGAAAATGTGGTTTTCCCGTCAAAATTGTTAAAAATAAAGCTCAAGGTGCCGGAAAGCACCGCCTCGATACGCAAAACCCTGTCGCCTGACAGGTGCAGGTCGCGCAGGGTGGATATTACCGGCAGGCCGGCGCAGACGGTAACCTCGTAAAGGTAGGGGATGC
>JAITIR010000072.1 GCA_031279285.1 Spirochaetaceae bacterium | reverse complement strand
TTGGCGGCAATACCGCCGATCACCTTGATAGTGGCGCCGACCCCTTCAACGCCTTTGGAGATACTTCCTACCGCTTCAATGGTTTTTTGCATAGAGGCCCGGCCCTCTTTCACATTGTCCACCAGATCCCGAATGGCCGACTGTCTCTTTTGAGCCATGACGGCGGTATTGTTGATGGTAGCCATCATTTCCTCAATGGCCGCGGAAGATTCCTCGATAGCGGAGGCCTGCCGCACGATCTGCTCGTTGAGGTTTTCGATAAGATCGTTGATGCCTTTCATAAAATCAAGGGAATGTTCAACCTGGCTGCCGAGATTCTGATTGAGCTTATCAATGGTTTCCCGGTCTTCCTCAATAAGGGAAAGGCCATAGTGGTGGCAATTTTCCGGCCGGTTAAGGCCGTTAAAAATAGCGATTGCCATGCCGCGGCAGGTTCCATAACCGCAGGTATTACAATCGTAGATATCCTGTTCGCCGTATTTTCGCAGACTTTTGTAAACTGCCGTTAGTTCTGCATCATCCGGTATTTTCAGGCTGTCGTTGCCGGAAAGGTCCCGGTAGGAACGGTCATAAAGGCCCTTTTTCCAGTAACGGGAAAGCACTTTAAAAACTTTTTTTTGATTATTCGCCGTGGATTTTGACCCGCCGTATTTCGCCTCCACTTCGGACCGGCGTTTCCAGATAGGGGCTTCCAGTTTGTCCATGGGCGTTTCAACGTTCCGGGTACCGGTTCCGCCGTTACAGCCCTTCTCGCAGTTAAGGCAGTCAACCAGCAGGGGCAGTTCCCCGTTCCTGCCGCCGCCGATATTTATGGTTCTCGCGACATCCGCCAGATAAGGGTAAATAGTATGAACCCCCTCAATTTTCCGGGTTACTCTGCCTATACCGGGTCTGTGCCGTTCCGCGGTGATGAGGAGCCCGCCCGGCATGGAAAAAGTCACCGCCCGTTCCGCCGGCGGATTGTCGTATTTCTCCGCCTTGAACGAGGCGAGGTTCACATTCCGCTGTTCCAGGTATTTGTACAGGGCGGCGAAGGTAACATTGTAATCCCCCATGCCCGTTTCGTCGAATTCCCGCCGCTTGGCAATACAGGGGGAGAGGACGGCGATCTTGTACTCCCTGTATTGGGGGTAGTACTCGCGGATCATTTTGATGGTATGCAGCATAGGACTTTCCGCCGGGGCAAGGTAGGGGATCAACTCGGGGTGGTAGATTTCAATGTAGGTGACAATGGCCGGACAGGGCTGGGCTATGCAGAAAGAGGGCTGTTTTTCTTTTATGTACTTTACATAGGAAAAGACGGTAAGTTCCGCGCCAAAGCTTACGTCGAATACCGCCCTTACCCCACGCGATTTCAGGTAACCGTTCAGATTAAGATACCGGTCGGGAAAATTGGAAGCCACCGCTGGGGCAACCATGGCGATAATCTTTTCCCCCTTGTCCAAAGAAATAAAAAACCGTTCCGAGTCATCCACAAGGACCCGCGCTTGGTGGGTACAGGCCTGGATACAATTTCCGCAGCCTATACAGAGGTCATGATTTATCATTACCTTTTCCCCCGCGCCGTTGTTGCAGTACTTAACCGGACATGCCGCGATGCAGGCGTGACAGTTCACGCATTTTTCCTCGTCGATTTTGATAACCGGTGTTAACCTAGCTTTACCCATATACTACCTCCTTAGAGTATATCCGGATTTTTTTGTTTATAGCTGTCTTTATCTCTCCAATTAATTTAACATAACCAGTAATATTCAGTCGTGCCGTGATTCAGGACTCTTACTTCCACGGCCACATCTTAGTACAAAGGCCGGGCAAAATCAAGGGGCGAATTGCGCCACGTTAAATTTAACCATAAGGAACGTGCCATGTAAAAATCTAAGCATGGGGACACACTATATCCAGGGTAAGTCTGGAGGAACAAATGGGGTTTACCATGGCAGCCTCTGCGGCGGGGAGGTTCATTTATGAAAATCCTAATTCGCATTCACATATCGGTGGGTAAACGGGGTCCATATACGGGATAACAGGGAGTCCTGCTGGTGAGCTACCGACATTTTGATATATTGAACGAGGAGAAAGGGAAGATCAGCTGTTTCGTTCCGGCACAGGTTACATTTTCGATGTCTCACTGCGCCTGCTGGAAATACATTGACAGTTACTGTATAATGAAACCATGTTTAGAGGATTATCACTGCGCGCGCAGCGGATTCTGGCTGTTGACGCGCACCAGGAAGCACGGCGCTACTTTTCGGCGCAGCTTGAGCCTGAGCATATACTGCTTGCCATACTGCGTGACAATGAGAGTGTCGCAGTAAAGGCGCTTCTATTTCTTCAGATTGATACGGCACAACTCCGAAAAGCGCTGGAAAGCATAGTGCTGTTTGAGGATAAAAATCCGGTGAAGTACGGTATGTTCGCGAATGCCACCGCGACGCCTTCAAAGCGGACAAAACTTTTACTACAAAACGCGGCGGAAGAGAGCCGCAGGCTTAACAACGCAAGCATAGGCACGGAACATCTTCTACTTGCGGCCTTTTACGACACAGATTCTTGCATACACAATTTTTTTGCGGAGCAAAATTCTGATGTTGGGGTACTCCGGCTTGTTTTACAGACAAACTTTAACAAGGGGCCAAGCCTAGCCGGTGCAAACAAGGGAAGCGATGAGGCGGCCGCACCCAATGTACCCGGATGTTTTCAGCCTTTTGTGGTAGGTGAGGCTCCGTCCTGTGTGGGGCGCAGTTGCAGGCCTCAGAACAGCGGCGCTACACCGGTCCTTGACCAGTTTACCCGCAACCTTACGGCGCTTGCGCTGGATTGCGAACTCGATCCGGTGATAGGCCGCGAAAAAGAAATCCTTCGTATGGTTCGTATCCTGTCCCGCCGTACGAAAAATAACCCGGTGCTGGTTGGCGAGCCGGGTACAGGAAAAAGCGCTATCGCGGAGGGTTTGGCACAGTACCTTGTTAGTCCTGATGCCCCGGAGTCGCTTTCACGAAAGCGTGTGCTGTCGCTCGATATGGGGGCGGTGGTGGCCGGGACAAAGTATCGCGGCGAATTCGAGGAAAGGATGAAGCGTATCATCAAGGAGGCGGAGCAAAACACCAACGTGGTGCTGTTCATTGATGAAATTCACACGGTTATCGGGGCCGGAAGCGCGGCGGGAACGCTTGACGCGGGAAATATGCTGAAACCGGCGCTGTCAAGGGGGAAATTTCAATGTATTGGGGCTACAACCCTTGCGGAATACCGAAAGTATATCGAAAAAGACGGCGCTTTGGAGCGGCGTTTTCAGATGATCCTTGTTGAGGAACCTGACATTTCCACGACCGAAATTATACTGCGCGGTTTGGCTCCCCGCTACGCGGATTTTCACAATGTTACATATTCCGCCGAGGCGATAAAAGCAACGGCGCAGCTTTCGGCGCGTTACATCAGCGGGCGTATGATGCCCGACAAGGCGATTGACGTGCTGGATGAGGCGGGGGCATTTAAAAAACTGCGCTCCTCACCTTGCCCTTCCGAAATTTCACGTATTGAGCAGCACATCCTGACGCTTGACGGGGAAACAAGGGAAATGGTAAACGCGGAGCATTTTGACGAGGCCCATAAACTGCGTGAACGGGCCCGGGAACTGCGTTCCGCCCTCGATTCGGCCCGCGCCGACTGGAAAAGGGTGGCAGGCGAGGGCTTTAACGAGGTTGACGAGGCGGATATACGAGAAGTGATCTCCGAGATGTGCGGCATACCGGTATTTCGCATTGAGGGTGTCGCCTCGAAACGGCTGCTGGACATGGAAGATGAGCTAAAAAACGGCATAATAGGCCAGGACGAGGCGGTTTCCCGCATAGTGGCGGCCGTTCGCAGGGGAAAGGCGCGGCTTTCCGACCCGGCACGACCGCTAGGTTCATTCCTGTTCATGGGTCCGACCGGTGTCGGCAAGACACTGCTTGCCCGCCGCCTTGCCGAATACCTTTTCGGCGCTGAGGACGCGCTTTTCCGCATTGATATGTCTGACTTTATGGAGCGTCATAACGCTTCGCGGCTTACAGGTTCGCCGCCCGGCTACGTGGGTTACGATGAGGGCGGCCTTCTCACCGAGAAAATCAGGCGCAACCAGTACAGCGTCGTCCTGTTTGACGAGATCGAAAAGGCCCACCGTGATGTGTTTAACCTGCTGCTTCCAATCCTGGAAGAGGGGGAACTGAAGGACAACCTTGGACATACGGTCAGCTTCCGTAATACGGTGATCATAATTACAAGTAATGCTGGCGCCGCCGAAATTTCGCGGGGCACGCTTGGTTTTACGGCGGGTAGCGCGGCTCCAGGGTTTAAAGACATAGATGAGGCGGCGCGGCGTGAAGCTCGGCGCCTGTTTAACCCGGAATTCCTGAACCGGCTTGACGACATCATTGTGTTTAAGCCGCTCGACGAGATTCAGCTTAACAGCATCCTTGACATTCAACTTGAAGAGTTTGGTAAACGGCTGGCGACAGAACACGGCCTGTCGTTGCGGATAACGGAGGAAGCGCGGAAAATACTGCTTGACGCGAACCGCGATCCAAAGTACGGAGCCCGTCCGATGCGGCGTAGCATACAGAACAACCTGGAAGATCCCTTATCGTTAATGTTGCTCGCCGAAAAACTTCCTGAAGGAACCATGCTTCTGGCCCGCGCGGAAGATGGTAAAATTGAATTCGATCCCATCTACCGGCCGTTAGAAACGGAAGTACCCAGCGGCGGCTGACTCGCGCCGGAAAACAAGCCCGCGGGCCCCGTTTCCATGACAGGCATGGGTTTTTGGACAGCAATTCCGGTTTCAACCATACGGAAACAGCTCTGAACAGGGGAAGCCGGTTTTCGTGAACGCAATTATCAAAAGGTTCGCGATTCTGTATTCCCGCCCGCTTCCGGCTTTCCTCCCGTCCGGCAGTCCTGTGCGGTTTCTTTCAGTCCACCCGGCAGCCTTGCTATTACTTCCATTTTGCCCCTACCATCACGCCCCTTTGTATCACATTTTTCTGGAAAATCTCACAGATAACTACACTGCATCTTGCGTATGTAAACCAACCTGAGGCTAGGAAAATTCTGAGACAACAACTAGACTGGCTGTGTATGTTAAACCCACCGGCGGACAAAAGATTTACGGAGGATTGCGCGCGGCGGTTGCGTGCGGCGATAAACGAAGCGGGCGGGAACGAGGTTTTTGCCGCCGGCAGGCTGGACGGTGAGGGGCGCCTTGAGAGTGTCATCGTGACGGCGCGGGGCAACGAGGGTGCGGTTCCGGCGCTTTACGGGCTGGACGTTGACGACGGCGGGATGCCGGACGTGCTGGTACACAACCATCCGGGCGGTTTTCTGTCGCCGAGCGATAACGATCTGCTGATTGCGGCGCGGGCGGCAGAGGACGGCATAGGCTCGTACATTGTTGACAACGATGTGAGCAAGGTTTACGTGATAGCGGAACCCGTACGCGGCAAAAAGCAGACCAGGCTGAAGGCGGATGCGATAATAGCACGGCTTGAGGAGGGCGGTGCGATAGCGAAGCGGCTGCCGGCTTACGAAAACCGCGCCTCACAGCTTGATCTAATGCGCGTCGTGATACGGGCCTTTAACGAGAACTGCCTTGCTGCGGCTGAGGCAGGGACGGGTGTCGGAAAATCGTTTGCGTACCTGCTGCCCGCGTTAAGTTTTACCGCCCTCAACAGCGAGCGCGTCGTGATTTCCACAGCCACGATAACGTTGCAGCAACAACTTTTCGAAAAAGACATTCCACTGGTCAACTCCGCGCTTACAAAGCCGGTAAAGGCCGTGCTGGTGAAGGGCCGGGGAAACTATCTTTGCCGGAGGCGGCTGGGTGATACGCTGAATAATAGCCGGGTTGACCTTGATTTTGCCGGGGCGGAAAAGGAACTTGAATCGATCGCTGAGTGGGCGTCCGCCACGGACACAGGTTCAAGGAGCGACCTGCCGTTCATGCCGGACGAGTCGCTATGGACGCGGATCTGTTCGGACGCAGACAACTGCATGGGGCTCCGCTGCCATGCGCGTGAGGACTGCTTTGTGATGAAACTCAGGAGGGAAGCGGCGGACGCCCGCATACTTGTCGTGAACCATCACCTCTTGTTCGCCGACCTAGCGGCGCGGCGGGACGGGGCGGGGTACGGCGGCACGGTTGTGCTGCCGCCGTACCGGCGCGTCATCATCGACGAGGCGCACAAGACGGAGAGTTCGGCGACCAGTTTCTTTACCGGCCAGTTTTCAAGTCCCGGCGTCTTCCGCCAGCTTGCGCGCCTTTTTAGGCAGCGCGGCGCGCATAGGAGCGGGCTTCTCGTCCGGCTTGCCGCCATCCTCCCCGGCGGGGAGGATGGCGATGACTGGCAGGCGGAAACGGAGGCTGTACGCGATGCGGCGGAGGAGTTGAACCGGCAGGCGCTGGAACTCTGTGGTGAAAGCGTTTTTCGCCTGATACCGGCGCGGGAGGCGCTTATCGCCGGACGGCTGCTTCCTTACGTAGAAAAAACTCGCCGCCTCCTGCTCCGCTTCACCAGCAAGGCGGCCAGTCTCGTCGAAACGGCGGAAGAAAAATCCGATGGAATTGCGACGCAGGATGACCTTGTCTGGGAACTGCGCTCAGCGCTTCGCCGTCTACAAAAGCTGTGCGGCGTCTGTTCCGTATTCATTGAGTACCAGGACCACCCGCTGGAGGCGATCTGGATAGAGCGGAGGCATTCAAACAGGACTGATGGCAAGGACTGGGCGCTGTTCAACACGGCGCCTGTCAGCATAGCGGAGCAACTTAAAGAAGCGCTTTTTGAGGCGAACAGGACGGTCGTCTGCGTGTCGGCGACGCTCACCGTGTCGGGCTCGTTCAACTACTGGGCGTCCCGCACCGGCGTTACGCAGGCGAAAGACCCGGAGGGCGGCGCAAAATACGTGCTATACGGCGTTTTTCCATCGCCTTTTCCGTACGAAAGCGCGGTTTTAACGGCCGTACCGGCGGACGCGCCCGATCCTAACGGCAGGGACTTTCAGGATTTTGTGAACGAGGCGGTCTTCCGCCTCGCCGAGGCGTCCGGCGGCTCGGCGCTCACGCTATTTACTTCGTTTGAAAGCCTCTATGCCGCATACAGGAGCGCCGCCCCTCGCCTTGAAGCGCGGGGCATACGCTGCCTGAAGCAGGGGGAAGATGACCGTTCCCGCCTGCTACGCGCCTTCATTGATGACGAAAGCAGCGTTCTGTTCGCCGCCGACTCGTTCTGGGAAGGCGTGGACGCGCCGGGCGCTACGCTCCGCCTTGTGATGGTTTGCCGCCTACCGTTCAAGTCTCCCAACGACCCCATCTTTGAGGCGCGCTCGGAAAGCATCGAAAGGGCGGGCGGCAACCCGTTCATGGACCTGTCCGTACCGGAAGCGGTAATGAAATTACGGCAGGGTTTCGGACGGCTCATCCGCCGCTCAGGCGATTCGGGGGCCGTCGTAATTCTGGACAGCCGCCTGCTCCGCAAGCGTTACGGCTCACTATTCCTGAAATCGTTGCCGAAGACCCATTACTGTTTTGAAAGCCTCGACACGGTAGTCAGCCGCGTCGCGTTTTAACGGGCGTTTTTTTCAAATGGTAACGGTAAAGCTCAGCAGAGGCAGAACAGATGCATCGACATCATCATACAGAACGCAAATGCCGCAAAAAGCATACATACGGCTGCCGGGAGTCCCTTTCCCCTTGGGCGCATCGGCATACACCGTACAGGCAGCCTAAGAACGCTGGGAAAGGCATAAATTAAAGTTTTATTTTCATTATTGACAGACATAGATGGACTCCTACCACGAAGACTATTTGTGAAGCCGGCAGGCTTCTACAGGAAACATACATAAAAAGTCGGCAAAAAATCAAATGTGAGAATCCGTTAACGACATTTCCGGGTCAGCGATTCCGATTTCAACCGTCAGGAGGGCGTCCGGAGACGGCTCTGAACAGGGAACGCCAGTTTTTGTGGAAGTAGCTGTTTACTTCATAACGAAAAAAATGAGCCTATCAGATTTTTTGTGTAATTGGCAAAGTATCATCAGAACGGAACCCGTTCTTTTCCAAACTCAATAGCGAACTGATTAAGCGCTAAGCCCCAGTTCTTAATCGGCATCGTCCA
>JAITIR010000053.1 GCA_031279285.1 Spirochaetaceae bacterium | reverse complement strand
GAACTTTCCGCAAGTTTGCGTATCTCGCCGGCCACCACCGCAAAACCCTTCCCCGCTTCCCCGGCGTGGGCGGCTTCTATGGCGGCGTTCATGGAAAGCAGGTTCGTCTGAGTGGCGATGTTTTCCATCATCGCGTTGATCTCCAAAAGCCCATCTTGCCCCGGTTTCGCCAATGGTGAAGGGGTAGAGAATTATTTCCAGATCCGCGGAGAGAACCTCCGAATAATCCCTGAACCTGTGTTTCTCCCCGTTGATTACCGCGCTTTGCGCCGCGTCAGTATCCGCGCCGAAAAGAACCCCTTGCGCGTCGCTGAGGAGCCGGCCCGCCTGATTGGAAGCGCCGCTTGCGACAACGGTGGTGTTGGTTGAGTAGACCGACATGGCGGCTATGTCGGGATTGGCTTTTATCGCGTTATCGACCACAGACTGGGTATAGGCGGTATCCACGTTTACCCCAACCCGGCCTACCACTTGATTGGTGCGGCGGTGAATTATCGGCGAGCTGATCGTAACCATAAAAGTATCTCTACCGGCCGCGGTTTTGGGGACAGGATCATAGATGAGCTCTTTTCGCGCGTCAGGCCCGTTGAATATATCCATTACCGGCCGTATATCATGGTAAGTCAGGCGTTCAACCTGCCCGGATATCCGGGTGTACCAATCGGCGTATTGGCCGGTTTCGGTATTGCCGGGAGTTCCGGCAAAAGAGGCGTTCCAACCCGCGTCTATGGTATCGGGCTTAAACACGGCGTAGACGGCTATCATCTGCTCGTCAGAGTCCAGCGCCGAGTCGAGAAGCTGTCCCATGCGGACGCGCTGCCTGCCTGAATCAATCTGTTCGTAATCGGCCATCATATCAGCGAGGGTATTCACGACCCTAAGATATCCCTCATACCGCCCCTGAATAATGGCGGCTTGCTGCGCGGCAAGCCGTTCCTGGCTTTCCAAAGCGGTGGATATCTGCATTGAGGATGCGAGCGTAACCAGGATAATGGACAGCGATATTCCCGATACCATGAGAATTGAGATAACAATAAGACTCAAACGGTACTTTAACTTCATAAACGCCCCTTTTTAGTCCCGAATTGTCGTACAAATAGTGCTGAAGAGTGTTCGTGATGAGCATATTGGTTACCTTGCCCCCCTCACGGGCCGCATAGCCTGCGATACCGGCGGCCGCATGGCTCAAGAGCCCCGCGTGTCGGTCAAACAAGCCGCTTATGCCCGCCTTCATGTGATCGATGATCGCACGGGTTTTAGACTCAATTTCCCGCCGGGTAAGGGAATGAAAATTACGTATAAAAACAAGGGCTAATAACAGCGCTATGCCGATTACTCCCGTAATAAACACCGCCGCCAGGGTAAATACTATAGAATGACGCATATTTTTTGACATATTCACCCCTTCACACCTCAATTTTATCTATACCCAAGGAAACCCCGCCTGGCCAGGATTTTGTACGGCTTATTCTACCTTGAATTTCGAAACCTCTTCAACCAGCAACTCGATGTTTTCCTTGTTCCGTCTACAGATCTCGTTCCCCCGTCTTACCGCCACGTTGATCTCGTCTGATCCACTGGCCATCTCATTTATCCCGGTCGTTATCTCCTGGGTTGCTATTTCCAGGTTCCTGCTCTCCTGGATTACCTGACGTGCTCCCTTCAAACATATACCGGGAACCGTCCTTCACAATTTGGGTTGCTTCGTTTAATTCGCCGATAGCTGCCAATATCTGCTTGCTTCCCGCGTCATGTTCCTCCATGGCGCTACGGATATTTTCCCCTTGTTCCGAGACCGTCTTCATCCCGCTGTCCATAAGGCTGTAACAAAACGGAGCTTTGCGCGGCGGGGCCTTTGATAAAGGGTGGAGATTTGATACGCTAAGACAATGTCCCGGTTTCATAGCGCCGCCGCCGGCATCGATCATCTGGAACGCTTAAGCTGCGGGGACTCGCCCATACACCGCCTAAATACGGGCGTGAAGGTAACGGCTACGCTACTTTTTTTGACGCTCGTTATCTCGTTCCCGTCCAAAAACTTAAGCGGCCTCGTGCCGTTCCTGCTGTACCCTGCCTGTATGATGCCGCTGTCCGGCACCCCATACCGGCCGTTGCTTGCCCGCCTTGTCATCGCACTCCCGTTTGCTCTGTTCGGCGGGGTAAGCAACCTGTTTTTCATGCGTGACGCCGCCTTTAACCTGGGCGGGTTTGCCGTAAGCGAGGGCCTCCTGTCGTTTGCCTCGATAATGCTCAAAACCCTGCTCTGCGTGTTTGCCGTTCTGATACTGATAGCAACTACGCCGTTCAACGATATATGCGCGCTGCTGACACGGACGCGGTGGATTGGCGTGGTCGGTCTACAGCTTTCGCTGACGTACCGGTACATCGGCGTGCTGGTGGATGAGGCGCAGCGTATGTGGACGGCCTACATCCTGCGTGCGGGCGTGGCAAAGGCTATCAAGATGAAGGACATGGGGAGTTTTCTGGGACAGCTTTTGCTCCGCAGCTTTGACCGCGCCGAGCGGGTTTACAGCGCGATGAAATGCCGCGGCTTTGCGGGCCGATACCATCCGAGGAAAAGCCGTCCGCTGTGCCGCTCCGATCTAGTATTCCTCATAATCCTGGCGGCCGCCCTTGTTTTGATGCGCTTTTTTAATGTAAGCCTGTTCATAGGACGGGGAATCAGGTTATGACGGAGGACGCTCCTTGCTGTTGAAAGTTTCCGGCCTTTCGGTGCTGTATCCGGGCACTACGGAAGGGCATGTATTGGAAGATGTGTCGTTTTCCATAGATGAGGGAGAGAGAGTCGCTCTTTTGGGTGCGAACGGGGCCGGAAAATCGACGCTGCTGCTCTCACTGCTGGGGATTTTGGAGGCTCATTCAGGCAGGATTGAGATTGACGGCGTACTTTTGGAGAAAAAAAGCCTCCCCTTAGTGCGGAGTAAGCTGGGTCTCCTGTTTCAGGACCCGGACGATCAGCTTTTTATGCCAACCGTGTACGACGATGTGGTGTTCGGACCGCAAAACTATGCAGAAAACGGCGGAAATTCTCCGGCTGAAGCTGAAAGTATAGCGCAACGAGCGGACAGAATCCTTGAAAAGTTGGAAATACTTCACCTAAAGGACAGGATGTCCCATAAACTGTCCGGCGGCGAGAAGAGGCTTGCAGCCCTGGCGAGCATACTTGTTATGGAGCCGCGGCTGCTGCTGATGGACGAACCTTCCGCCTACCTAGACCCCCGCGCCCGCCGCCGCCTCATCGCACTCCTCCAGACATTGACGGAAGCCTACCTCATCACAACGCACGACCTCGAACTGGTGCGGAGCCTGTGCGGACGCTGCCTGCTACTCCATAAGGGCCGCCTACGTGCCGATGGGCCGGCTAAAGACATCATCAACGACAAAAAGCTGCTGGACGAATGCGCACTGTAGGTGTGCCCTTGCAAACCCCTGCGGGGTTTGCAAGGGCACATCCTGCTAGTCTTCGCTCTCGTGGATTTTGAAGGCGGCGGCGGCTTTGATAACGTCTTCCGCGATTCTGCCGGAGATCGGCGAATAGTGGGAAAATTCCACGCCGAAAGAACCGGTGCCGCTCGTTATCGAACGCAGGTCTATCGAGTAGCGGAGCAGCTCCGAGGCGGGGACCTGGGCCTTTACCTCCTCGATACCGCCGCCAAGCGACGATTCACCTTGAATCTTGCCGCGCTTGCTGGAAAGGTCGCTCATCACATCGCCCAGGTACTTGCCCTCGACAAGGACGGTAAGATCCATGATCGGCTCCAGTAGCACGGGGGCGGCCAGCTTCATAGCTTCGCGGAATGCGTTACGCGCGGCCAGCTTGAACGACAGTTCGGAAGAGTCGACAGGGTGGTACTTGCCGTCCACAATTTTAACCTCGACATCTACAACCGGGTAAGCGGCCATCACGCCGTGCGCCATACCCTCGGCGACACCCTTTTCGACGCCGGGTATGTAGTTTTTGGGTACTGCTCCGCCGAAAATCGCGTTGATGAACCTGTACTGCTCGCCACGGGCAAGCGGGGCGATCTCCAGCACAACCTTGCCGTACTGTCCGTGTCCGCCCGTCTGCTTTTTGTGCGTGTACTCGGCGCTTGCCTTCTTGGTAATAGTCTCGCGGTACGCGACGCGGGGAATGTTCGTTACCACATCTATCTTCTGACTCTGCTTCGCCTTTTCCAGAATCATATTGATATGAAGCTCGCCCATGCCGGATATGACCGTTTCCTTCGTTTCCGGGTTGAATTGATAGCGGAACGTGTGGTCCTCCTCCGCGGCGCGGACAAAGAAGTCTCCCAGTTTGTCTTCGTTTTTCTTTTCGGTAGCGTTCACCGCAACGGAATGAACCGGGGCCGGAAGGCGCAACGGCACGAAACGCCAGCCTGAATCGGCTACTGCTATCGTATCGTTCGTTTTCATCGTCGCGGACTTGGTGACAATGCCCACATCACCCGCGTTAAGTTCCCTGATCTCCTCCAATTTTTTGCCAATACATGTAAAAAGTTTGCCTACACGCTCTTTTTTACTTTCCGTAACGTTAAAAACATCCGAGTCGGAGGCAAGTTTACCGCTTATCACCTTGATCCACGACAATTTTCCCGAAAACTGATCATAATTTGTCTTGATCACAAAGGCGCTCAGCGGGGCGGCGGGATCGAGCGGGATCACCTTGTCCTCGCCGCCATCGACCGGTATGGCCAGATCGTTTGCCGTGGAAGGGGCAGGGCCTGCCGCGGCCAAAAAGTCCAGAAGCGGGACGATGCCGGAATTCTTCAGGGCCGAGGTCGCAAAAACCGGCACAAACTTGCCTTCGGTAAGAGCGGCGGCGAGCCCCGTCTTGATCTCGGACGTTTCCAGCACGCCGGAGTCAAGGAATTTTTCCATCAGAACGTCGTCACCTTCCGCCGCCGCCTCGGTAATTTTTTCCAGCGCAGCCTCCGCCTCCGCCTTCACATCGTCAGGCAGGGGGGCCTCCTTCTCGATGCCGGTGGCGTCCGCGATGTAAGCCTTCTGGTTCAGCGCGTCAACAATGCCCCTGTACGCGGTCCCGCTGCCGAGCGGAAACGTAAAAGGCACGGCGTTCACCTTGAATTTTTCTTTAACGTCGGCAAGGACACGTTCAAAATCGGCCTTGTCGTCATCCAGTTTTGTAACAACCACGCCCCGCGGCTTTTTACGGTCATCCAGGTTGCGCCATAACTTGATCGTTTCGATCTGTACGCCCGATCTGCCGTCCACAGCGACAAGCGCAAATTCACAGGCGCGGTACGTCAGGATCACATCGCCGACAAAGTCCGCCGCGCCGGGCGTATCGAAGATGTTTATCTTCTTACCATGATGCACGACATTCGCCATGACCGCATGTATAGAAGTTTTGCGTTCAAGCTCCTCCGGTGTCGAATCGCTCACCGTCTTGCCGGATTCAACCGTTTCGGGCCTTGCTATAACACCACCGGAAAAAAGCAGCCGCTCGAACAAAGAAGTCTTTCCCGTGCCGCCATGCCCGGAAATCGAGACATTCCTAACCAAATCGCTCGTAAAATTCATCAAAAGCCTCCATGCAATAGCTTGTTGAACAAAAAGTCCATATTTACTAGATTATACTCCATTTACCCAAAGTCCGCCAGTCCTTCCTTGTATATTGTGCAGGCCGGCCTGCTGGCGCAGGCGGGCCCGTGCTGGTACAATCAGAGCATGGGAAAAGCGGTTTACAATTTTTCGATTGCGGGGCTTGCCGCAAAGGATGAGAAGCTATCAGTTGCGGCGCGGATCGCCGTGCGGGATGCGTTGAGGGTGAAGGCGGGGGAGCAGGTTCTGGTAATCAGCAACCCGGAGCGTGAGGTTGCCCTCATATCGATGGCCCTGTACGACGCGGTGGAAGAGGCGGGCGGGCGGCCGGTGCTCGTGTTCCAGCCTTACAAGAGCCAGATGGATTTTGCGGAGGACGCGCTGATTGCGGCGTTTGACGCATCGCCTGAGGTCGTGATCTCGGTTAGCGCCGGAAAGCTCGGCAAGGACAGGAAAGGGATTTCTGGGCCCTACCGTTGCAACAACAAGAGTTACGACCATATCTTTCACCTGAAGCAGTACGGCGAAAAGACGTGCCGCGCTTTTTGGTCCCCGTCGGTAACGATCGACTCGTTTGTCCGTACCGTGCCCATAGATTACAGGCTGTTGAAAGAACGTTGCGCCCGTGTCGGCGCGGTGCTGGACGAGGCGGCGTCCGTCAGGGTCAGCGCTCCGGGAGGGACGGACATAGTAATCGGCCTTGCCGGGCGCGTAGCGAAGTGCGACGACGGGGACTTTTCAGCGGCGGGGAGCGGCGGAAACCTGCCTGCTGGGGAGTCCTTCATCAGCCCCGAAAACGGTACGGCCGAGGGCGTAATAGTGTTTGACGGCTCGCTCAGCCTCCACGACAGGGACATCCTTTTAAACTCTCCCGTCAGGTGCGTTGTGGAGAAAGGCTTTGTCCGCGAGATTTCCGGCGGCAGGGAGGCTTACGAGCTGCGCGAGACGTTAACGCTTGCCGAATGCAACGCACTTCAGTTCGAAAGGGAAGGCAAGATTCCCGCCGGTCTGGGTGAGATTTACGCAAAAAACGTGCGGAACATAGGAGAACTGGGGATAGGGCTCAACCCGGCGGCGCGTATCAGCGGCAACATGCTTGAGGACGAAAAGGCGTTCAACACCTGTCATTTTGCGATAGGTCAGAACTACGACGAGGACGCCCCCAGCCTGATACACCTTGACGGCCTGGTGAAAGCTCCGACGATTACCGCGATCATGCCGGACGGCAGCGACCGCGTTATCGAACGAAACGGTATTTTGGTTGAGTAATTTTTAAAGAGAAGGCGCTTAAAAACGCCATTTAGGAGAGAACAGCCTGCGCCGTAATTTTTTTAACAGGCTATTTAGACGTTTCAACGCGTTCAGCCTGCTTGTATTTTTTCTTGCCGTTATTTTGGGAGGGGCCTTGATACTGAAATTCGGCGGCTCGTGGCCGGGGGATCTCAGTTTTACGGACGCCGTTTTTACCGCGGCCTCGGCGGTCTGCGTGGCGGGCCTTGCAACGGTAGAGGCATCGCGGTTCAGCTTTGCCGGCCAACTGACGCTGCTCTGTTTGATACAGATCGGCGGGCTTGGTATAATAAGTTTTAGCTGTCTTACCATCATCATACCGGGTATGCGTTTTGGGCTTACCGGAACGGACGCGATAAAAGGTTTCTTTCTTGATGACATTGAATACCGTCCCAGGCGAATCGTGCGCAGCATAATAATTTTTACATTTATAATTGAAGTGACAGGGGCCGTGCTGCTGTCCGTTCTTTTCTATCGGCGCGATGTTGACGGCTGGCTGTTTATGGCGGTCTTTCATTCGGTATCCGCATTCTGCAACACCGGCATCTCCGTTTTTCCGTCCCAGCTTCTCGCTTTTTCCGGCGATATTCCCGTGCTGCTCGTTCTGTCCGTGCTGATCGTTTTGGGCGGCGTGGGCTTCCTTGTGCTGCATGACGTACTGCGTCTTGCGAGGGGACGAATACGGAAACCAAGCTACCACAGCAAAGCCGTGCTGTTTATGACGCTGCTGATCCTTTCGTCTGGAACCGTCCTGTTTTTTATTTTTGAACGCGATCGGGCCTTCGGTGGCATGAATACGCTAAATGCCGCCATCAACTCATTCTTCCAGACGGTGAACACCCGCAGCGCTGGGTTTGAAGCAGTCGTTCAAAAAAATTTTTGCCAGCCGTCAAAGATGCTTACCTCCCTACTGATGATGATCGGCGGCGCTCCCGGCTCAATCGCGGGCGGCATGAAGGTAACAACTATATTTGTAGTCCTCGTTTTTCTGTTGAAAAAGCCGGACAAGTACGGCGATGTGAATGTTTTTCACCACCGTCTCCGCGCCGCCACGATTCACAACGCGGTGATTTTTGTGTTGAAAGCGCTGTTCCTGCTGCTTATCTGTATCTGTGCGTTGACTGTCTCGGAGGGCCTGCGCGGTCAGCCCCTGAATGCCCTGATATTCGACAGCATATCTGCTTTTGGAACTGTCGGCCTTAGCCTGGGAATAACGCCGTCCCTTGGCACTGTGGGCAGGTGGATCATCATAGCGACGATGTTTGCCGGACGTGTAGGCCTTTTCGCGCTGTCCTTTCCGGCGATAAACCCGCGACGCTACGATGTCACATACCCTGAAGGTTCACTTTTGCTCGAATGAACCGCATGGTATTTACGCACAGTTCCCTACAGCTTTTTTAGTCACTCCCACCCTGTATAAAACGTCCGTAATTTTTGAAGCAGTCAAGGCAGACCCTTTTTCCTTCCTGTAAACGTATCTTGTTTTCCGCGGCAGATTCGCCGCAGATTTCGCACTTTATCGAGGGAAATTTTCGTGCATACTCCGGGGATTCTACATCCAGTTCCAGGTAGTCAAAGAGCTCATCCACCGGCGCGTCAAGGATGTAGCTCTGAAAAGCCTCCCGATCTATGCCGTTCTTTCCGGCTTTAAAATAAAAACGCATAGCTTTTCCGGTCTTTCTGTTGAAAAAGCTGTATGCGAATTTTCCAGTATCCTTGTGGATCAAATTGCCTTTTCCAAAAGTACAGCCTACCAGCGCCTGAATCGCATCAACACCGCACGCATCGTTTTCTACAATGCAGACCAGTTCTTCATCAAACGCGGGGCCGACATCCATCTTTTCTACAACCGCCTCGCAGACCTTTACGCCTATAGCGAGGCCAGGGCAAGCGTGGCCATGGAAGTCCTTGGCTTTGTCCCAATAGGATTGATTCATTAGTCCTCCAGCAAAAAAAAGTTTATATTAGGTAAAATACCCTTTAAAGATTAATTATACAAATTGTAAAGAAATTTTACATAGTCCTGCCTGGCTCAACGTGTAGCGTTGAGCCGTTGACAAAACCCGGCATCCTCCCATAACATAAAAAAATATGGCGGCGTAGCTCAGCTGGCAGAGCAAACGGCTCATATCCGTTAGGTCATTGGTTCAATCCCAATCGCCGCTAGTACCCCGGTTAAACCAGCCAGAAATGTTTTATACGGACGGCTTCACACTATAATGAATCTGCCTGCGTATACTATTCGCAGTGGGGTCTGCTCCTCCGCCCCAAGGGGCGGGGAGGTTCATTAAACCCGCCGGTAGTGTAAACTGAATGTCGATGGAAAGCGGAAAAGCAAGCTACTATTTTGAAACTTACGGTTGCCAGATGAATTTTGCCGAGAGCGCGGCGCTTAAACTGACGCTGGACGAGCGGGGCTGGAATGCGGCGCAAGACGCGGAGGCGGCGCTCCTCGTGATCATAAACACCTGTTCCGTTCGCGAAACGGCGGAACGGCGGGTCTTTGGACGGCTTGCCCATTACACGGCGCTCAAAAAAAAGCTCAGGGGGCGGCAAAAGCCGCTGTTTGTGCTGGTTTGCGGGTGTATGGCGAGTCGTTTGGGCGCCAAACTTGCCGAGAATGGCGCCGATTTTATCATGAAAACGCAGGAACACGCCATTTTTACGCAGATACTCGCTGAAATTGAGGCGTGGCAGGGCGGTGTAGCGGGACAAGCGCCGCAAATAGATCAAAATATTTCCGAAATACCGTTCAACTTTGCGCCGAGCCACCACGAGGCGGGCAGTTTCCGCACCTTTGTGCCGATCATGCAGGGCTGCAACAACTTTTGTTCGTACTGCATCGTACCTTACGTGCGGGGCAGGGAAGTCTGCCGCGAAGCGGCGGAGATCGGCGCTGAGATACGGACGCTTGCCGGGCGCGGCGTGCGCGAGGTAACCCTGCTCGGCCAGAACGTCAATTCCTATACAAAAGGTGACTTGGATTTTCCCGGCCTGCTGGAGGCTCTTGCCCGCGATACGAAGGACACGCCGGTCAGATGGTTACGCTTTCTTTCGAGCCACCCCAAGGACCTGTCCATGCGGACGATACAGGTTATGGCAGACAACCCCGTGTTCTGCCGGCATATCCACCTCTGTGTCCAGCACGGCTCGAACCGCATCCTTGCCGTGATGAACCGGCGTTATACGCGGGAACATTTTCTGGAGCTTTGCGCTGCGCTCCGCGCCGCCATGCCCGGGATAACGCTTTCAACGGACATACTGGTCGGTTTTCCGGGCGAAACAGAGCGGGACTTCCAGGAAATCCTCAGCCTGATGGAGGAGGTGCGCTTCCTGTACGCGTACATGTACCACTATAACCCGCGTGAAGGGACTGCGGCCTTCGATTTGCCGGGCCGCATCGAGTCTCAGGTTAAGGCGGCGCGCCTTGCCCTTGTGATAGAGCTACAGAAGCGGCATACGGCGGAACTGCTCAGATCGCGGATCGGGGACTGCGAGGTGGTGCTTGTCGAGGGTGTTTCCCGTAAAAACAGCGGGGAAATGGTATGCCGTACCGAACACGACGAGATGGTTGTCGCGGAAGGCGGCGCTCACCTTACCGGTACTTTTGCAACGGTGCGGTTTGAGGGGCTGTCCGGCAACACCCTGCGCGGACGTTTTACTGGTGACGCTGCCGTCAATTAACAGTTGGGAACTTTGATGAATAAAATTGAAAAGTACCAGACGCTGATTATTTTTTCCGCAATACCCGGCGGCCTGTTGTTTGGCCGAATCCCGGCTGTGGAACAGTATGCGGAAATTCTTGTAACGCCATTTCTGTTTATAATGCTATTTGGCGCCTTTTTAAATATTCCGTTAAAAGACTACCGAAAGGCGTTTGCCAATATAAAATTTTCCGTCACAACCGTTTCCATTAACTTTGTTTGGACACCATTGTTGGTATGGACGCTGGGAAAACTGTTTCTCTCCGGCTCTCCCGTTTTACAGATCGGATTCATCATGTTAATGGTCACACCCTGCACGGACTGGTACCTTGTATTCACCGGTGCGGCAAAAGGCAATGTCCCACTGTCGGCAAGCGTACTGCCGGCTAACCTCGTATTCCAGGTGGTATTGTTGCCGGTTTACCTTTTGATCTTCGGCGGCGCTTCCGGAACCGTCAATGTCAACGCAGTACTTGTTAGCATCACCGTCATGCTGCTTCTCCCGTTTTCATTGGCGCAGGCGGGAAAGCTTCTGTTGGGAAAGATGCGGAACAGCGGTAAGCGGGAAAAGGTAAATGCAATATTCGGCTCGCTCCAGACAGTACTACTTGCAATGGCAATTATGGCGATGTTTGCCGGGAAGGGCGGCAGCCTGCTGGCTAATTTAAATGTTGTTGCCGTGCTGCTTATTCCGCTTGTCCTGTTTTATATTCTCAATTTTGTTTTGGCCCAATCGGTAGGCAGGGTCTTTAGGTACTCCTATGAAGATACTGCCAGTTTAACATTAACAACCATAGCAAAAAATTCTCCAATGACTCTTGGTGTCGCCCTAATGGCATTTCCTGACGAACCGCTTATCCATTTGATTATGATTATTGAGCCGCTGATAGAACTTCCCACAATGATGCTCATTACAAGGGTATTGCTTATAATTCGTGGTAAACGCATTGTTTCGTCTTTAACATAAGGGAGGGCCTGTGTTACTATTTATGCATGAAGATTTCTGTTGCCGGGATCGCGGTCAAGGACGGGAAGTTCTTTGTGGCACGCCGGGCGGAGGGCGGCTCAATGAGCGAAAAGTGGGAGTTTCCCGGTGGAAAAGTTGAAGACGGTGAAAGCTGCGTGGAGGCTCTTGCCCGCGAGCTTATGGAGGAATTCGGCGTAAAGGTGAGCGTAGAGGAGCAGCTTGCCGAGACCGAATTTGAGAATAACGGGCAGGTACGGCAGCTTAAGGCTTTCAGGATAAACTTTCTGTCGTACGATTTTAGGCTCTCTGAGCACACGGACTGGCGTTGGGCATCTTGCGGCGAGGTTGAAGCGATGAACTTTACCCCATCGGATCTGAAACTGCTTGACGGAATCAGGCGGTGCCTCCAGGAGGTAAACTGATGTTTTTCCACAGCACCGGCGCCAACAATACATCATACTTTAACAAAACGAATCTGTGCAAAGGCGGCATATACCCGTTCCTTTTTGCGGCCTGCCTCCTTGCCTTGTCCGCGTCAACCTGCAAGCGTAATTCATTTGAAGATGAAATCGTTCTGCCGCTTACGCGCCCACTGTCGCGCTACGTCATCGGTTACGGCGTGGTAAATGCGAACTATACCCATATACTTGACAAACAGGGGGACGACGGAAAGTCTATAGGTTTCCTGCGTAGAGGCGCGGTTGTCGAAATACTGGAGCGCCGGCCTGTACTGCGCAGTGACAAGGCGGAAATATGGGTTCTCGCTTCCGGCAGTTACAAGGGCTGGCTTAAGGAAAGCGAACTTCGCGTCTATCCTTCAAGGGCTCAGGCCCAAACCGCCTCGGAATCTATACCATAGTACATCACTATTCACCGTGCACTACTCACTTTACAATGTGAAAAATGTATCATCACAAAAAACAGAAACCACCATTTCGTCGTGAGCGGGGCTTATGGCGGAGATAGCTATTTACGGAAAGGGCGGGATCGGCAAGTCTACCGTCGCCGCCAACCTGTCCGCGGCCCTGGCGAAGCGGGGGAGGCGGGTACTCCAGATAGGTTGCGACCCCAAACACGACTCCACACGGCTCCTGCTACACGGGGACCGGATTACCACGGTGCTGGACTACATCAAAGGGACGGGCCCTGATCGCCACAGACTTTTCGACATAGTCCGTACAGGGGTTTTCGGCATTGACTGCCTCGAGGCGGGGGGGCCGGAACCGGGGGTGGGCTGCGCGGGACGGGGCATCCTGACCACATTTCAGCTTCTGGAACGACTTGGGATCAAGGACCGGCATTACGACGCTACTATCTACGACGTGCTGGGCGATGTGGTCTGCGGGGGCTTTGCCGTGCCCATAAGGCGTGAGTACGCGGAAAAGGTGTACATCGTTAGCTCCGGGGAATTTATGGCCATCTACGCCGCAAACAATATACTCCGGGGCCTCAAGAACTACGATCAGAACTGCTCTGGCCGCGCCGGTGGAATCATCTTTAATTCCCGCGCGCTTGGAGAGGAGGACGAGCGGATACGCCGTTTCTGCGATGCTGTGGAACTTCCACTGGTCGCCTCGTTTCCCAGAAGCGATCTTTTTTCCCTCTGCGAGGCAGAGGGAAAATCCCTTGTGGAAGCTTACCCCGATTCGGATCTGGCCGGGCGCTTTTACCAACTGGCGGAATTGATCGAAAACCAGAAATACCTCTACCCCGCCAACCCGCTGGGTGACGAGGATCTTGAGGAACGGATTCTGGGGCATAGGCGCTTCTCTATCCCCCAGCCGTCCCTCAAGCCTGCTGACCGGGAGCCGCCGGAGGATAACGGACCCGCTCCCGCTATCTTTTCCAAGAGTCTTGTGGCGCGGGAACCGCTGATGGGCTGCGCTTTTAACGGTGCGATCAGCGTAACAACCCAGATTTCCGGCTGCGTCAGCATAGCCCACGGCCCCCGGAGTTGCGCCCATATTGCCTACCAGACGGTAACGTCCACCCCCCGGCGCTTCCTGCTGGAACGGGGGATCGTGCTACCCTACACTAGTTCTCCGCCGCTGGTCTCCTCGGACATGAGCGAAGGGCTTATGATCTTCGGTGGGATAGAGGAACTGCGCGCCAAAATAAAGACACTCAAGGCCGGGACCGGGGAAAGGGCCGGAAAGCAGGTGTTCTTTGTGCTTAGCACCTGCCCCGCCGGTATCATCGGCGATAACGTAAACCTTGTGCTTGATCTGGAGGATGAAAACACTAAGATAGTTCCGATCCGCACAGACGGCAATATACAGGGCGACTTTTTGCAGGGTATACTCTTGGCCTATTTTGAAATAGCGCGGGCGCTGATAGACCGGGATGTGGAGGCCGAGGAGGATACGGTCAACATTGTGGCGGAGAAGGCGGAGACCTACGCCCTCTACGGCAGTTTTGCCGCGGTAAAGGAGATTCTCGATCGGTTCGGAATAAGGGTGAACTGTCATTTTATCCGCGAAACATCGTTGGAGGACATACGCCGCTTCAAGCGGGGGAAGCTCAACCTGCTGGCCTGGGGAGATTACATGGGCAGGTCGATCCGCGAATTTCTTGAAAAGGAGTACGGCGCGGAATTCTTTGACGAGCCATTTCCGGTAGGTTTTGCCGCGGCCAGCCGCTGGACCCGCTGCCTGGGGGAGAGGTTTCACCGGAGCGGAGAACAGGTAGAGGCCGTGCTTGCGGATTACAGGGCGCGGTACCGTGCGGAGATGGAGCGGATCAAACCAAAACTTTCCGGCAAGCGGGTAATGATCATCACCGTTACCCAGAACATAGACTGGGCATTGCAGACAGCCCTGGACGCGGGCATGGAGATCGCCTTTGTAGGTATTCTTTCCTTTTCCCAGGATGATCTTTTTACCACAGAGCTGGAGGATTCGATTGGAGAACTGGTGCTCGGCTACAACCCGAACAAGCGGGACGCGGACATAGCGCGGGTAAAACCCGATCTGCTGCTATCACCCTACCCCTCGGCGGAGGATCTGGGGCCGGTTTACCAGGATACCATTACCTACAGCCCGGAGGCGGGCTTTTTCAGCGGACTCGTTCTGGCCCGGCGCTGGGCTGAGATTTTCAATATGAATCTGGCGGAGGGGTGGAAGAAGGATGAAGGCCTTTTCCGGAAATATTACGCCTGACAGTTTTTCCGGCGCCATTTTTGCCGTGGAGGGGATACTGGATGCCTGCACGGTACTGAACGGGCCCACGGGTTGTAAATTCTACCACAGCGCGATAGCGGGGAGTCAGTTTCAGCGCTTTGAGGGGGATCCGCTGAGCCCCCTCAGTGAATTCCACTTTGGTATGCCCCGCATCCCGACAACTTACCTGGACGGCAATGATTATGTCTTTTCGGGTAGGGAAAAACTGGAACGGCTGCTTCGCATGGCGGCTGGAGGAGGCTACGGGCTTATCGCCGTGATCAATTCGCCCGGCGCCGCCCTTATCGGGGACGACTTGACCGGGTTTTTGAAACGGACCGTGCGAGGGACGCCATGCTTTACCGTTGAAGCCGCCGGCTTTTCCGATAGTTTCGGCGCGGGCTACCAGCGGGCCCTTGCCGGAGCTATTGACGCCCTGAGGGGGCCGGCGGGGAGATGCCCTGAACGGCGGGCGCGGACGGTGAACCTGCTGGGTCTCGGCATCTACCAGCGTTACCACGAGGGCGACCGCCACGCGCTCGAACGGCTCCTCCGTCTCTGCGGTGTGGATGTCCTTTCCGTCCCGGGCGCGGGGGACAAGGCGGCGTCCCTTGCCCGCCTGGGGCAGGCGGCGCTGAATGTGGTGGTCTACCCCGAATACGGCATGGACTTGGCGGAGAAGCTGCGGGCCGATTACGGTACGCCGGCGCTTGTCGCGGAGGAAGGGCCGCCGCTGGGTTTTGACGGGACGGAGAGTTTCCTCCGGCAGGTTTCCGCCGCGCTGGATATGGACCCCGCTCCGGCGCTGGACTGTATTGAGAAGGCACGGGCGCGGGCATACGGATTTTTGGCCCGGTTCACCACGCTGTTGGGTTTTCCCAAGGGAGCGCTCTTTTCGCTAAAGGCCGAGCCTTCCACAGCCTACGCCCTGACCAGGTGGCTCAGTTCCTACCTGGGCATGATCCCGCAAGCGATCTCCCTCAACGACGAGGGCTACAGCCCCTTCGCACCCCGCTTGAAAACCTACCTCGATTCGATCAACCGGGGCGGGGCGCTGACGAGTCCTTTGATCAAGAGTCCCTGCCATCTGTTCTTTGGGGACGCGAACACGATAGCCGCCCTGCGCCTGGAGGGACAAAGGTTCTGCGGTATCGAGATCGCGATGCCCTCCATCAGCTACGTCGATGTAACGGAAAAATCCCTGCTGGGCGAACAGGGCGCCCTATTCCTGCTGGAACAGGTGCTGAACGGCCTGCGGTACGTGCTGACATAAATTTCCACCTGCCCCAATTGCCCGGCAATTACACGCTGCAAATGTTTGCCATTTTGGCAATTTAGACCTGTAATGTTTAATTGCCGGCAACGCTTTATTCTGTCTTGGGGTTTAATACCCCCGCCTACCCTTCATTATCGGGTTAGGCAAACAGCAAAACGTCAGGCAAAACAGCTTAACGCTGTTTTGCGGTACGGAGGTTCATTCCGCGGACGGGGCCGCGTGGTTTGAGGCAGAGAAAATTTCAGCGGGTGAAAGCTTTTGGAATTTAATATATGACGGCGGCAAATTTGTGGCGACAAACCTCGGCAACAAGGCGGCGTATTCCTATGATTTGACCGGCTGGACAATCGTCGAAATGCCCAGCAGCGCGACCTGGTACGGCGCGGCGTTGCGCCAGGACTGAAGGCGGCTCGGCGTCATGAAGACCTGTGAACGGCTCTAAACAGTTCGTTCCGCCTTATTTCGGTCAGTATGGGGCGTCCGTGCGGGCAGCGTTGGATTGGTAGGGCGAGCGCCGCCTCCGCCAGGGCGAGCGCCGTCTCACCGTCCAGGTAATCGCCGTCCCGTACCGCGCCGTGGCAGGCCAGCGTCGCCGCCCAGCGTTCCGCGATGCTTTCGCCCGCCGCGCGCAGGCCGAGTATTGCGTCCACCGTTTCGCCGTCTCCCAGCCGCCACAGCGCGGGAAGCGCCTCCACGCGCCATGAGCCCTGCCCGCCCTCTACAATCACGCCGAGTTTTGCCAGTTCCTCTTTATGCGACGCGAGAAAGTCATCGTCCGCGCCGCTTTCGGTGAGGAATGTTATCGGCACAAGCAGATCCTGCCTTGCTATAGGTTCGGACAAAAAACGGTCGTACAGTATCCGTTCGTGGGCGGCGTGCTGGTCTATGATGTAGAGCCGCTCGCCATCCTCAACCAGTATGAAGAGGCCGAAAACATGGCCCGCATAGCGTAAGCTGGAAACCTCTGCCGCCGCGCCGCATCCTGCCGGGGAGTCGTCAGAATCTTCCGGATCTAAAAGCCCTCCGTCCCTGCCGCACCCGAGCGGCGGCGTGAAGTCGTATTCGCCCCCAAGTATCCGCTCAAGCTCCGCACCGCCGGCTTCCGGCCGTCCCCGAAAATCCCCGCCGCCCCGGCCGGAAGCCTCAAACGAAAACGCCTCCTGGCGTAAGGGCGGCGGCTGCCGGTTGAGGTTTAAATGACGGAAGAACGACCTCAGCGCGGAGCTGATTTCGTGGTGAATGGCGGATGAATCGGCAAAACGCGCCTCGCGTTTTGCCGGGTGTATGTTAAAATCCGCCCTGGACGGATCAACTTCAAGGAAGATCGCCCCTACGGGGTGTAAACCGTTCGGGAAGCAACCCTGTGAACCGTATTCAAGGGCCTGCATCAGCGAAAAGTCGTTGATACGCCTGCCGTTTGCAAAGATGTACTGCCCGCGGCGATCGTTCCGGTACAGTTCCGGGCCGCCTATCACGATTTTTACAGAAAAATCCTTGCCGGAGGCCGCAATTTCGTGTAAAAAACGCTCATCGCCGCCGTCCATGACGGCGGCAGCAAAGCGTTTTTTGAATTGGGCCGTAGCGCCGGAACCGTCAATGGCGGGCAAAAACAGTTTTAACTTGCCGTCCTGCAAAAACCTGAAGCTGATATTTGGGAAGGGTAGCGCCTTGTCTATAAAGGTCTGTTTACAGAGACCGGCCTCGCTGCCTTCCCGTTTCAGGAAGCGTTTACGGGCAGGCATCGTGTCGAACAGGTTCTTTGCGCGGACACTGCTGCCGCGTGTCCGCCGCGCCGGTTCCGGCCTGTAAGTTTCCGGTGAGGTGTCGCCGCAGGCCGGCCCTGCCAGGAGACGCCACGCCTTGGTGCCGTCGGTGCTGCTTACTATTTCGAGGCGGGCTACAGCCGCCGCCGCCGCCAGCGCCTCCCCGCGAAAACCGAGCGTAGAGAGCCGGTCCAAATCGGCAAGGCTTCTTATCTTGCTAGTAGCGTGGGTAAGGCAACATAGAGCGATGTCGTCACGGCTCATGCCGCCGCCGTCGTCACTTACCTCTGTGCAGGCTATGCCGCCCTGCTCTATCGACACATCTATATTGACGGCGCCTGCATCTATGGCATTGTCAATAAACTCACGCACAAGGGAAGCGGGCCGGTCAATAACTTCCCCCGCGGCAATCTTTCTTGCCTCATCCGGGACTAAAACCTGTATGGCATTCATCGTTGCGGAGGCCTGAAGGCAGGGCCCGCGCCAGGACTGGGCGGTCCTGGCGCGGGCCGGCGGCGTTAAGCCGACTTTGCCAGCGAGATGATTTCGGGCGGCTGGAATTTTTCCACCGTGTCCCGCGAGATTACCACGCGCTTTTGCCCTGGCTGGGAGGGAAGCTCAAACATCGTGTCTATCATCAGGCGTTCAACTATGGCCCGCAGCCCGCGCGCTCCTGTTTTTTGACGGATCGCTGTTTCGGCTATCGCATTGACCGCATCCTCGGTAAATTCAAGTTTAACATCATCAATCGCAAGTGAGGCCTGGTACTGCTTCACTATCGCGTTGCGCGGCTCAGTGATGATGCGCTTTAGATCTTCGATTTTAAGTTCGTCGAGGCAAACCGTTATAGGCAGGCGGCCTATGAATTCGGGAATCATGCCGAAACGAATAAGATCGTCTGGGTGCAGGTTTTTGAACAGTTCCTTTACACTTTGATTCTTTGAATCGCGGGTTTCCGCGCCAAATCCTATCGGGTGCTGCACGACGCGCCGCTCGATGAACTTGTCCAAACCGACAAAGGCGCCTCCGCATATAAACAAAATGTTTGTCGTATCGATCCTTATCATCTCCTGATTCGGATGCTTGCGTCCCCCCTGAGGCGGCACGGACGCGATGGAACCTTCGATTATTTTTAACAGGGCCTGCTGAACACCTTCACCGGAAACATCGCGGGTGATAGACACATTCTCGCCCTTGCGCGAAATTTTATCGATTTCGTCTATGTACACGATTCCCCGCTCGGCGGTGGCTATGTTGCCGCCGGCATTCTGAATCAGCTTTAGCAGTATGTTTTCAACATCCTCGCCTACATAGCCCGCCTCGGTTAACGTTGTAGCGTCAACTATCGCAAAGGGCACCTTGAGTTTGCGCGCCAGAGTCTTGGCAAGCAGAGTCTTGCCGGTACCGGTGGGGCCTATCAACAGTACGTTTGATTTTTCAATTTCCACGTCGTCCGGGTTGTTTGCCGGATTCGCGATACGCTTGTAGTGGTTGTAAACGGCTACGGACAACGCCTTTTTTGCATCGTCCTGCCCAATAACAAACTGATCGAGATACTCCTTTATCTCCCTGGGGCGCGGTATGTCGCCCGTAAACTGGTTCGAAAGGTCGCGCTCGCCATCGTTAAGGATACGCCTGCAAACCTCCACGCATTCATCGCAGATGTATACATCGGATGGGCCAGCTATCAGCCGCCGCGCCGTGTCTCCGCTCTTTCCGCAAAAGGAGCAACTTCTTTCAGAGTTACTGGAATTACGCAATCTTGCCATGATCCCCCCTCGTTAAAACTTTATCAACAACACCATAAGCCACCGCATCTTCCGCTGACATATAAAAATCCCGCTCCATGTCGGAAGCAATTTGTTCCGCCGACTTACCCGTATGTTTTGAAAAATAATCTATCGTCATCCGTTTTAGCCGCAGTATTTCCTTTGCCTGTATGCCGATATCCAGGGCCTGCCCCTGGGCCCCTCCCCAGGGCTGGTGAATCAGTACCCGTGACGACGGTAAAACCATCCGCTTACCCTTAGCTCCACCCGTCAGGATGAGGGCTCCCATGCTGGCTGCCTGCCCAACACAGATCGACTGAATGTCACATTTTACGTACTGCATGGTATCGTAAATCGCGAGCCCTGCCGTAACGGTGCCGCCGGGGGTATTTATATAAAGACTTATGTCTTTTTCCGTATCCTGCCCATCAAGAAACAACAACTGAGCAACAACAAGGTCCGCCGTTAAATCGTTTATCTCGCCGTCAAGGAACACGATACGATCCTTGAGCAGGCGTGAATAAATATCGTAAGAACGTTCCCCCATGCCTGTTTGTTCAACAACAATGGGCACAAGACTATTCATTTTTTCATGCATAATTATAATCTAAGAATTTCTCGGAAAAATATCCACAAAATTCACCTTTTTTCCGGCTTTCACCGTGTTTTTTTCCAGTAAGAGTTCAGTCAACGTGAGCTGTTTAATATCTTGAGCGAGGTAAGCCTTTGCTTCCTCACTCGTCCCGTAGCTTTCCTTCACCTCATCAAGCGTTTTTCCCGATGTTTCCGCGATACCTTCATAGCTTTTCTCCATTTCCTCATCCGAAACCTTGATATCCAAATGCTCTATCAGTTTTTGCCTGATCAACGCCGCCTGAATGTCTTTAGTCGTTTCCCGCCTAAGCACTTCGTTCTTCATCGCTTCTTGGGTAAAACGGACTGTATCCGCATGCTGCATCTTATCCTCTCCAATCGTTTGCCGCAACGAAGCGAGTATTTCCGTAGAAATCATAGATTCCGGTACAGGCGGAGGATTCTGTTCAACCATTTTTTCGATAATTCTGTTAACTTTGACTTTTTTCAGGTAATTTTGAAGCATTAGTTCGAGACTTTCCCGTATACCGTTCTTTAAGTCCGCTATCGTCTCGAATTTTTCGTCAACATCCTGGGCCAGCTCATCGTCATCGGGAAATTCCTGCCGCTTGACGGATGCCAATGTAATGCGGATGTGCTTTGTTTTACCGGCTAAATCGGCATCGTTGAAGTCTTCCGGGTATGTTTTTTGAATATCGCGGGTATCACCCTTCTTCATGCCGGTAATTTCATCATCAAACTTAAATGGATTACGCCCCGATCCAAGTATGAACGAAAAATTTTCCCGCTTTGATGCGGGAATTTCTTCGCTGCTCTCGGACAGTTCGCTGTAATTCACGGTAACAACATCGCCCGTTTCCGCCGTCGCGTTATCATCCTTGTCCATCACGATCGCGTTACGTTCCCGTATCGTATCCAACTCACGTTCAATATCGGCATCGGTGATCTCGGCGGTTTCTACTTCCACCTCTAGACCTTCCCATTGACCAAGCTTGACATTAGGCATTACATCGTACTTGACGGAAAAAACAAAATCCCCGGAAAGATCAAGTTTAGGTTCCCCTTCAACCTGGGGTTCCGAATACTGCAACGGGACGGCGTCTTTTGGGAAATCATCTCCCTTAATCGCTTCATTTACAGTGTCCGCAATGATCGAATTGAGCGCATCCTCCTGAAGAGCCTTGCCCAATTTGCGCTCAAGCACAGAGATAGGCGCCTTCCCCTTGCGAAAGCCCTTTACGTGCAAGTCCTTTGAAAAATCACTGACAATCTTGTTATACCTGGCGCGCAAATCCGCATTGTTGTATGTAAAAGTCAGTCTTACCGCTGAATTCTCCAGATGTGTAATTTCCCATGTTACAGCCACAATACCCTCTTAAAACTTATTAAGATAGAGCGGGAAACGGGAGTCGGACCCGCGACATCCACCTTGGCAAGGTGGCGCTCTACCACTGAGCTATTCCCGCAAAACCTACTAAATTTATACACAACTGTGAAAAAACTGTCAAGGTGGTAAGCAGCAAGCTTACAGGATGAACGCTACGAAGACGAATTGTGCTACACGTACAGGCCCTTCAGCACGTGCAGTTCCTTAAGGAAACGCTGATTAACTTGACGCTAATCGCGTTTCCCTAATGTATTTGCTCATTTCATTGCGCAAATGGGGTAAACTTTGTTTACCTTGCGTTAAAGTAGCACCGATTGCGCCAACGCGGTTGGC
>JAITIR010000034.1 GCA_031279285.1 Spirochaetaceae bacterium | reverse complement strand
AGCGCAAAAAGATCAAAAAAACAAGTAGTTTGCGAATTTTTTTTGGGAACATGGAAAAATCAGAAAGACTCAAGGGCCGTGTCGTAGATCGCGGCGAAAATTTCCGGAAGCAGTTCCTTTTCTATGCTGGAAAACGCTGCGCGGAGGTATCCACTGCCAAAGCTATCGTGCATACGCCGTGTTTCCGAGAAGCCGGCGGCGCAGCTTGTCCGCGTCAAGCCCATTGCAGCGCAGGCACATGAAATAGCCGGAATCCTAAAAGATTTTTTTGAAAACCTATCGCCTGATGAGCTAAATATGCTGACGGCAGAATGGAATTTAGGGGATGCCATTAAGGTAGCCTGTGAAGAAAGTTGGGAAAATGGCTGGGAAAAAGGTATCGAAAAAGAGCGCGAATTGTTTTCCAGCAACCGCTTCTTTGCCGGCTTGTTCAACTCCTGCCTGTACGTTCAAGCGCCGCGCTGACGTATAATCTCGTACAGTATGATGCCCGCAGCGACGGAAACGTTGAGGCTGTCGATGCGGCCACGTGACGGTACGGCGATCAGGGCGTCGCATTTTTCACGGAGAAGACGGCTTAAACCGGCGCCTTCACCGCCCAGAATCATGCAGAGGCGGCCCGGAAAATTTGTCTTGTATATTAGGCTGCCACCCATATCCGCGCCGTAAACCCAGAAACCGGCTCCTTTTAACTGTTCTATGGCGCGCGGCAGGTTTGCGACTTCGGTGGACGGTACCCAGGCGGACGCGCCCGCGGAAGTCTTTGCGATGGTATCGGCGTGTCTGGCGTTACGTTTGTTGCGGGTGATTACAATATCGGCGTTAAACTGATCGCACGAACGCAGAATCGCGCCAAAATTATGCGGATCGGTTACTTCGTCCAGCATCACGGCAAGAACATTTTTTTTACCGTTAACGGATTCCAGGAAGGTATCAAGTGTAAGTACGCCCGCTGGTCCACTATCGTCAACTTCAAGCGCAAGCCCGCGGTGACCGGGCGAAATACGGTCCAGCTCGTTTGTGCCGGTACGCAGCACACGCACGCCTCGCGCAACGGCAAGCGCCGCGATTTCACGCGCCCTGGGGCCAGGCTTTGCGGCAAGCAGTACACAGGTTGCCGCGGAAGCCTTGATCCGTTCCTCGATCGCATGAAAACCGGTTAAGTATGCCATGCGATGCGAGTCTACCAGTCGTCTATAGGATCGTCAGGGTCGCGCAAGTTTTCTGTAAACAGATCGGTAACCGCACGCAGATCGTCGAGGTAAACATAGTATGCGCCGTAGGTGTCCATCAGATCGCAGTCAATCCTAAAACCTGTTATTTTCAGGCCCGAAATGTTGCTATAGTGGTAGTTTTGCTGAACGATTCCGTTCATTCCCAACTCTTGCTGGGGCGGTATAACGGCAGTCAAATTCTTCCAGCCCTGGAAATTTAGACGGCCCATTTGAATTTCAAAATCGCGCCCGTAAAAATCCTGTAACAGCAGTACAAGCTTGTGGTTATAGTTACGCCCGGCGACCCACAGCGATATGGTTTTGACTATGCCTTCTACCGGTATCGGACGGGCAGCGGTGATGTACAAGCTAGTATAGCCGCGTCGCAGAAAATCAACCTTTACGCCCAAAACCTTGCTGTCAGGTATATCAAGCCCGGCCTCGCCTTCGATCGGCGTCTTGTCTTTTGAGCCGCCTTCAAACAACCGGCTGACTGTAAAGCCGCTGTCGGACGATATGTTCGCGCGCCAAAAACCTTCCATTTCAAATTTGTCTATCGAAATTTCCGAAAGCTCCGTCTGGGGCACACCATTGTTAATATCGGTAGCATCAGGCGCTCCTACCTCGGCAGCAGGCTGTTGCTGTGCGAACAAGGCTCCGGCACAAATAATAACAATCAAACCACTTATAGTACGTTTCATATCTATTAACCCTCCCTTCTAGTTGGCGCTGGCGCCGGCATCTGCCCAGAGTTTTTCTGTATTTTTGGGATACGAAAGTTCATCGCCATCGTAAACAGTCTCGTAAATATCGGCCAGCACTTTAAGCTGGGAGATGTAAACATAGAATGGAACTATTTCGGTTATCTTGCCGGTTACATCCCGCTTAACATCCACGTATGACCGCTCTCCGGGGCTTGTCCATATCCTGAATTTGATAAATTTTGTGCTATCGATTGAACGGGGCAGTACTGTAGAAATCATCGGTATCCCCGATGGAACATCGGCGCGAAGATTCCGCCAGCCAACGTATCTCAGGTTACCCAGCGGCACCGAATGTATGATACCCCTGTTATCACGAATATAAGCTTCTATGCTGTAGTTTAGGTTCGAGCCCCAGACCCATACGTCTATTACTCGTGTGCGTCCCCGCAAGGGTATCTCCACAGGCTGACCGTCGCCATCCGCCAAGGTCGGGTAAATGTCTATCCAGTTGAAGCCTTGCCGGTCAAAAGCCCCCTGTATGCCGATACTTTTTAAACTATCTTTTTGCCTTAACAGGGCTTGCGGGGCAGTGGCTACAGGACTGATGATTGGGAATGTCTGGGCATCGGTTTTTGTGGAAAATTTGCTGCCGGAAACTTTCCAGGTGTATTTGTACTCCTCCCCTTCAATTACGTAAGGCGTACCATCGAAACTATCAAGGATTATCGATTCAAGCGCGATGGTATTGCTGTCGCTAAAGGCCGGAATTGCCGACAAGATTACAAAAAGAACAAGGCAAAATAACTTTGAACTGCCTGTTTTCATACGGTTTCTCCTATTACTATGCTCAATCGTGAATTTACGGTTTGTATCAGTATATTGGTTTACTAAACCTTTGTCAAACCCTTATCTTAAAGACCGTCCGTTCACACGATCGGTTTCATTCACGTTTGCGTATCAGGGGGTCGGTATATACGACCCCAATCATTTATCGGTTTTTTTTGTTATCGAGTTAAACAATTTGCGGTTACACATGTTGCCGGCTGTGATCCGGGGAACCCCACTTGTCCGGCCTTTTTTCTCTTCGCTGTTGGGTATGGACGCCCGGTATGCACACAGGAAAATTCCCTGGATGAGCCTCCGCGCAAAATGCGCGCAAAAAGTGCGTAAAAAGCGCGTAAAAAGTCTCCGCCAAAACAAAAGCGGCAATCACTGTCCGGCGTACAGGTATGCCGGCCTGGGCGGCTGTCCATATATTGATAGTGAAAAAAAAATATGCGTTAATGATGGTACTATGATAAATTTTGGCGACCTGACTAAGGTATTGCGGGAAGAAATAGCCGAATGGGAAGGGCAGCCGGTATCCGATTCGATAGGTTTTGTGGGGCAGGTGGGCGACGCGGTAGCGACCGTACACGGCCTTGAAAAGGCGGTGTACGGCGAATTGGTCGAATTCGATTCCGGCGCACAGGGAATCGTGTTTAACCTGGAGGAGGACGGTGTAGGCTGCGTGCTGTTCAGCGGAGAAAATCTTGTCAAAGACGGCGAGGAGGTGCGCGGCACGGGAAAGGTAGCGTCCGTGCCGGTCGGGGAAGCCCTGATAGGGCGGGTGGTAAACCCTCTCGGCATCGCCATCGACGGGAAGGGCTCCGTGGAGGCCGCCGCCTACTACCCGGTTGAATCCCCGGCCCCCTCCGTGATCGAGCGCTCTCCCGTCAACGAGCCGCTGGAGACCGGCATACTATCGATCGACTCGATGATACCGGTAGGCCGCGGTCAGCGTGAGCTGATCATCGGAGACAGGCAGACAGGCAAGACGGCGATAGCTGTCGACGCGATAGCCAACCAGAAGGGTAAGGGCGTGTACTGCGTGTACTGCGCGATCGGACAAAAATCATCGGCGGTCTCCGCCATCATCAAAAACCTGGAAAATTTAGGTGCGATGGCCTACACGTTTGTCGTGCTCGCCTCCGCCTCGGACTCGGCGGCGCTTCAGTACCTCGCTCCCTATTCCGCGGTCGCGATGGCGGAATACTTCATGCACAACGGGAAAGATGTCCTCGTCGTTTACGATGACCTTTCCAAACATGCCGTCGCCTACCGGACGATCTCGTTGCTGCTGCGCCGTCCGCCCGGACGAGAGGCGTTTCCCGGCGACGTGTTCTACCTGCACTCACGGCTCCTGGAACGTGCCGCAAAACTTTCCTCGGAGAAGGGGGGCGGCTCGATAACGGCGCTGCCCATCATAGAGACGCAGGCAGGTGACATATCGTCTTACATCCCGACAAACGTGATCTCCATTACGGACGGGCAGATATTCCTCAATTCCGAGCTGTTTAACTCCGGTTTCAGGCCGGCCATTGACGTGGGGCTTTCCGTCAGCCGCGTTGGCGGAGCGGCCCAGTACAAGGCCGTAAAGAAGGTCTCAGGCCGCCTGCGCCTCGATCTGGCCCAGTACCGCGAGATGGCCGCTTTCGCCCAGTTCGGCAGCGATCTTGACAGGATAACGCAGGAAAAACTGGCACAGGGCGAGCGGCTGATGGAACTGCTTAAGCAGCCCCAGTTCTCGCCGTTTGCGATGGAAGAACAGGTCGCGCTGCTCTGTATAGCGATTCACGGCTGCATGTCAAAGGTAGACACCGCCTCCGTTCCCGCCTTTTCCGGCAGTTTTTTGGAACATCTCCGGGCGCAAAGGTCCGGCATCCTTTCGGAAATCGCCGAAAAGAGAGAGCTCTCCATGGAATTGGAAAACGAACTGGAAACCGAGGCCGACAAGTACGCCGAATCGTTCAAAAAATGAAGCTAACGTAGGCAGGGATAAAAAAGAACCGTCCGCGGATTATTCTGATTGCAGACTAAAATTTGTCACAGGTTAAAAGGATTAAATATATCGCATGGCGTTTTTGCCGCTAAACAAAAATTTACAAAAAATATATATACAGGAATATAATGTGAGGCCTGAATTTTAAAGAAACAATGGAGCGTAAACCAAGGGACATGCTCGCATATAGTATAAACTATATTGGAGAACGATGCAAAAACGGTAAAAACTTTAAAAACAATGGATAATGAAACATGGCCGGTATGAAAGTCGGCATAGAGAATCTTGACTTTGATTTTGGGGCCAGAAAGATTTTCAGAAACTTTTCTCTCGATTTAGGCGATATCGATCCTGTCGTCATACTGGGTCCATCAGGCTGTGGCAAGACGACGCTGTTGAGGCTGATTGCCGGGTTGCTGCGGCCTGAGTCCGGGCGTGTTCTGATAGAGGGTGCCCCCGCATCCGGCGGCGCGGCCTCCTTCGTATTTCAGGAAGCGCGCCTCCTTCACTACCTGGACGTGTTGCAAAACGTGATGCTGCCGATCGTAAAGCCGCTTGGCCGGGCGGCGGCTGAGAAGAGGGCGCGTTTTTTCCTGCGGGAAAGCGCGATTGACCGGTACGCAGGTTCTTACCCCGATCAGTTGTCCGGCGGGGAGCGGCAGCGGGTTTCGATAGCGCGCGCCTGGGCGTACCCTGCCCCAATCATCCTGATGGACGAGCCATTCCAGTCCCTCGATATTCCGCTGCGTATTCAGCTTATGGACTCGGTGCGGAAGTTGAAGAGCGCCGAAGACCGTTTTGTGATCGCGGTGACTCACGATCCCCGCGAAGCGGTATACCTGGGCAGGCGCATCGTTGTACTGGGCCGCGGTGCGGACGGCTCGGCCGTCATACTCTTTGATGAAAAATTTGATGGAGAAACGCCGCGCGCCTTTGTATCGGAAGCGGCGCTCTTGCTCGAACAAAAATTATGCGCCGGTGCATACCCGTCAACAATTAACAACTAGCAGCCGTTCGCCTTACACAATGACGGACGTAACACTGTTTGCTGATTGCACGAATTGTAAGAACTTTTCTTTAATTTTCAATTACATGAGGCTGTTCCAAAACCGTACACTCGGCTATTCCGGGATCGTTTAGCGCACACTTGATTAGTTTTGGAACAGCCTCACCTATCTCAAATAAATTGAAAAGTCGGCAAAACAAATTTGTATCGTAACTTCTTACAGGATAATGAGTTACAAACTTCTCTAAGGAAGCACTGATTTATTATTCAATCGAGAATTCACCAACCGCGTTGGTGCATGCGCCAACCGCGTTGGCGCAATCGGTGCTACTTTAACGCAAGGTAAACAAAGTTTACCCCATTTGCGCAATGAAATGAGCAAATACATTAGGGAAACGCGATTAGCGTCAAGTTAATCAGTGTTTCCCTAAAAATTTCCTGCCAGAAATTGACAGATTTAAGCCCTTAGGTACTACTCTACATTTTGTACACTACCCCCTACCCCCCACATACAGGAAAAATATAAAATTGTGATATAGTATAATCATGCATTATATATGCATGATTATAGAAAAAAGATTGTTTGACGATAAAGACCCTTTATATATATTATATACCTATACACAGGTTGGTTTGAAAATTTCTATTTAGTGATCGTTTTTAAGGAGATACTATGCAAAATGTTAAAGTTATAATTTGGGGACTTGGCGCGATGGGTTCCGGCATTGCGGAAATGCTGCTGGAAAAGAAAGGCGTTGATATTGTTGGCGTTGCTGGGCGTCCCGGTAAAGCTGGCAAGAGTATGTACGATTTTTTGCCGGTAAAACGGGACGACAGGCCGGATGTAACAATCGGTTTACCGGAAGATGTTATAAAAGAAAAAGCGGCGGATGTGGTGATGCTATGCACCGATTCGTTTACCGCGAAGGCTTTTGACAGGATAAAATTTATTTTGGAAAGGAAGATTAACTGTATCACCAGCGCGGAGGAAATGGCGTATCCCAGGGCCCGGGAGCCGGAACTGGCGAAAAAGCTGGACGAGATCGCCAAGGCTAACGGCGTGTCCGTGCTCGGTACGGGGATAAATCCCGGCCTGATCATGGATTTGCTTGTGATCCTGATGACCGGTTGCTGCAAAAGCGTTGATCATATCGTTGCGCGGCGCGTGAATAGCCTTTCGCCGTTCGGTCCCGCCGTGATGGAGGAACAGGGCATAGGCATCACGCCGGAAGAGTTCCAAAAAGGCGTCAGTACGGGCAAGCTGTCAGGGCACGTGGGTTTTGCCGAATCTATCGGAATGATTTCCGAAGCGCTCGGCTGGGAACTGAGCGGCTTTGAACAGTCGATGGAGCCTATAATCACCGGGACCGACCGCAAATCACCCTACGGTTTCGCCAAGGCGGGGAACGTCGCCGGCTGCGCTATGAAGGGGCAGGGCTATGTTGGCGGCAAACTCACAATAGAAATGGACCATCCGCAGCAGATTGAGCCGGAGCAGGCCGGCGTTAAAACCGGCGATTATGTGATAATTCAGGGGACGCCGAACATTAACATGGTAAACTCGCCTGAGGTTCCCGGAGGCATAGGCACGATAGCGATGCTGTCAAACATGATTCCGCACGTGATCAACGCCCGTCCTGGGCTGCATACTATGCTCTCCCTGCCCGTTCCACACGCGATCATGGGCGATATGCGTAAGATGATCAGCGAGGAAGCAAAGATCGTAAGGTAACTCTCGCATTGCCGCTGTAAAATTGCGGTATTTTCGGCGGAATTTGTCCAGAAATTGAAATTTCTGGACAAACTTATTGATGGAGGCTAAATTTGGTAAAAGAAAATACATGGGTTCTTATACACAGAATAATCCTTGAGCCGGGAGAACGCGCGCCACAGGTGCCGGAAGACACGAAACGCGCCCCGCTTGAGATGTGGGTGAAAGGCCGTTTGCAGGCGGACACGGAGACTGGCGGGCCCGCGCGGGTTACAACGCGGACGGGACGGACGGAGAAAGGGACGCTGCTGGAGGCAAACCCGACATACCGGCATGGTTTTGGCGATTTTGTACCGGAACTGCTCGACATCAGCGAGCAGGTGCGCCGCATAGTGTTTGAAGGAGAAACGGAGTGAAAAACAGCGCTTACCTGTGGCTAGTATTGTTGACGCCCGCCGGCGGGTTTGAGGGGGGCGGCGAATGAGCGGAAACGATTACACTTCGGTCATGGCCCGCAAGGGCGAAATTATGAAAAGGTCCGTAGGGATAGACTACGACAAGTTTGAGAGCGGCGGTATAGCCTTTGATTACGAGCGGATGATGCGCGAGACGGGCTACACCCTGGACGAGATGCGTAAGATACAGCGGGAGGTTCATGTCGGAAATACGCCGCTGATTGAGTTGCGGAATCTGACCTCTCTGGCCCGGAAGTGTGCCAAGAGGCCGGGACGCGGGGCACGTATCTTTATCAAGGACGAGGCGGCAAACCCTTCCGGCAGTTTTAAGGTAAGGCGGGCGGCCACCTCCGTATACCACGCGAAAAAACTCGGGTTTAAGGGTGTAATTTCCGCTACAAGCGGAAATTACGGTGCGGCTGTCGCGTCCCAGGCGGCTATGGCGGGTCTGAAATGTATCGTCGTACAGGAATGTTACGATTCCAGAGGCTTGGGGCAGCCTGAGATCATAGAAAAGGCGCGGAAATGCGAGGCGCTTGGCGCGGAAGTTGTGCAGTTGTCCGTGGGGCCGGAGTTGTTTTACAAATTCTTGTTGCTTTTGGAAGAAACCGGCTACTTTAACGCATCCCTTTACACGCCATTTGGCATTGCCGGCATAGAAACGCTCGGCTATGAGATAGCGGAACAGTTTAGGGAAAGACTAGGACGCGACCCGGACGTGGTGGTGTGCACCAACGCGGGCGGCGGCAACCTTACGGGTACCGCGCGTGGACTCCGTAAGGCTATGTACAGGGGTAGCGTTGTTGGGGCGAGCGTGAACCTTGCGGGCCTACACATGGCCTCGGACACGCAGTTTAACAAAAAATCGTTCACGACGGGGCATACCGGTTTCGGCGTGCCGTTTGCCGCCTGGCCAGACCGCTCCGACGTGCCGCGTTCCGCCGCCCGCCCGCTCCGCTATATGGACCGCTATGTTACGGTAACGCAGGGCGCCGTGTTCTACATGACAGAGGCGCTGGCAAGCCTTGAGGGGCTGGAAAAGGGGCCGGCGGGCAACACATCGCTTGCCGCGGCGTTCGCCCTTTCGCAGGAAATGCCGGTGGACGCGATCATACTGGTACAGGAAACGGAGTACACGGGGGCGGGGAAACACGTCCAACCCCAGCTTTCTTTCGCGAAATCCAACGGAATCGAGGTGTTTTTTGGAGATCCGGTGGATGAAAAGCCCGGCGTAAACCTGATCTTGCCGTCCCATCCGTCTCTGATCAAGGCGACTGAGATCGATCTGGATCACATACGCGCCTCGCTTATCAAAACGGCGGTAAAAAATTACGGTAAAACGCCGGACGAGGCGGATATCGCTTTCCTGGCGGAGGAAACCCGCGGGAACACGGAGTTTGTTAAAGGCGTTATAGCTCAGCTTGACGCCGAAACCGGTCTATCTGGAGGCAAAAATGCAAAGGCATGATGATTTTAACGAGCGGCGAAAGAAATTTGCAAATATGAGCGATGAAGATATGTATAAGTATTTTTGGGAACTGACGGGCAAGGTGGTGGAGCCTTTGCTTGAGCTTGGACGGAAGAATACCTCGCCGTCTATCGAAAGGTCCGTGCTGCTCCGCATGGGCTTTTCGTCACCGGACACCAAGTCAATAGTGAACGGCTGCATAGACAGGGCTTTGCTGGGCAAGGGCGCGGGGCACGTCGTGTACAAGCTGGCCCGCTCAAAGAAGGTTTCCGTCAAAGAGGCGGGCGCGATGCTGGTAAACGGCGAAGGCTGGGACGAAGCTGCCGCCCTGTTCAAACGGGCCGGAGGAAAATGATATGGATACACAAAGACTGGAACAGGATAAAAAGATAGACGTAGAAAATATTCTAAAAGACCTGGACAAGTACCGCCCACGGCGGCGGGGCTGGACCTGGCGCAAGGCGGCGGCATCCAAAAGGCTGGGGCCTTTCAACTACAGCGACTCAAGCGAGCCGCTCGAAAAGGATGTGCCGCTGCCGTCCGCCAAGTATTTTGGCGGCATAGACCCGCAGCCCCTGCCGGTGATCACGACGGAGATAGCGTCCGGGCGTTTTGAGGACGACATAAGGCGTATGCGGATGGCGGCCTGGCACGGAGCGGATCACATCATGGTGATCAGGACGGCGGGGCAGTCGCACATAGACGGCCTTATCGAGGGGACTCCTCAGGGCGTGGGCGGCGTTCCGATAACGCGCAAGCAGATTCGCGCCCAGCGTAAGGCGCTGGACATGATAGAGGATGAGGTTGGCCGCCCCATCAACTACCATTCCTACGTTTCAGGCGTGGCGGGGCCGGAGGTGGCCGTGCTGTTCGCGGAGGAAGGGATAAACGGCGCCCACCAGGACCCGCAGTACAACGTGCTGTACCGGAATATCAACATGGTGCGCTCGTTTGTCGATGCCTGCGAGTCGAAAAGGATCATGGCCTGGGCTGGTATGGCCCAGATTGATGGGGCGCACAACGCGAACGCGACGGCGCGGGAGGCATGGAAGGTCATGCCGGAACTTATCGTCCAACATTCGATAAACAGCCTCTTTTCCGCGAAGGTAGGGATCAAGAATTCAAACATCTGCCTTTCTACCGTGCCGCCGACCGCTCCGCCCGCCCCCTGTGTTTTCATGGACCTGCCGTACGCGGTGGCCCTACGCGACCTTTGCCGCGATTACCGTATGCGGGCCCAGATGAACACCAAGTATATGGAGGCTTCCGCCCGCGAAAACACGGTAACGCACGTCCTAAATATCCTTGTTTCCAAACTGACAAGCTCCGACATCCAGTCAACGATAACGCCGGACGAGGGCCGCAACGTCCCCTGGCACATATACAATGTGGAAGCCTGCGACACGGCAAAGCAGGTCTTCATGGGGCTGGACGGGCTTATGGACATGGTTCAACTGAAAGACGAGGGCCCCCTGCGTGAAAAGGCGCGGGAGATAAAGGAACGCGCCTGCCTCTTCATGGAGGAGATACTGGAAGCGGGCGGCTATTTCAAGGCGGTTGAGGAAGGCTTCTTCGTCGATTCGGGGTACTACCCGGA
>JAITIR010000086.1 GCA_031279285.1 Spirochaetaceae bacterium | reverse complement strand
GCCGGGTCCACCCGCAGCTTCTTGGCCAGCATGGGCAGAAAGCAGCCCAGGGTCTTTGCTATCATCAGGGTGAACAATAAACTGATGGTCACGGTCAGCGCCAGGAGGCTGTTTTTCCCGTTGCTTATATAGATGCGGGCAAAGTTGATGAGCCCCAGTATAAGGCCGCAGAGAAAGCCGATGCGGATTTCTTTCCAGAGCGCCGCCGCAATATCCTTAAAGCCCACCTCGCCCAGCGCCATGCCGCGGATTATCAGGGTGGAGGTCTGGCTTCCCGCGTTGCCCCCGGTGTCCATGAGCATGGGGATAAAGGCGATAAGGACCGGCAGCGCCGCCAGCGCGTCTTCAAAACCGGCAATGATCCCCCCGGTTACCGTGGCGGAGAGCATCAAAAAGAGGAGCCACACAATGCGGTTGCGGACCTGGGCGAGGACGCTGGTTTTGAGGTAGGGTTCCTCGGAGGGCTTCAGGGCGCCCATTTTTTCAAAGTCCTCGGTGTTTTCTTCTTCGATGATATGCACCACGTCGTCAACGGTGATAATCCCCACCAGGCGGTCTTCGTTGTCCACCACGGGCATCGCCAGGAGGCCGTATTTTTTGAACTGCCCGGCTATCAATTCCTGATCCTCCGTGGTATGGGCGTACACAAAGGCCGTGTCCATAAGATCGCCGATTTTGTCGCTTGGCTTGGACAGCATCAGTATTTTTGCGGATATCACCCCAACCAGAAGCCGGTCGCAGCTTATCACATAACAGGTGTAGATAGTTTCTTTGTTCACGCCGTTTCTGCGTATTTCATCAAAGGCTTCCTGGACGCTTATGTCCTCGCTCAACTCCACGTACTCGGTGGTCATAATGCTGCCCGCCGAGTCGTCGGGGTACATCAGCATTTCGTTGATAATTTTTCTTTTTTCAGGATTGGTGCTCCGGAGAACCCGTTTTACCACATTGGCGGGCATCTCCTCAATCAGGTCCACCGCGTCGTCCATGAAGAGCTTGTTCATAATATATCTGACTTCCTTGTCAGACAGGGCTTCTATGAGCATCTGCTGTTCGTCGGGATCGAGGTAGGAAAACACCTCCGCGGCGATCCCCTTGGGCAAAAGCCGGAAGATCCGCAGATCCGTCTCCGGGGACTCGCCCTTGAAAAGATCCGCGATATTCACCACGTTCATCGTCGAAAAGGTTGAACGCAGCTCCGCAACTCTCATGGGCGTTTCGCCCAGCAGCTCTAAAATTGTTTCTTTTTCCATGCCGGTTTCCTTTGTTGGCGGCCCGCCCGCAAAAGAAACCCCGGGGGGTGATTTTAGCGGATCAGGGCCATGCGCTGTAAAATGTTTGGACTTTGTCTGTGGCGGCTACTACCGCCGCCGTCCGAATCGGACATCATGGCCTCCTGTCGGTTTTCTTGTTATATCCAGTATAGCGGATTAGCCGGGGGTTTGCAAGGGCAGCGCGGCCCAGACGGTCGCTGGCGGTTTTGTCCATGCTGTGGTATACTCAAGGCATGGAACAGGAACCTCTCCGCAAAATGCCCATAGGCATTCAGGATTTTGAAGATCTCCGCAGAAGCGGCTATGTTTATGTTGATAAAACAGCCTTTGTTTGGAAACTGGCAAGGGAGGGCAAGCCCTACTTCCTGAGCCGCCCGCGCCGTTTCGGCAAGAGCCTGTTGCTTACCACGCTCAAAGCCTATTTTCTCGGCAAAAGGGAACTGTTTGACGGGCTTGCCATAGCCGATCTGGAACCCGAATGGCCGGCATACCCCGTGCTTCACTTCGATTTTAACCCCTCGGGCTACGATTCGGTCGCCTCCCTGCATTATTTCATTGCCGATTGCCTCAAAAAAATGGAAAAAGATCACGGACTGTCCAACCCGGAATCGCCGCCGGATGCTCCGGTGGCGATTCGTTTCAAGCGCCTCATCGAGGACATCCACGAAAAAACCGGCAGGCAGGTGGTCGTGCTGGTGGATGAATACGACAAGCCCCTGCTGGAAAGCATGGCCGATGAAAAACTGAACGTGGAGCTGCGTTCCGCCCTCAAGCCATTCTACGGCGTGCTAAAAAGCGCCGACGCCTCCCTGCGTTTTGTGATGCTCACCGGCGTTACCCGCTTCTCCAAGGTGAGCATCTTCAGCGATCTGAACCAGTTAAGAGAAATAGGGATGAACGAAAACTACGCCGCCCTTTGCGGCATAACGGAAAAGGAGCTGCTGGAAAACTTCAAGCCGGAACTGGAGGCGCTGGCCCGGAAAAACGGGGAAAGTTTTGAACAGACCCTTGAGGCTGTCAGGAAGAACTATAACGGCTATCATTTTGCGAAGAACAGCGAGAGCGTGTACAACCCCTTCAGCGTGCTGAATGTTCTTGCGGATCTCGACATACAGCACTACTGGTTTGCCACGGGGACGCCTACCTTTTTGTTCAGGGAAATGGAACGGACAAGATTTGACATCACCCGGTTCAAGGATGGAATCGAAATGTCCGAATCCGCGATAAACGATTATCAACCGGGCGACGCGACGCCGGCGCCGCTTCTGTATCAGAGCGGCTATTTAACGATAACCGGCTATGACAAAGAGATCCGCGCATACACCCTGGGCTTTCCCAACGAAGAGGTGCAGTACGGTTTCCTGAACAGTTTATACAAATACCTTTTTCCGGCAAATGACAGCGCGAAGGGCCTTAACGTATGGACATTTATCAAGGCCATACGCTCAGGCGATGTGGACGCCTTTTTAACGCAGCTTAAAGCCTTTTTTTCCGGCGTTCCCTACGATTTATATTTTGCGAAGGGGGAAAAGTACTATCAGACGATATTCTACCTTGTGTTCACCCTGTTGGGGCAATTCGCCGAGTCGGAGGCGCGGAGCGCGGCGGGCCGTGCGGACGCGGTGGTTCAGACGAAAGACGCGGTATACGTGTT
>JAITIR010000003.1 GCA_031279285.1 Spirochaetaceae bacterium | reverse complement strand
TTTGTTTTGTTGTAGATGTCATTTACGATATATTCTATCGAAATATTTCTATATTTATTCCCAAGAAAGCCGATAAGATTTTCTTTTTTATAGCCGGTGACAATAATACATTTTTGTATGCCGGCCCTGTAGAGCGCGTCAAGAGCGCGTTCTATAAGCGTTTTCCCGTTTATCGGGAGCATACATTTTGTGTTATCCGCGGTATAGCGCCCAAGCCGGTTCCCCATCCCGGCGGCAAGTATCAAAGCCTGCATCTATTCTCCACCCGCCTATTTTTGCCCGCATCACAGCGGCGTGTCAAGGCAGCGCCGCGTGCAATTCTGTGCAGGCCTGCCTACTATTCTGCGGGGTACATCATGATGGTTACTGGGTCGCGCTGTAGAATCTGTTTCATCAAATTCTGCATATCAATTTGACGCAGAGCTTCGTATGTCGCGGGACGTTTAAACAGATGTTCTGCCGGTATATTAAAAATAACGGCATAGTTGGCGAGGGTTCTGCTCAAATAACTGTTGCTCTGCATCGACTGTTCCCAATTCTTTACGAGCGCTTTTTGCGCCTTGCCAAAAGTATCCGCGTTGATACTGCCTGAGGCAACCTTTGCCAGTTCCGCTTCCACAGCCGTGTTTAATTCCACTGCGCGTTTCGGATCGCAGGCAAAGTATATTTCAAAACAGAGTTCTCCGTCAGGCGGAACGGGCGAAAGCGAAACTGACGCGCCGATCATATAGGCTCCACCTAATTTTTCGCGAATAGATTCCACAAGAATAATATCAAGGTATTCGGAAAGCACATTGCATACCATCGTAGTACTTTCGTTAAAGGGCATTGCAATGAATCTTCCCGAGTAAACATAGCCTTTTTCTTCCTTTCCACTGCGTAACACCGTATCTATTTTTCCGGGCCTTACGACAGGCGGGGAGGGGGACGACCATTGGTTAAAATCTGCCGACGCCGGAATTGACGCAATATATGTTTCGACAAGGCTGGACATGATTTCTTGGTCTATGTTGCCTGTAATTACAAACGTATAATCCGCCGGATTGAGACATTTTTTTATAAAAGCAAAGGCCGCCTCCGCATCAATTTTGGAAATGTCGTCCACGGTAAGCGGCATAAAACGTGGATTGTTGTTGTACGTTATCTTTTTTATTTCGTCGAAGAATACCGCTTCGGGATTTTTGGAACGCTGGGTAAGCATCGTTCGGTACTCGTCAATTATTACAGGAACAATTTCGGGATCGATTCTTGGGTCGGTGAAATTCAGATATAGTAATTCAAACAAAATTTTGAGATCGGCTGTATTCGACCAACCCTGTATGCTCCGCGTAAAATCGTTTGTGGTAAAGGAAAAAGAAACTTGCTTGCCGGAAAGTTTTTTTGTAAGTTCCTTGCGTGGCCAGGGGCCGGCTCCCGACGCGCTAAAGAGTTCCTGCGCGACATTTGCCGCTACCACATCTTTCAGCGGAACCGCAGCTACTCCGCCGCGCGATACGGCGTAAAGTTCAATCTCATCGTTTTTGTTTTCAGTGCTTTTCAGCAATACCCGCGCCCCGTTTCCAAGTTCCCATTCAACAATGCCTGTATTTTCGTTGATCGTTACTTTTTCAATGTTGCCGCGTTCAGGCGTTCTGTCCAAAAGGTCCGAATCAAAGACAGCATCATTCGGCCTTTTTATTTTAAGGCTTCCCGTGGATTTTACCTTTTTTATTATGGCGTCTTTCGGTGGAATATTCTCCGCTTCGGCTTCCGGCGCAGAAATAAAAACAAAAAGATCGTTGTATACAAAATAATTTTTTATAGCTTTGTGAATATCATTTTTACTTATTGCCGGCAGTAATCTTTTTATCGTTTCCAGTTCCCAATCGGCGTCAGGTATGGAAAAGTTTTCCAAATAGTTCAACGTCAATTTTCTGACAAAGAAATATGACTCGCTTTTTTCTTTTTCGGCGGCAAGATTTGCCATATCGGACAGCAGTGACTGTTTGGCCCTTTCGACTTCCGTATTTGTAAAACCGTACCGTTTTACCGATTCCGTCAGCGCCAGCATTTCGTCCATAGCCTCCGCAACCATGCCCGGTTTACTCACCATGCTGAGGGTATAAAAACGTGAAGGCCGAACTATGCTGATAAAGTCGGCATTGACGGCGGCGAGCGGAGACTGCGGATTGAGCAGTGTATCCTGAAAGCGTTCCACCAGCATCCTATCTATTAAATTGTCTATCATCGTTTGCTGGTATTCGGCGATGCTGTTTTTATTTTCTTTATAATTTTGTTTGTAAAAAAACAAGGCCCTCGTATACTGAAGTTCAGGATCGGTAGATATTTCAACTTTAATATTATTTTTTACAGGCGGCGGCAGGGAATATTCAGGATGAATAAATGTATCCGTGCCTACCGGTATGTCAAAATATGAAGTAAGGTTTTCTTCAAGCACCTTGCCGTCAAAATCGCCGGCAAATATCAGGGCCATGTTTTCCGGCCTGTACCATTTTTTGTAAAAGCCTTTCAGTCTCTCCGCCGGAGCGGTTTCTATTATTTCCGTCAAGCCTATAATATCACGTTTCGCGTAACGTGAGCCGGCCAGCAATTCCGTCCAGAGTATCTTTTGCTGACGGCCTTCCGGTCCCAGCCTCCGCAGCCGGAACTCCTCCAAGATCACGCGCCGTTCGTCATCGACGGCTTCCGGCGCAAAAGTTATCGCCGAGGTCCAGTCTTCAATTATATCCAAAGCTTTACCGGGGATCCGTTTTATTCCGGCATCGTCCGTTTCGACAGGGACTTCTATCCCGTAAACGGTTTCGTCCGCGGTCGTATAGGCATTTATGTCCGCGCCGAAACGCATACCGAGCGAACGCAGGTAGTTTAAAACTTCCGACTCGGAAAAACGGGCCGTGCCGTTAAACGCCATGTGTTCAACAAAATGAGCTAGCCCGTTTTCGTCATCTTCCTCTAAAACCGCTCCCGCGTTGACGGCCAAGGTAAGAAAGGCCCTGTTTTCAGGCTTCCTGTTTTCATATATGTAGTAACGGAGTCCGCCGGGCAGCTTTCCCTGCCTAAGATTCTCCAAAACCGGAATCGCTTCATCAGGGTTTAAGCCGTTGTAATCAGCGCCGCCTGTCGCGCATGTGAGGCTGAATAATGTTAAACTTGTAATACAGACTGCTATGATTAATTTTATATATTTGATTTTACCTTTAGACATAATATACCTTCTATCTAAGAATATTTAGCAGACGCAAAAGCGTCTCGACAGAAAACAAACACAGTGCTATAATACAAAAGTGTCATATATTGAGATAAATGGCAACATAATTATAAAAAACCTTAAAAAGGTTTTGGATACATGTCAAAAACAATCCGTATCTTTGACTGTCGTTACCAAATTCTCTACAAGCTATCCGGGCCTTGTAAAGTTGCTTTGCGAAAACAGCGTTGATTCCATTGCGGATACGAATGCGGTAAACTTTGCCCACCCTGATCTTGTTCCGCCTCCACGGTGTAAAAGATCGCTGATTAAAACTACGCTGAAATATATACTTGCGATACCAGGTCTTGCTCCGGCCCGGCGAGTCGACAGAATCTTCGTCTCGGACGAAACCCTTCTTGCCGCAGTCGAGGCGCTACCCTGGGATATGCGTCCTGAAACCGTACTCGTTGCCGAGTCAGGCGATCTCCGTGACGGTTTTTATATGAGTGACATACCGGCGATAGCGGCACACTACGGCAACGCGCGTGTTACCGGTGTGGCCGCCAACTTTGCCTGCCTTTCCGGAAGGATGCCCGACGTTGCCATTGTGAGGGAACTTGCGGACTGCGCCGCCGCGCTGCCTGCTTGCCGTAACGGCTTGCCAACCGTATCGGTCGGCGGAACCGTCGTGTACAAGCTGCTGGAATCGGGGGGACTCGGCGGTGCGGTTACCGAGTTGCGCATGGGCGAGGGCATATTCTTTGGCTACGATTCCTCATCCGCTCTCCCGCTTGAAGGATTTGACCACGATGCGTTTACGCTGTACGGTGAGATTGTCGAGATTCGTGAAAAGATGATTGCGCCAGTGAAAAATGCCGGCCATACGGCCTTTGGCGGTGAGGCCGCTCCGCGCAAAAGCGGCAGGCGCCGTTGCGCCGTGCTGGACTTCGGGCTCCTCGGCGCGTCAATGTACGACCTCAAGCCGCTTGACGGGGGCGTAGAGACGGCGGGCCAAACCTACGATTTTACTATAGTAGACATCACGGAAAGCCGCGAAAGCTACAGAACTGGCGGCTTTATCCCGTTTCGCGCGATGTACGCCGCTGGAGCGCGCGCATTTCTGAATCCATACATAGAACGGGTGCTGGTTTAACGTAAGGTGACCCTTTGGAGGGGAAGTCTCCAATTTGCGTTTACTTGTGAACAAAAGATCCGTGAATTAGGCTCACTGCGACAACTGTCACTGCGCCCCCGTGATGCCTAAAAATAAAACCTAGTCGAAAAAGCGGCTGCCTAATAACTAAAAATCTAGTCCAAATTATAATAGCTCCATGTGGAGATGGAGCAGATGAGGTTGGATATGCATAGCAGACGGGAAATCCTCAAAGCCAATTTTGAGGAGTATCAAAAGGCGTCAAAAAAAGGGAGATGAGGAATTACTGGACCGGCTCGTACCGGTAACTGGGCTGAACCGGAGTTATCTCGCGACGGCTCTGGCGACGGCTCTTGGCCGCTATGACC
>JAITIR010000129.1 GCA_031279285.1 Spirochaetaceae bacterium | reverse complement strand
CGTTGAAAACCCCTCGCGCCCGTCGGCGGTCATTTGCCAGCTTCGCCGGGACTGTCCGTAACCGTGCAGAAAGACCATCGCGTAGGCATTGGCGGCAGCCGGGACTTGATAGAACACGTCGGCATGGTCGCCGTGCCGGGTCTGTCCGCCTTGCGGAACGAACCACGGAACCTTTGGATCAAACTCGCCGTCGCTGGAAATGACGGCGCCGCCCGCCGAGAAGTTGCCTTGTTCGACAATCACCAGCGCGTCGCTCGGCGTCTCCATGCCTTCCTTCCCTTTCGCCAACGAGGAGCAGCCGGTTAAAACAGAAAAAACCAATGCTCCTGTCAAAGCCGATACGGCAATATTACGCTGTTTCATGTTCAAATCCCCCGCGTTTTTACAAAGTCTGCGAACATCTCCACCGCTTCCGGCGTATCGTGCCGGAAGAACAGGCTTTCACCTTTGTCAAGAGCCTCGATTACCGCAAGGTCTTCCGGCGAGAGCGTGAAGTCGAAGACGCTGATGTTTTCAACCATACGCTCTTTGTGTGTGGACTTCGGAATGACGGCGATACCGTTTTGGATTAAGAACCGGAGCGCAACCTGCGCTATGCTTTTCCCATACTTCGCGCCGATACCGCGGAGAACCTCATTTGAGAAAAAGTTATTCCGCCCCTCCGCAAGCGGCGCCCACGCCTCGGCTTGAACGCCGTACTTTTTCAGAACCTCACGGGCCTTTTTCTGTTGTAAGAATATATGAGTCTCAATCTGATTGACCTGCGGCCTGGCCCCGGCAAAGGTGGCAATATCAACTAAACGGTCCGGGTAGAAGTTGCTCACCCCGATTGCGCGGGCTTTGCCGGCCCTCTGAGCTTCCTCCATTGCGCGATACGCGCCGTAGTAGTCGGCGAAGGGCTGGTGCAGGAGCAGCAAGTCAACATAGCCGGTCTTGAGCTTGGCAAGCGAATCATCAATTGACCGCCTGGCCTTTTCATAGCCGTAGTTGGAAATCCACAACTTGGTCGTGATGAACAGATCGCCCCGGTCAACGCCGCACTTTGAGATTGCGCCGCCGACCCCGCTCTCGTTCATATAGCTCTGCGCGGTGTCGATGGAACGGTAACCGGCTGCAATAGCGTCCAGTACGCAGCGTTCACATTCCGCCGGATTAACCTGATACACGCCATAGCCCAGGACAGGCATGGCAACTCCGTTGTTAAGCGTTACAAATTCCATTTGTGTGATCCTCCTCTAAAATGACATTATATTCCATAATGTCATTCATTCCCCGTCTCAAGTTATATGAATGACACTACGTCATTAATAATATATCAAATGAATAACACCGTGTCAATGGTTTCCCTTGATTTTTTTGAGAATTCATGTCAAGATGAGGAATGGGAGCGCAACGTGGATTTTATCAAGGCCCGGACAACAGAACAGATTTTGAGCCGCAAGGAAGAGATTATCAGCGCCGCCGATACCCTGTTCAGCCGGTCCGGCTATGCGGGGGTGCATTTCAAGGCCATTTCGGCGTTGACCTCCATAAAACGGCCAGCCATCTATCTCTATTACAAGACAAAGGACGAAGTGCTGCTCGATCTCCTGAAAAGGGAGATGGGGGATTGGGATCTCGCTTTACATAAGGGGATTGATACCGCTGAAACAATGACCAAGGAGACGTTTTGCGCTTTTTTGACGGAGACAGTGGCCTCCCATGACAAAATGCTCCGGTTGTTTGTTATTCTTTGTACGAACATCGAAAACCAATGCCGGCTAGAAAAACTGACGGAGTTCAAAAGAGAAGCCGGAGCCGCCTTTGAAACCATCGGGGGCGGCCTTGCTAAATTTTTCCCCCAAGCCCCGGCGGATGTAAAACAGGCGTTTATGATGGCCTTTGTGACCTATATGCATGGTTTGTACCCGCTCGCTTACCCTTCTCAAAAGCAGCTTGACGCGATGGCGAGGGCTGGCAGGGCGTATGCCTCACCGGATTTCAAGACTTCTTTCTATCACGGCCTTGTGCTTCTGGCGGCGGAGTTGTAAGGATCCCTATTATTATCCCCCCCTATGATTTTGGCATTAACGATAAATTTAAGTGAGAAAAAACTCCACATAACCTAAAATTGCAGGTTTCTCGTATATAAATTTTACTTTGGGCCTAAAAGTCTTAACATCTTGATAATATTCCAGAAGCCGCTCAGCGCCATCAAATTCCCCTTTGTCGCCGCCGATTTCAAGCGATGGTAATTATCCAGCAGACAACCGACCTTCTGCCAGAAGAAGGTATCGTAGGCATACACCTTCCTCCCGTTTAGCTGTTCCAGGTTCCACCATACATGGCGCAGTATGTCCACCCTGCGGCCCTTCGCCCGGTAGATGACGCCGACCTTCTGCTTTACGCTGGGCAGGGTTATGGCCGGGTAATTCCGCAGTTCCCCGATCATCCACGGTCTGTTTATATTCGATTTTCCCTTTCGCGCAGAGGGTGAAAAATGAATCTTTGGGTATATGCACATTCAACATAACAATCCTATTTTCCCCTGGCCGGTAATTTTTTCAATATGGAATAAATTCTATATTGGTTAATTTTCAGGCCGCCCTTACTTTGGGAGTGTGCGTTGTACGTTTAGCCGGATTAGAGCCGGTTAATCACTCTGAACACGAAAGTAAGAGGTTTCCCCTGTCAGATTCCTTCATGCCCTCCGGTTCCCCCAGGGAACAAAACCCTATCCCCGCCGACTTTTTCGGCGTCAGCCAGAACGATCTTGCCATCATCAGCGCCAAGCACGACCGCAAGCAGTTTATCGCCGCCCTGGACTCAGGCGCCCGTTCCTGCCTCACCGGCAGGAACGGCCTCGCCGACACCCAGCCGGCCCGCAACGCGGTGAACCGGACCGCCTACCGGGGTTCCAGCCAGCTTCTGCTCAAGATTTTCCAGAAGCAGAACGGTTTCCCCACCGCGGAATACTGCACCTTTGACCAGGTGGAAAAAGCCGCCCGGGGATGCGCCCAACTCAAAAACAAATCAGCGGGCGCAGTAAAACTGTTACTCGCCGACGCGGATGGAGAGCCAGGCCGCATCGTAGAGCGCCAGGTTTTCTCCCACATCGTCTTTAAGCTCCACGGAACTCAGCTCCTCCGCCTGATAATAGGAGGCGTCTTTTTTCAGGGCCCGCGCGGGGATATTGACGGTGGCGGGGAAGCCGAAGTAGTCGGCAAACTCCGCGTAAATTTCCGGCCTGTGGATAA
>JAITIR010000105.1 GCA_031279285.1 Spirochaetaceae bacterium | reverse complement strand
GAATTGGAGGTGAATGGCAACGCCGGAAGGTCTGCTCAAGTATCCGCTTTTTGGGTTATGCTGAATCGGATGGGTACTGTACGTTTGCGGGCCGGGCCTGACGATGAGGGGCGGCGGCTCGACAGGGTATTGCGGAAGGCCTGCGCGGAACTTCCTATTTCGGCCATACATAGGCTGCTGCGCAAGGGTCTGGTCTCGGTTGACGGCAAACGGGCTGGGCAGGCATGCCTTGTCAAGAGCGGCCAGTCCATTGAAATACCGGACCTGGACATAGCGGAGGCTGCTGTGCGCGGGAAAAACTGCCGTCAGGAACGGCGTCAGGCCGGTTCCGTTATATCGATCGGGAACGGGATAGAGGTACTGTACGAAGGTCAGGGGATACTTGCGATCTGTAAACCTGCCGGGATTGCTACGCAAGAGGAGCTTGGCGCGCTGGTACTTGGGTACCTTGAGGGAAAAATAGAGCCTTCTCTGTCGTTTACGCCGGGCCCGCTTCACCGCCTGGACAGGTCTACAAGCGGCGTCATCGTTTTTGGGAAATCTCTTTCGGGCGCAAGGTTGTTCAGCGAATTGCTTCGGAGCGGCCTGTTGCGAAAGGTTTACATCGCACTGCTCGAAGGCGGTCTGCATGACGAGCAGCTCTGGCGGGATCGGATCGGGTACTCCAACTCAGCACAAAAGGCCTACGTTACCGCACCCCGCGGCGGCCCGCGTGAGGGCCCGGCGGCCAGTTGCGCTGAGACTCTTGTCTTCCCGCTCGAACTTCAAGGTAACTTTACCCTTGCCGCTATCGAGATCGCTACGGGCAGGCGGCACCAGATCCGCGCACAAGCGGCGGCGCGCGGCTTCCCGCTGTACGGGGACCGCAAGTACGGCGGCAGGGAACGCCCGCCCTTCTTCCTTCACGCCTGCCGCCTCGTCTTCCCGGAAACTAGCCCTTTCCCGCGCTCAATTTCAGCCCCGCCGCCTCCCGCCTTTCAGCAAAAATTGTTGCAGCTTGGTTTTTCACCGGCAGTGCTTTCCGCAGGTGTTCTCCCAGGTATTTAAGTACCCCCAGGATGCGTTTATTCGCAGTGGGGTCTAATACCCCGCCCCTTGGGGCGGTTAGAATTAGTAAATACTCACGAAAAATGGTAGTAGACTGGTTTGCAGGGACGCTTCCATGTCTTTACATTCCAGCAGGGTTTTAATATAAAAATTGATGTTTCTGGAAGAAGTACAGGGAAAAAACTGGGGGCCTGTGTTAAACAATTTCAGAAAGTGGGATTGCTCATCCTGGTTAAATGATTCCGGCAATTGTTTTTGCTCTAAAACCATTGTATACTGGGGTTGTTCCAAAATTTCAGTTTCGGAACAGCCTCTACTGGCTTCAACAAAGTGGGTGGAACATTGTCGGAAGGGACTCATGAAACCGGTGATCAAAAAACTGAAGCCCCTTCCGCTCGGCATTTAAGGGGACTTGTTTAGGGTATGGGGAAAGAAAAAGTGATCCGAATCAACGAAAAGGATAACGTGGCGGTGGCCCTTTTCCCGCTGAAAAAAGGAGAGAGTCTGCCCTCTCCTGACGGGGGAACTGCCCTCACTGTTGAAGACCCCATCCCCGGCGGTCATAAAATCGCGCTCGCGGACCTTGAGCCGGGGGATAGGATAATTAAATACGGATTTCCCATTGGCGCCGCGTCCGCCCGGATTGGCCGGGGCGCCCACGTGCATACCCACAACCTGCGGACCTTGCTTTCTGAAACACCGGAGTACCGTTACCGCCCGGCGGCCAGGCGGGATGAGACCGCTCAAGGAGAGGCCCTTGAAATCACGGCCTTCCGCCGTAAAGACGGCCGTATCGGGATCCGCAATGAGATATGGATCGTCCCAACGGTGGGCTGCGTGAACAGAATCGCTGAAACCCTGGCGCAATGGGCGGATAGGGAGTACGGTGGCCAGCTTGTTGACGGGGTGTACGCCTGGACTCATCCTTACGGCTGTTCTCAAATGGGCGCCGATCATGAGACCACCAAAACGATCCTGGCGGACCTGGCTAAACATCCCAATGCGGGCGGGGTGCTGATCCTGGCCCTGGGATGCGAAAACAATACCCTCCAGGGTTTTAAGGAAGCCTTGGGCCCCTATGCCGAAGATTCAGGGCGTATGGCATTTCTGGTCGCCCAGGAATGTGAGGACGAAATCGCCCGCGGCAAGGCGCTACTCACCACGCTGGCGGCCCACGCGGGAAAGTCCGGTAGGGAAGGGGCGAAACTTTCGGAGCTAATAATAGGTCTCAAATGCGGTGGCTCGGACGGCTTTTCCGGCATCACCGCCAATGCCCTTGTAGGACGCCTCTCCGATGCCCTGTGCGGCATGGGGGCTTCCGTCATACTGACAGAGGTGCCGGAGATGTTCGGCGCGGAACAGCTTCTAATGGATCGCTGCGAAACCAGAGAATCTTTTGACCGGACGGTATCCCTCATCGTGAATTCCAAAAAATACTACAGCTCTCACAACCAGGTGGTGTACGAGAATCCTTCACCGGGAAACAAGGCCGGTGGCATTACGACACTGGAGGACAAATCCTGCGGCTGCGTCCAGAAAGGGGGGACGGTGCCGGTCCGCGGGGTGTATCGGTACAGCGAACGGGTAGTTCCCGGTAGGGGAGGGCTGTTGCTGCTGGAAGGGCCGGGCAATGATATGGTCTCTACCACGGCCATGACCGCCGCGGGCGCCCACCTCATCCTCTTTACTACAGGCCGGGGGACGCCGCTGGGCGCGCCGGTTCCCACGGTTAAAATTTCCAGCAACACGGCCCTGGCGGAGAAAAAGAAAAATTGGATAGACTTTGACGCGGGCGCCCTTTTTGACAAAGGTATGGAGCCCTTGTGTTCCGCTCTTTTGGAACTCATCGTTGATGTCGCGTCGGGGCGCAGGAAAACACAGAATGAATTAAACGGGTATCGTGAAATCGCTGTCTTTAAAGATGGGGTAACCCTTTAGCTTGGGAGGAATAGTGATTACTTGTAAAAGTTTAAGGTATAATCCAATGGTTATTCCTTCGTTGATGGCGCACGGGCCTTTGCGGATTTTTACAAAAATGCGGCTTCTACACTCAAGGTTGTCCTTGAGTTTTAATCAGAAATTCTAGGAGGAATTTATGAAAAAGTTTATTCTGGTATCGTTTGCCCTGGCCGCCTTGATCGCGGCGGGGAATGTTTGGGCAACAGGAGAAGCCCAGAGCGGCGGCGGCACGGCTGGAACAGTGAAACCCGTGGTTATTCAAATCGGATATGAAAATAACCCCGGGGAGCCAGTTGATTTGGCGATCCATGAATGGAAACGCTTGATCGAGGAACGGTCAAAGGGTTCCATGAAGGTGGATATATTCCCCTCCAGCCAGTTGGGTTCCAAAAACGAGATCATCGATCAGATGTTGGCGGGGATGAATGTTATCACCCTTGCCGACGGCGCCTTCTACGCCGACCGTGGTGTACCGGATCTGGGGATCACCTTTGGCCCCTATCTTTTTGCCAGTTGGGACGAAGCCTGGAAACTGACCAAAAGCGACTGGTGGAAAACCCAAATGAAAATTATGGAAGGTAAGGGTCTCAAGGTACTGACCGCAAACTGGATATACGGTGACCGGCATACCTTGGCCAAACGACCGATCCGCCAGGTGAGTGATTTCCGGGGTTTAAAAATCCGGGTTCCCAATAACCTTATACAGGTGAAGGGCCTGGAGGTGATGGGCGCTACTCCCACCCCGTTGCCTCTGGGTGATGTTTATACAGCATTGCAACAGGGCGTGGTTGACGGGCTGGAAAATCCCCTGCCGGTTCTGTATAACGGTAAATTCCACGAGGTTGCCAAGTACCTCACACTGGATGCCCATGTAAAGAATTTTACCACCTGGCTTTGCGGAATCGCCTTCTTTAACAGCCTGACCCCTGAGCAACAGAATATCCTAACGCAAACAGGGGATGAGGCAGGGCTATTTAACAACAGGCTTCAGGAGAACCTTACAGCCGAAACCCTGGCCAAATTCAAGGCCGATGGTGTGGAAATTATCGAAATAGATATAGTCCCGTTCCAGAATCAGGCCAAACAGTTTTACAGCCTGCCGGATTTTACTTCACGATGGTCTCCAGGGCTCTATGACACGGTATCCCGTGCAAAAGTTGTGAATTAATTTCACTCCCGACCCTTTCCCCTGCGCCGCCGAGGGGGGGGGGGGGCTGTCCGCGGGTAAAATCCCCGGACAACTCTTCCCCGTCAAACAGAGAGCTGTTATTTTTAAAGGAGATCCTATGAATAAAAGATGGCGAGAAATACTTGTAAATCTGGATTTTATTATTTCCGGTACAATGCTGGCTGTGCTGATACTGTATACCTTTTTTGGGGTTATCATGCGCTACTTCATCAGGAAGCCTATAATATGGGGCGAAGAATTCCAATTGTTCTGCATAGTGATTATCGTCTTTTTCGGCGCCGGGGCAGGGTTCAGAACCGGAAGCCATGTAGCAATTGATATTGTGGTCGATCGGTTTCCACCTAAGCTGCAAAAAATTTTTGAATGGCTTATTTATGTAATCTCTATGGGGGTCTTTATCTATTTTACCCTGCAAAGCGCCGCCTTTGTAAGGCAGATGTACGCCACAAGGCGCACCACCGATATTCTGGATATTCCCCATTTTATTACATATTCCGCCTTTCCGCTTGGCTGCGTATTTATGATGGTTAATTATACCCTGACGGTGTTACGAAAACGTTTCGTAAAGGAAAAATAACGATGAGTTCTGGAATTATTTTTGCCGCCGCGGCGGTGATGTTGCTGTTGCTTTTTTTGAAAATCCCCGTCTTTGTTTCGGTACTGGCAGGGTCGGTAACCTATTTTATCCTGAGCCCGGGTATTCCCGCTCAAATCATGGCCCAGCGGGTTATCGCCGGGATCGAAAGTATACCCCTGTTGGCGATTCCATTTTTTGTGTGCAGCGGGGTTATTATGAATTATTCGGGAGTCACCATCCGGATCATGCGGTTTTGCGAAGTGTTGATGCGGAAGGTTCCCGGCGGGCTTGCCCAGGTTAACGTCTTGCTTTCCACCCTCATGGGAGGGCTTTCCGGTTCCAACCTGGCCGATGCGGCGATGGAAGCCAAGATGCTGGTGCCGGAAATGGAAAAAAGAGGCTTTTCACGGGAATTTTCCTCGGTGGTTACAGCGGTCTCCGCCATGATAACACCACTTATTCCACCAGGGATAGCGATGATTATCTACGGTTCCATCGCAAATGTTTCGATCGGGAGGCTCTTCGTGGCGGGTATTGGTCCGGGACTTCTCCTCTGCGTTGCCATGATGATACTTGTGGGAATTATTTCCCTGCGGCGCCGGTATACCAACGAGATGACGGAACATGTCTCGCTAAAAAAGGCGTTTCTCGAAGCCGTTTTTCCACTCCTTCTGCCGATCATCATCATCGGGGGAATCAGGCTGGGTGTGTTTACCCCAACCGAAGCGGGGGCAGTGGCGATTGTCTACGCGGTGGCGCTTTCAATTATTTACAAGGAATTCTCGTTCTCCAATATTTTTCAGGCCCTCAAGGAAACGGTGGCTACCACCGCGTCAATCATGATGATAGTGGGGGCCGCCTCGGCCTTTGCATGGATCCTTACAAGGGAACAGATTCCCCAACGGCTGACCAGTTTTATCATCACCTCGGTTTCAAACAAATATGTCTTCCTGTTGATCATAAACGTGTTTCTTCTGGTGGTGGGGATGTTTATCGAAGGAAACGCCGGCATGATAGTCCTGGTTCCCCTGCTGGTACCGGTGGCGCGGGCCTTCGGTATCAACGATATTCAGTTTGCGATGATATTCATCTTTAATAACGCTATCGGCGCTATATCGCCCCCGATGGGGACACTGATGTTTGTAACCTGCGGTATCACCAAGTGCAAGGTTGCCGCCTTTATCCGTGAGGCCGTGCCGTTTTATATTCTGTTGCTTGTCTGCCTGCTGTTGCTCACCTTTGTCCCGTTCTTCTCTCAGGCATTGGTCAACCTGGTGTATTAAGGCGGTAGTTCAACTAGTTGGCAAATGACTCCGCTGCCTGTGTATGTTTGGTGCAAGCTGGCCTATGTTTGGGAATTCATGGGAGTGTAGGGCAGCGAGGCGATAAGGCTGCGCGCTTCAATGTTGACAAAATTGGTAAATCGCAAAAACGTGTATACCTGTCTCAGTGACATCCATGCGTAGCCCTCCGGTATTTCAGTGGGAAAACTTTCGTCCGCCATAACCAGCATATACCGGTTTTGAGCGTGATAAAACCTGCCCCCCTCTTCCGATTGCAGCGTATCATGAAGTATAAGCGCCGGCGGGGCGTTCCGTACATAATCAAAAAACGGAACATTGAGCGTGCTTTTTTCGTCGTTACCCGTAAGGCACTGGACGGTGGGCGCAAGTTCAACCACATCGTAGTTACCACATTCCGGTTTTGCCTGCACAATAAAGTGCGGAACGCCGTGAAACTCTTTTATTACAAACGCGCATAAATAATTTTGTACTGGTTTAATTACGGGCTGGCACCACGAAGCAACCTCACGGCTTGCAATAGAAACCTTTATTCCCAGAATCTTGAAATATTTATTGTCCCTGTGGACAATTTCATCTTCGGTTATGCGCCAGTCGGTCATTTTGTTTATGGGACATGGCCGGACAGTAAGATCGCAGCGCGCCTTTATTCCCGTAATCCATGACAAAAGATTATCCATTGAATGAACGCTGTGATCGGTACGCGCCGGCAGCAGGAGGGATTTTCCAAAGCTGGAGAGCTTGTGCGCGCCGCGGAAAGGCAGCGCGAGCCGGCGCGGGTTAAGAAGTGAAAAAACGGAACGTGCCTCCATGTTCACCTTGTTGTTAAGCTGCATCAGCGCCTTTACCTGGCCTGCCGTCATCCAGCAAAAATCTTCATGGACTTTGACGCCGCCGTCAACCATGATGACAATGTTTCTGTTACGCTTGCGAAGGAAATATGAGCCGCTCTCAGACTGAAGCTGATCGACAATTATTTCGCGCGGGGAGGCGTTTTCGAAATAGTCCAGGTAGAACGGCTTCCTGCCGTGATGCGCCTGGCGGAAATTACTTCTGGTTGCCTGTAGGGTGGGGGATACCTGTACATGGTTTATATTGCCGGGCTCAACCTTCATCTGCATCAAAAAATGCAGAACCCCGTTAAGTTCCGTTGCGATTATGCCTAAATAACCGATTTCGCATTGGTTTACTATAGGCTGCGTCCAGCGGAGAGGCATCCTGTAGTCCATCTCCACCTCGATGCCTTCCACAGAAAAAAACTTTCCGCTTGAATGTTTCAGTGAGCCGTTTTCGTCAATTATCCAGTTATCAAGCCGTGAAAACGGAACCGTTTTTATATCAAACGCTATTTCACTGTTTCGCCGTTCTATCAGGGCGCTTATTTCTTCAAGCGAATTGACGGCGCCGTCGTTTAACGCGCACAGGGAATGTAGTAGCATAACAAAATCGTAGCGCAGTGCGCCGCTTTATAAAAGTCACTGTTCACTGTCCGCCGGCTAATATACCATATATACGTCATCACGAATGAAAAATATGCGACCGGTTCAACAGGAGGTAGCTGGCAATGGCAGCAAAAAAGTATAAGGCCGCCGTTTTGGGTTGCGCGCACATCGCCGTGCGCTCGCTGATCCCTGAGCTTTTTAATTCGCCGCGTTTTAGCCTTGTCGCAGTCGCAAGCCGCGACCCCGCAAAGGCTCGCGCCGTTGCGGAACTGTACGCCGGTGTCAGGTGGGGAAGCTACGATGAAATAATCCATGACAGGGGTATAGATTTGGTTTACATCCCGCTGCCCAATTCCATGCACCATGAATGGATCATGAACGCGCTGAAAAGCGGCAAGCATGTTCTTTGTGAAAAATCGCTGGTTACGGAGTACGCCCAACTGGAAGGTATAACAGCCTTTGCGCGCGCGCAAAGGCTGCTGGTTGCCGAGAACTTTCAGTTTCGTTTTCACTCACAGCACCGGTGGGTGCTTGACGCGCTTGCCGCGCGAAAGATTGGCGAAGTTAGGGTGTTCCGAAGCTCTTTTGGCATCCCGCCTCTGCCCGCGGGCAATATCCGATATTCAAAAGATTTGGGAGGCGGTTCCCTGCTGGACAACGGCGCGTACCCGCTCAAGGCCTTACAGTTCATGCTGCCTGGCTATGATTTTACGATGAAGGCCGCGACATTGCGTTACGGAGACAGCGGTGTCGATATTTCGGGCGGTATTTACCTGGACTGCCCGGAAGGGATTGTTGCGGAATTGGCGTTCGGCATGGATAATTTCTACCAGTGCAACTATGAAATCTGGGGCAGCGTTGGAAAGATCACGGCAAACCGCGCCTTCACAGCGCCGCCCGGATTCAGGCCGCGCATAATTTTTGAGACGGCTGACGGCGTAGAAAATATGGAAATGCCAGCCGATAATCATTTTGCCAATATGCTGCTTCATATCGCGGAATGTTTGGACGGCGGCAATTTTGAGGAGGAATACGCCCAGAACCTGCGGCAGGCGGCTTACATCAAACAGGCCAGAGAACTTGCGTCCGCCCCTGCCAACAGGCCGTAAATACAAGGAAACTTTATGAAAACTATACTTTGCTATGGAGATTCAAACACGTACGGTTACATTCCGGGGACGGGCGGACGCTATGATCACAGGACACGCTGGCCTATGGCGCTGGAGCGTATACTGAACAGGGACGCTGACGAAGCGGAATGGTGGGTTGATGAGGAGGGGCTCAACGGTAGGACTACTTGTTTTGATGATCCCGTAGAATTGTACAGAAACGGGCTGCGGCACCTTGTACCGGTACTGAAAAGCCACAAACCGCTGGACATCGTCGCCGTGATGCTAGGCACGAACGACTTGAAGCGGCGATTTAACCCGTCACCTTACGATGTTTCACAGGGTATGCTTAACCTGGTAAAGGCGATTCAATATTCCGAAACAGGGCCCCAAGACGGCCCGCCAAAGGTGCTCGTTATATGCCCGCCGCCGTTGCTCGATTCTCCTGTGTTTGGCGATATTTTTAGGGGGAGCGCGGCGCTTTCAAAACATCTGTCACACTTTTACATGCAAATTTGCCTGGAAAGCGGCGCTGCCTTCCTTGACTCTGGCGCCGTGATTAAAGTTAGCCCGGCGGACGGCGTTCACCTCGGCGCCCCGGAGCATCTCCGCCTTGCCGAAACGGTGGCGGAGATCGTGCGCGGCATGGTGTAGCTTGATGTGTTTACGGCTCTTGCGGTTCGTACCCGGCCAAAAACCTTACCGGTGAGGTTAAACGGCGTGGCAAGTACAGATTTTAAATAAGGAATTAAGTAAAAAGCGGTCGACGGGAGTCGAACCCGCGTCACAAGCTTGGGAAGCTTGGATAATGCCGTTATATGACGACCGCTTGTACTATCTAGCTTAGATCGGTATGCGCCCCTTGGTCAACAGGGCTGGTAAAACCACTCCGCGGCTTGCATCGTTTTCAACCTAGTATGCGGCTACATGTTACGTTATACTATCGACATGAATTATTCTGTTGCGCTGGTACCCGGCGATGGCATAGGCCCGGAGGTCACGGCAAAGGCCGTCGACGTTTTAGACCTTGTGGGTGATAAATTTGGGCATATTTTTAACTTTGTGGAACTTGAGGCGGGAGGGCTAGCAATCGATTCGACGGGAGAGCCGTTGCCGGCCTCAACCCTGGAGGCGGCAAAACATTGCGATGCGTTGCTTCTGGGCGCTGTCGGTGGGCCAAAATGGGAAAACCTGCCCGGCAGTATGCGGCCTGAACGGGCACTGCTGGGCTTGCGGGCCGGGCTTGGCGTGTTCGCCAACCTGCGTCCTGCCGCGCTGTTGCCGCAGCTGAGGGACGCCTGCCCGTTAAAGGACGAGGTTCTGGCGGCTAGCCATGTCGAAGGCAAGCCCACCTTTGACCTCTTGATCGTGCGTGAGCTTACCGGCGGCATATACTTTGGCGAGCGGGGACGCGACGGTGACGGAAGATCGCCCGGTTCTACGGCCTTCGACACGGAACGTTACAGCCGGGCAGAGATTGAACGGGTGCTAAGGGTCGCCTACGACGCGGCGGCCAGGCGGCGCTCAAGGCTCTGTCTTGTGGACAAGGCCAACGTGCTGGAATCCTCGCGGTTTTGGCGGGAAATAACCGCTGAAATGGCCGGCGAATACAAAAACATAGAAACTTCGTACATGTACGTGGATAACTGCGCGATGCAGCTTGTCCGTGCGCCAGGGCAGTTTGACGTGATCGTTACGTCCAACATTTTTGGCGACATCCTTTCCGACGAGGCATCCGTGCTGACCGGTTCCATAGGTATGCTGGCATCGGCGAGCATAGGCGCTAAAGAAACCGACAGAAGGTACCCATCGGGAATGTACGAGCCGATACACGGGTCCGCGCCGGACATTGCCGGCAAAGACATTGCAAACCCGCTCGCCGCGATACTTTCCGCCGCTATGATGCTGCGTTATTCGTTTTCACTTGAAAAAGAGGCGCGCGCGGTAGAGGCCTCCGTAAACGGCGCGTTGGATATGGGCCTCCGCACAAAAGATATAGCCGGCAGGACAGCCGGCTGCGCTGCGGAAAGAATCGTCGGCACAAATGAGATGGCAGCAGCCGTTATCAAGGCTCTGGAAAATCAGGGCTAACGGCAGGCGGGATACCGGTGTTTGGGATATAAAATGGTAATTGCTTCTATTGATATTCAGGGTGGCGCTGTCGTGCAGCTCAGGCGGGGAGCCGAGTTGGTCCTGGAACGGGATGACGGCGAGGCCCTTGCGTTTGAATTTGACAGGTACGGCGAAGTTGCCGTGATCGATCTGGATGCGGCCATGGGGAGCGGCTCGAACCTTGATATGATAAAGCCGCTCCTGCGTATCGCGGAATGTCGTGTGGGCGGCGGTATAAAAAGCGCCGGTCAGGCGGCGGAGCTTGTCAGCCTTGGAGCAACAAAGATCATCGTGGGTTCAGCGGCCTTTCGCACGGAATCTGGCTTTGCCGTTAACGACGCTTTTCTTGACGCACTTGTAAAGGCGGTAGGGCGTGAATGCCTGGTCGTCGCGGTTGACGCGCGCGGCGGCGAGATTGTCGTGGATGGTTGGAAGACGCCCACCGGTCTAAAGCTGATAGAAACGGCAAGGCTCGTAGAAAAGTACGCGGGCGAACTCCTCTATACCTCCGTTGAGAAGGAGGGGATGATGGGCGGTGCCGATATTGCCGCGATCAGGGAGCTTCGCGCCGCGGTTTCCTGCCTCGTTACAGTAGCGGGCGGCGTTTCCACAGTGGACGAAATTGCGGAAATCGCCGCGCAAGGCTGCGATGTTCAGCTCGGCATGGCTCTTTATACCGGAAAGATAGCTTTGGCTGACGCCTTTGTTGCGTCCCTCAACTGGGGAAAAGCGAGTGACGGCCTCTTGCCGCTCATCGCCCAAAGTTCGGACGGGCAGGTTTTAATGACGGGCTTTACCGATAAGGAAGCGCTTTCGGAAACATTCGGGCGGGGCAATGTCTGCTTCCACAGCCGGACGCGGGGGAGTCTCTGGATGAAGGGCGAAAGCTCAGGCAACACGCTGGAGCTGCTAAGGCTTCGTGCCGACTGTGACCGTGATGCGCTGCTCGCCGTTGTTGAACCGCACGGTCCGGCTTGCCACACGGGCGCGTGGTCATGCTTTGCGACCAGGCAACGCTATACGCTGCAACACTTGCAGCGTATCATAGATCAGCGGCTGCGCGATGCGCCCGCAGGTTCATACACCGCTTCGCTTACAGACGAACGGGTCAGGCGTAAGGTGATGGAAGAGGCCTACGAGGTCTGCACAGCAAGAACGCACGAAGAATTTGTCTGGGAGGCCGCCGATCTTTTTTACCACACGGCGGTACTGCTCTCGCGGGAAAATGTACATGTTGACGAGGTTCTGGACGAACTTGACAGGCGGCATAAGACGCCCGCCTGCTAGCAGATCGGCCACTTCGCGGAAGCAGTGTCTTTTCATAATGATAAACAGGACTTACAATGAAGTATGAAGAGGCGCCGTTTACCGCTTGGTATACAGACCTTCTCGGAAATTATCGAGGATGGCCGCGTTTATGTGGATAAGACCGGACGTATATACGATCTTGTTACCGGCTCCGGCAAATACGTATTCCTGGCTCGTCCGCGGCGTTTTGGGAAGAGCCTCCTCTGTTCCACTCTCGTCGAACTGTTTGAAGGACGGCGGGAACTGTTCAAAGGGCTTGCGGTAGACTCGCTTGACTGGGACTGGAAGAAACACCCCGTCATACACATAGACCTGAG
>JAITIR010000059.1 GCA_031279285.1 Spirochaetaceae bacterium | reverse complement strand
AGCATATCCTCCGCCGATACAAGGTAATCCCAGTTAAGCGAAGAAAGCATTTCTAACTTTTCTTCGTACGTCAGATGCAACATATTTTATCTACCGATGGCGGGGTTTTTTTGTATTGGGTTTGACCGGCTTGGGTAACAATTTCTCTATCGCTTCGTGCGTCATCTTGTCGCAACGTTCGTTAAGCGGGATGCCTACGTGACTCTCTACCCATTGCCACGTAACCGGAAGTTCCAACGAAAGTTTATCCAGCTTGAGCCAGAGATCCATGTTTTTTACCGGTTTTTGGTCGGAGGTTTTCCAGCCGTTCATTTTCCACCTTATAACCCATTCAGTCATACCTTTTTCTACATACTGCGAATCGGTGTGAACGGTAATGAGATCGATGTTGAAATGTTTTCTTGAAATATATTTAAGCGCATTTATAACGGCCAACAGTTCCATGCGGTTGTTGGTTGTTTCCAGTTCGCCTCCTTTGCCTTCACCTATGATTTTGCCTTGAACATTGGTAACAACAAAGGCCCAACCGCCGGGACCGGGGTTACCGGAACAACCGCCATCCGTCCAAATATAAAATTTCATCTGTTACCTCCCTTGTGGAGAATATAGATAACGGAAATAATCCATGCTTGTTGTTAATGTTTTGTCTAATTTTGGTATGGTTGTACGGTACGATTCCATGGCCCGCCAGAAATCAAAAAAGGCGCGGTCACGGTTGTAGGCTGAGGCATAGATTGAGGTTGCTTCCGCATCCGCCGCGCCGCGAATTTTTTCGGACTGCTCGTAAGCGGCGGAAAGTATCGACCGTTGTTCGTTGTCGGTACGCCCCAGCCATTCCGCCTTTTTGCCTTCTCCATCACTGCGAAAAGCCTGCGCTATCTGATTCCTTTCCTTTATCATCCGGGCATAAACGCTCTGCGTAAGTTCGTCGGAATAGCGTATCTGCCGCGTTACAACATCAATAAGTTCAATACCGTACTCGCCGACTATCCTGCGGGAACGCTCCAGAATCTCCTCGGCAAGTTTACGCCGGCCCCTCTGTATAGGCTCGTTGTTGGCGCCGGGTTCCTGTATCATTGAACCGAGACGGTTTTCAAAATTTTCAAGTATCGAATCGCCGTTTTCCGTAAATTCCGGCGTATCGGCAAGCGAAGCAGAAACAGATTCAGGAAGTTTTTCAAGGATAAGGTTTGAATTCCGCACTGTCTCGCGCAGATAATTTTCGGCTACAACGGTACGTACTTCCGAATCTATAATGTCGCCAAGTTTTGGGTAAGCGCTCGATACGGTTGAGATGGACTCGTAAAATTTTTGCGGGTCCGCTATCCGCCAGCGGGCAATCACGTCTACCCATATATACTGCTTTTCCCGTGTTGGCATACTTTTTTGTTCACCTTCCCAGGCCATTATCCGCTTGGGGTAGCGCACCACATTATCTATAAACGGGACTTTAACATGTAGCCCTGCGTCAGTAACAACATCAACCAATCGTCCCATCTGCACGATGACAGCCTGCTCGCCCTCGTCGATAACGTAAAACGGCCCGGCCAACAGCACACTTATAAGAATGGCTGCGGTTACGACAAGGGCAACAGGTATTTTTTTCACCTCTTATTCCCCCCTGTTCATATTCCTGAACGGTACAAAATTTTGCAGACTGCGATCAATAATCACGGAGGGCGGCGTGTCTTCGCTTACGCTGAAAATTTCCTCCATCATCTCGTAGTACAAACGCTGCCGCGTTACTTCCGGCGCTTTTCTGTACTCCTCGTACACAGCGTTGAAACGGGCTACCTCGCCGTTCGCGTTGTTGATTCGTTCGGTAGCGTAGCCCTGCGCTACCTGAATACGCCGGTCTGCCTCGCCGCGCGCCCTCGGTATCGCGGCGTTATAGGCTTGCTGTCCCTCATTTATAAGGCGGTTCATGTCCTGCTCCGCCTTGTTTACGTCATCAAAGGCTTCCTGCACGCCTGCCGGCGGATCTATGTTTTGTAATTTTACCGCGACAATGTCTATTCCAAGCCCATAGCTCCGAAAAGTTTCGTTCATAAGGGCTACGCCGGAATTTTCTATCGCGCTCCGTTCCGGCCCCATAATATCCATTATCCCGCGATCTCCAACCAGCATATTGACTACAGAACGGGACACGTCGCGTATCGTCTGCTCCCGCTCGTTTACGTTGAACACCCAGGCCTTTGGATCAACTATCCGGTACTGTATTATCCACTCTACATCAATGATGTTGAGGTCGCCTGTAAGCATTGTAGATTCGCCGGTTCTGTTGGAGTATGTCGTTAGTATGCCTGATTTTACCGTGCTAAAACCGAACTGTTCCGTGTTATAGGCCGTAACGTTGATTGTGTAGTGCTTATCGATCCCAAACGGAAGCTGAAAGTGCAGTCCCGGTTCGTTTATCTTTAAAAAACGGCCAAAGCGGGTTACGACGGCGTTCTCGGTTTGATCAACTATGTACATACTCGTTCCAAGAAACACCAGTACTATAATCCCGGCAACAATTAGTATAACCGAGCCGGGTTTGAACCATTTTAAATATGCATTTGGACTGACGTTACGCATTTAATCCTGTGTTTACCATGCAACACTGTTTATACATTTAGGGAAACGGAACTATTAACCCAGCCAGAAACGAAAACCGATAGCGGCGTTAAACCAGTTACCGTAAAGGCCCGGATTTGGAATGAACGACACTCCTACCTGCGGGGCAATTTCTAGGAATACATCAAACACATCGAAGGAAAGGTCTAACCCAACGGGTACTCGCAGTCCGAGTGCAAAATCAGGATCGCCGTCCTTGGGTAAGCCTATCTGAACATAAAGTCCCGGCCCAACATAAAAATCAAGTTCACCACTCCCAAAATAGGCCAAAGGAACTTCCAGCAGCCAAACATCGCCCGTTACTCCAAGGTGAAAAGCCTCTTCCCCAATGTAGTAGTTAACCCCAAAATGCGTCCGATCACTGGGGCTAAGAAGTAATCCACCGCCGTAAATATTGCCCCATCCAAAATTTCCACGTAACCCTATGCCAAACGAGAAAGCCTCTACAGAAGCAAAAACAAACATGGCCGTGGCAATCAATACTATTTTCTTTTTCATAAAATATTCCTTCTTTAAGTTAACAGTTTCAGCGCCTAACACGGCGCAATTATAGAACCTTACTCTAAAATATCCAATAACTCAACATCAAAAATCAAGACGGAATTAGCGGGAATTAGGCCGTTGCCAACCGATTGATCCCCATAGCCAAGTTCCGGCGGTATGTAGAATTTATAATGACTACCCGGGCTCATAAGTTGTATACCTTCCGTCCAGCCGGCAATCACCTGATTCAACGGGAATTCGACAGGTTCTTCCCTTTTATACGAACTATCAAAAATTTTGCCGTCTACAAGCGAACCTTCGTAATTTACCTGTACTACACCGTCCGCCGACGGTTTAGGTCCGTCCGTTTCCTTGATAACTTCGTACTGTAGACCGCTTTCAGTTGTAATTATACCGTTTTTTTTGGAATTTTCCTCGAGAAAACGTTTACCGGATTCCAGGTTTGCTTCTGACTCGCGCTTCCTAGCTTCATCAATTGCCTGCTCCACTATAGCAACTGCCTCTTCCTCTGTGATCCTCGCGTTATCTTCGATATATGCTTTCATCCCTTCGGTAAAAGCATTGTAATTAAAGGTAAGACCTAAAGGTTTAATGTCGGCGCCTATAAGCATCCCAAAGGCATAACTTGTATCGGCATCCGCCGCACCGTCTTGTGAATTATCCTTTGCGTTACATGCCGTAAGGACAGCCAGCGCCAAACATAAACATACCATTGTTTTCTTGACCATAATTTTCCCGCTCCTAAAAAATGCAATACGGCCATCAAAGCGGCATCGCCGCGGTACGGTCATAATGCGTCAAAAACTTGTAAGATAACAGATACCTATCAACAGGAGGGCGCGCAGGATATTACTGTCAATTTTCAGATTCTGTCTCCGTATTTGACTCCCATACCACCAAAACAAACCCATTTGAGTATCGATTCTCAACGCGTATTCGGTAAAGTCTTCTTTGAGGCTTTGGTTACCGAAGAAAAGAAACGCCAGTTCATCCAGTATTGTGCCGAATTCCGCCAATGCTGACTCATAATCGCCGTCTTCGATGAAAGATATGAGTACCGGCAAACGGCTTTGAAGATGCTCCTTCCTGACCTCGTCAGACTTTTCCACCCAAGTCTTGGAAATCAACAATGCGAGGTTGTTCTGAAAATGCGAAAGAAAATGCCGGAACTCACTGGACGAGGATTCCTGCATTAGGCGTTTGAATTCCATACCTATTCCCAATATATCAGCAAAAGCCTCTACCGCGGCAAGTGTAGGGCCTTTGTCCCGGGCTGCACGTTCCGGTGGAAACAAAGTCTCTACGGCAACACGATAATCACTATCCACATACGGTATCGAATACGGCTGATTTTCAAACATTGTTATAGTTATATTAGAAATGTTTTTTTTGGTCAATAGGCAAACCGAATCACGTCCCTAGCCTTCCCTTCGTATAAAGGCGTCATGGTATCCGTAACGTTTGAAGCGTAACAGCAAGGCGTTACTTTCACCCTCATTCACCGGCCCTACGAGCAGTTTGTACTTTGGTGACTGAAAAGTTCCGGCGGTTTCCAGGGCATAGGGGTAGGCCCAGTTAAGACCTGTCAGTTTTTGCGCTAAAACCTCCTTACGATCGAAAAGACCAATTTGCAGATAGTATTTACCACCCGAAAGATTTTTTATAAGCAACAAAGACGCGGTACCATTGTCCGCCGCTTCGCCTGCGTACAGTTCTTTACCGATGGGGCCAAGATCCATTATGACTTCCGGCGGACGATCGGGCGCCGTTTCTATACTGAGAATGGCATCGTATATTTTTCTAAGCTGACTCCCGCTTCCAGGCAGATATGTGGGGCTGTTAAGAACTACAGGCGACACCTCAATGTACGGCAGAGAGTCCATGATTTCCGGCCTGTCTGGAAACCGTGGTTCGTCTGTCAGAAGGTAGTCCAGGATGGGATCGGTATACGCGGAATCGGCCTCCGCATCATCCCTGCTACGCGCCTCCAGCAGGCGGACGATGGCATCTTCGGGGCTTGGGAAGAGGTATAAGGTGTCCGCATCGTCTTTCAACACCCAACGGCCGTCAATTAAAGCCACTGTACCGCTCATACCTGGCTCTACATAGGGTATGACAGCTTCCGCACTGTACCGAAAAAATGGCTCATGCAAGCGGGGTGCTGTTTCCTGTAGAAATGGGATGAGGTATACCACGTCCGCATTGTCTTTCAACGCCCATTTACCGTCCATAAGAGTTAGCCTACCTGCCATGCCTGGCTCAACATAGGGGATCGATGCATCCGCGCGGTCCCTGAAATACGCTTCCGGCAAACTGGTCATGGCTTCCGGCGGCGCGGTTATGAGGTATGTAGCATCCGCACCGTCTTTCAATACCCAGTATCCGTCAACCAGCTCTATAGTCCCTGCCATGCCGGGTTCAGCGTAGGCTGGAGAGGCTTCCGCCCCGAGCAGGTACTCGTTGCCGGCGGCGTCCCGCAGTACCCAACTGCCGTCAACCAGTTCTATAGTCCCTGCCATGCCGGGCTCCGCGTATGAAAGTGATATTTCTGGAGTACCGGTATCCGCTATTAACAGCGCGTCGTACAATTCCCCTTCAATAATCTCGACAAGGGATTCGCCCGGATAGAACACTTCGGGCGGGAGATAGTCATATATGTTTGGATATGGCGCATCGTTAAGCGGCACTGTTTCGGTACTATCAGGGAACTGTGTTAAATAAATAGCGTCAGGCGTGATAAGTTCTTCGAAAATCTCCATGGGAGAAGGGCTTGCGGCATCC
>JAITIR010000052.1 GCA_031279285.1 Spirochaetaceae bacterium | reverse complement strand
CTGGAGGTTCAGGAACATATCAACCGGGCGCTGCGGGGCAGACGGGAGAAGATGCTCATCCAGGGGCATATCGGCTCAAGCGCCACGGACGGCCAGTACGATGCAAGCAGGGATATTGGACTTGTTCAATAACCCGGTTGGTTATTTCACAAGTCCTGCAAAATGCTTTGCATTTTGCTGTTTTTCAGCGGGAGTTGTTTAAAAACTGAGGTTTTTAAACAACTCTATTAGTGTTTGATTGATATAGCCGCGGTAAGCCGCTATACGGACATTGCGGCCCTGAACGAAAAGGATATACCGCCAACGATACTACAACACTATAAAGTCCTGGAACGCCACGGGTCGGATTGCATTGAATGTGGAGCCTGTGAAAAGAAATGTCCCTTTAAGGTAAACATAATCGCCGCCATGCAAAAGGCGTCGCGGATTTTCGGGACTTGAGTAGAATAAAATGGAAACAAGAACACTCGGAAAAACAGGTTTTCAAGTCGGCATTTTAGGATTTGGCGGTATCATTGTGGATCGTACCGGGAAAAAAGAGGCTGATTGCATCGTTTCGGAAGCTGTGGATTGGGGTGTAGATTATTTTGACGTGGCGCCCGCGTATGACCAGGCACAGTACACTTTGGGACCCGCACTCAAGCCTTATCGCAAGTCGGTATATCTTGTGTGCAAGACGTTGAAAAGGGATGCGAAAGGCGCTGACGAACAGCTTCACGAATCATTAAAGGCGCTTCAAACAGATTGTTTTGATATTTACCAGTTCCACCATCTTGATGACCCGGATGAAATCAACACTGTCCGGATACAAACCGCTTGCGGGAGTTCTGATAGGCTATATCGGCGAAGACACGGGAGAGCAATTCGCAAAGCAGAGACCTGATGCGAATAATATCAATGTTGTCGAAGGAACAAACAATGGACAGACGAGAGTTTATAAAGAAATGTATTAAAGGCATAACCGGCATAGCGTTGTTCCGCGCCGGGCTAATCAATGTCAGTTGTGCATCGCCGGACGATCTTGAAAACGGCGGCGGCAATACAGACGGCGCGACGCTTAACGCTTTTGTTAAACTCGGCAACACGGGTCTTACGGTTCCGCTTATGGCAATGGGCACCGGGACTTCCGGCTGGGGCGGCTCGTCCAATCAGACTCGCATGGGAATGGACGCTTTCAAAAAACTGGCGCGTCATGCATATAACAAAGGAATGAAATTTTACGATATGGCTGAGGCTTACGGTTCGCACCGCTTTGTAGGCGAATCCATCAAGGGGCTTCCCCGTGAAGATCTGACCCTTCTTACCAAGATTACCTCTACCAGCGGGCTTTCGGCAAACGCCACTCGTTCCAAAATCGACGGTTTCCGCCGTGAAGTAGGGGTTGATTATTTCGACATCGTGCTGATGCATTATATGACATCGGGCGGCTGGGCATCGAGCCGTCAGGGGGCAATGGAAGGACTGTCCCGCGCCAAAGAGGACGGTCTTGTAAAAGCCGTCGGCATATCCGCCCACAGCCTCGACGCGCTGAGGGACGCGGCTGCCTCCCCGTGGGTAGATGTCATCCTTGCCCGTATCAATCCGTTTCAGTCGAATATGGACGGCAACCCCGATGCGATTAAAAACGTTCTGGGGCTTGCCCGCCGCAACGGTAAGGGCGTTATCGGCATGAAAATATTCGGCGAAGGAAGCCGGGTAAGAGAAAACGAGCGTGAACAGTCTTTACGCTTTGCCCTGACAGAATCCAATATCCACTGTATGACGATTGGTTTCGCGTCGGCGGCACAGATGGACGACGCTATATTACGGGTGATACGTATACGAAACGAGTTAGCAAGACTTTAATACATGGAGAAACGAGGGGTATTATGCATTTAGGAGCAGGAGAGATAGCGCTGCTGATTGTGCTGGCGCTGGTGTTGTTCGGGGCCAAGCGCTTGCCCCAGGTTGGCAAGGCCGCCGGCGAGGCCATACGCGAATTCAAGTCCGCGCTTAACGGTATTGCCAAAAAAGACGATGTGGAACCGGAAGCCGGGGGTTCAGCTAAAGATGAAGGAAACAGAAGCGAATGAATGGGCGCCGCACCTTGAGGAACTACGGCGCAGGATAATCGCGGCGCTGGCGGTTTTCGTTGCCGCATCTATTCCGGCGTTTGCCTTTTCCGATCATATTGCCTCCTTTCTCATGTCGCCGGTTTATGCCCTCGATGTCAGATTGTACACCTTCAATCCTGCGGAAAAATTCATGGCTTATATGCATCTTGCCGTGTGGACCAGCACGACATTCTCGTCTCCGTTCTGCCTTTTGCAAATTGGTTTGTTCATGTGGCCCGCGCTGAGGGCAACGGAGCGCCGCTGGACTCTGGCGGTCCTGCTGGCCGTGCCGGCGCTGTTTTTCGCCGGGGCAGCGGCGGCTTACCGTTTTCTCGCGCCCGCGGCGCTGCGCTTTTTCCTGCGCTTCGCCGCCGCCGACGGCATCCAGCCGCTCTGGGGTTTCAAGGAGTGCCTTTCTGTATTGTACACCCTGATGTTTGCCGCCGGTCTGTTGCTGCAAGCGCCGCTTCTGTTGTTGCTCGCCTTGGCGCTGGGTATTGTTACGCCGAAAACCGTCAGCCGTTTCAGACCCCATATCGTCATAGTGATATTTTTAGCCGCCGCGCTCTGCACTCCCCCGGACGTAATCTCGCAGATTGCCCTTGGGGCGCCGCTCTACCTGCTTTTTGAGGCGACCCTGTTCATCGGGCGGTTTTTCCGGCTAAAAAACGCTGAATCAACTCAATTACAAAATCGCCAAATGCGGCGAAAGGAGAACAAATGAAAAAGATTAGGCTATTACTTGTTGCGGTTCCGTTGCTTTCGGGTCTTACGATCTGCGGTCATGCTACCGGTAACAATGACAGTAGCGGCGCTCAGGTTCCGGCGGACGGACAAAAAATTCTTGTCGCCTATTTTTCCTGCACGGGAACAACGGAAACCGTAGCAAGCTATATAGCCGATGAGACAGGCGGAAAACGTTACAAAATCCTGCCTGAAACGCCGTACACCCCAGCCGATTT
>JAITIR010000015.1 GCA_031279285.1 Spirochaetaceae bacterium | reverse complement strand
ATACCCCGCCGCTTGCGGCGGGGAGGCTCATTCAATCGAGAATGCGCCAACTACGGTGGCGCAATCGGTGCTACTTTAACGCAAGGTAAACAAAGTTTACCCCATTTGCGCAATGAAATGAGCAAATACATTAGGGAAACGCGATTAGCGTCAAGTTAATCAGCGTTTTCCTAAGCAAAGCCCTATGCTCAACGCTTAGCGTTGAGACTTACCCCCTGGTTCCGGCCCTTTCGGGTCTTACGCCACCCATACCCATGTTCATGCGGGATGCGAATCAGTTGCGCCGTATACAATTTTGTAGATTTTAAGGTATTTTCTACATATTCGTAGCGATTCTTAATTGTTCACTCAGCAATTCCAATTTCCGCCGGCGCAAAATGCCGCCGGTACAGAACACAGCCGACACGGAGTACCGCCTCAGGGACCTACGGAAGCCAAAAAACTGACTCCGGGAACGTAAAAATCTCCGAGACCCGCACGGTTTCAGGTCAACATTCCCTGCAAAATCGACATAAAATCGTTCAGGTACATGGCGTACTCCGGGGAGCCTACAATCTCCACGCAGCCCTGCTCAACACCCTCCACAAATCCTACGTCTTTCAGGAGTACCTTGAGGGCGCCGGGGACGGAGAAGAAATGGAACAGCACAAAAGGAGTACGCCGTGTATAGACCCCGTGTCCGGATTTGGATTTTCCCGCCTTGACCCTGAGGTAGGCCGCCACCGCCGGTTCTGCGCCTGGACCGCCGTCACCGTCAACCAGGAATTGGTAGATACGGTCCGGCTGGCGGCGGCACCATTCGGCCATATCCGGATCGCCCAGCTTGTTGTAGATAGAAAGCGCCCTTGTGATCATGTAGAGGCTCATCTTTACCTTGAGCTTCTGTTTGTCCGCGTCTTTTGGCCTGCTTGAGGGCATCATAATCATCAGCGACATGAGGAGTGAGAAAACCTTGAGCAGAGTTCCAAGTTTGGAAAAACCCCTGATTGACGGAAGGGCGGCGCCTCCCCGGAACATCGCATTCATCTTTGCCACGGTGGAAAAGGTCAGGGCTATGTCTGGATTCTCCGCCGGCCCCTGGACCACGGAAAATTCGCCGTTGTCAAAAACCAGGTGGCAGGCCAGGAAACTTTCCTCCCCGCCTGGATTTTTGGCGCCTATCTGCACCACCGCTTTGACCCCGGCAAAACGAGACTTCATGGCGGGGTCATCCTCCAGAACCACCCGCATCACCGGAAACGCCGCGTTAAAAAACAGCTTTGCGGTCATTATGTCGGTTGCCGTTACTTGCCCTGTCATCTTACAGCCTCCTTGCCGCGGAGAGTGCGGCCTCTCTCCTCACTTCTATCACCCACCATCCGGCGGTCCTCATTCGTCGTTCCAGTCTTCGTCTGCCTCGAACTCCATGCCCATCATTTCCCGGACTTTGTCAACGATACCGTTGCTGTCAAGGCCGTAGTGGGCGTAGAGATCCTCCGCGTAACCGATAACGGCAAACTCGTCCTTAATGCCATGCTTCCTGAATACGCAGCCTTTTCCTGATTCGGCAATGACAGCCCCAACCGCGTCCCCCAGTCCGCCGGAAACATTGTGCTCCTCCACGGTAAGGATACGTCTGGTGTCCGTTACCGCCTTGAGGATCGCTTCCCGATCTATCGGCTTGATCGTGTGCATGTTGATGACCCGCACCGAAAGCTTGTCCTGTTCAGCCAGCGTTCTAGCAGCCTGGACGGACTGAAGCACCGCTATCCCGCAACAGATGACGGTAATATCCGTGCCGTCACGCATTACCGTGGCTTTGCCTATCTCGAAGGGGTAGTCCTCGTTCTCGTAACAGGGTGGCTCGAACCCCCGGCCTATGCGTATGTATACAGGACCCGGGATGTCCAGGCTGGCCCGCACGGCCCGGCTCGTCTCGATACCGTCCGCCGGGGCGATCACGGTCATGTTGGCGATCGAGCGCATTATAGCCAGGTCTTCGGTACAGTGGTGGGTCGTGCCGGCGTGGCCGAAGGATATGCCCGCGTGTGTGGCGATGATCTTGACCGGCAGGTTCTGGTAGGCTATGTCCGTACGGATCTGCTCGCCGGCCCGCATGACGGCAAATATCGCCATGGTCGAGGCGAAGGGGATTAGCCCCGCCTTGGCAAGCCCCGCGGCAATGCCCATCATGTTCTGCTCCGCGATGCCCACATTGAAAAAGCGGTTCGGGAACGCGTCGGCAAAATGCACTATGGCGGTGGTCTTCGCCAGGTCGGCGGTAAGACCAACGATACGATCGTTGGTCTTGCCCATTTCCGCCAGAGTCCGTCCGTAAATTTCCCGTGCCGTCATGGTGGCCGAATCGTAACAATTCCAGGTTGTCCCGGTGGTAATCTGGGCCATGCTATTCACCTCCCTTCATAATCGACGCCTTTGCTTTGGCTGTCAGCTCCGAATCGGCGGAACCGTAATGCCAGACCACGTTGTTTTCCATAAAGTCAACGCCCTTGCCCTTGACGGTATTTGCCAGGATCAGCACGGGTTTGTCCGTCGCGGCCCAAGCCCGGTCCAGGGCTGCGGCCAGTTCCGTAAAGTCGTGGCCGTTCACCTCGACAACTTCAAACCCGAAGGCCCGCCATTTGTCTGCAAAGGGTTCCAGGCTCATCACGTCCTCAGTCTTGCCGTCGATCATCAGCAGGTTGCGGTCCACAATGGTGATCACGTTCCCCAGCTTGTAATGGGATAGGGACATGGCGGCTTCCCAGACGCTGCCTTCGCAGCATTCGCCGTCCCCCAAAAGGCAGACCGTCTTCCAGTCCTGTTTGAGGTACCGTGCGCCCAGCCCCAGACCCACCGCTATTGAAAGGCCGTGTCCCAGGGAACCGGCGGACACATCGCAGCCTATGACCTTGTTGCTGTCCGGGTGCATAGCAAAGGGGGAGCCGAAATGGTTAAATGATTTAAGTTCCTCTTCGGGGAAATAGCCCTTTTTTGCCAGCACGGGGATAAAGCCCGCGGCGGCGTGACCCTTGGAAAGGATGAAGCGGTCCCGTTCGGGCCACCGGGGTTCGGCTGGTCTGACGTTAAGGTATTTAAAATACAGTATGGTAAGTATGTCGGCAATGCTCAGGGAGCCGCCGATGTGGGCGCCCCCGGACCAGAGAACCACATCCGCCATGGTAAGACGCAGCTCCCGTGCGGTCTTTTTCAGGACCGTACATTCTTCTTTGGTAATAGGCATAAAAGGCCTCGCTTGAATTGGATTTTCTGACCTTATACAGTATAGCTCACCTTTCCCAAAAGTCAACAGAAATGAAAAAAACAACTGACGCCTTTCCGTGTAGAAAAATTCGCCAATTGCTGTCGGCGGGCGCCGATGGGTTTACGGAGGAAAGGATTTTGTGGCAGTATGGAACGTTAGAGACTATAAATACTTGAAAAGAAAATAGCTATAGGACGGCAAACATGGATTGGAAAAAGAAGGATGTTCCGGCGGAAACAATCAAAGAAATTTCAAAAAAATACGCCTGTGATCTGCTGACGGCATCTATACTGGCCAGGCGCGGTGTTACGGAACCTGCGGACATTCAGTACTATCTGGAAAGCGATAAGCGGTATTTACGGAACCCTTTCATGCTTAGGGGGATGGAGGATGCTGTAGAGCGCATACTAGCGGCGAAGGATGAGGGTGAGAAGGTTTTGGTGTTTGGCGACCGCGATGCCGACGGGGTAACAAGCATAGCGATCATTATTGAATTACTGAGCTCACTCGGTATGGACGTAAGCTGGAAACTGCCGCAGGGCGATGAACCTTACGGGCTTACCATAAAAGCGGTGGAGGAATTTGCCGCCCAGTACGGGACCCTGATAGTAACGTTGGACTGCGGCATCTCGAATATTAAGGAAATTGAGCGGGCAAACGAATTAAACATCGACGTAGTAGTAACGGATCACCACAGGCCGCAGGAATCTCTGCCCCCGGCATATACAATAGTGGACCCAAAAATAAAAAATAACGATAGAGAAAAATACATTTACCCGTTCCCCGATCTTGCTGGCTGCGGGGTTGCATACAAACTGGCCAACGCGATACGTTTTGCGCTGAAGAGCGCGTACTACGGCCAGTCAATCTGTCTTCTCAATACGCGCCCCGCCAACGACGGCGCGTGGGTTATCGAAGTTTTGAAGGTAAGGAACCATGTCATCATCGACAGGCTGACGGAAACGATTGTTCCCGGAACTGCCGGCATAAACGATACACGGCTTGGAGCGTTCCTTTCCGGCCAGGCTATCTTTACGTGGGACGCGCCGTTGCAAAAGAAGGCGCTTTTAACGGTTTTCGGGAAGAATGTCGAATTTAACATGGCGGACTTACAGCCTGAGATAGGCGCCGCTATGCCGGTTGCCGCGGGCAAGAGTCTGTTCCGTCTAAAAGAAATTTCGCGGGCGGCTCGTTATGCTCAGGGGGTTTTTGGCGAACTGGATGTTTTCTTCAACCTGTTTGTCTCTTACGCCCAGATGAAGGAGAAGCCTCTGCTTGGAGATGACAACTTTGATCTACAGCTTGCCGCGATCGGGACGATCGCCGATCTGATGCCGCTACAGAATGAAAACCGTATCATAATACGCGCCGGTATTGAGGCTCTGAACAGCAACATGCATCCGGGTCTCGCCGCGCTTGCCTTCAGGGCGGGTCTCGATGGACGCAGACTTAACTCCGGCGATGTTTCGTGGCAGTTGTGCCCGATGATAAATTCTGCGGGCCGCATGGGAAAGGCAAACATTTCGGCCCAACTTTTGCTGGAAAAAAACGCGAAAGAGCGAGACCGGCTTGCCGCCGAAATTATAGCGATGGATGCCGAGCGTAAAGAACTGGGCCACAATGTCTGGGACATCGCCTGCCCGATTGCCGAGCAGAATTTTGAAGCGTACAGCGGAAATGTCGCACTTGCATGGGGTGAAGATATACCACGCGGAGCTACCGGAATCACGGCCAACCGCCTTAGCGCCCACTTCAAGGTGCCGTCCGTTGTAGTATCGGTTAACGGAGAAACGGGGACCGGTTCCATGCGCTCGGCGCGCGGCTACGATCTACAGGGGATTCTGGATCAGTGCGCCGATCTGTTCATTGATTGGGGCGGACACGGCTTTGCCGCAGGCTTCACAATAGAAACCTCAAAATGGGACGCCTTCACGGAACGCCTGCGTATGGTGGCAAAAACTATAGAATTTGCCCCGGCAAAGGCGGATGCCGACGTGATTTACATCGACGCCGAACTGCCGCTTTCCTATATGAACCCCGATATTTTCAAGATAGTAGACGCGTTCCAGCCTTACGGTAAGGAAAGCAAGGAACTTGTATTTTTTGCCCGTGGTTTAAAGGTGGTCGACTTGATTTTTATCGGAAAACTTGACACGCGCCACGTGAAACTTACGCTGGACGCGGGCAAATACAAGTGGTCGGGTGTTTACTGGAACTCGGCGGAAAAGGTAAACATTGATTTTACGCTGAAAGACTCTGTGGACGCTGTTTTCAAGGTAGAACATAACTGGTTTAAAGGCATTGATACGCCCCAGCTCTGCATATACGATCTACAGAAACACGGAGTAAAAAATGTTACGCCGTGACATCGCGTTTTGCGCGATATTCCTGTCGGCCAGTTTTGGGTTTATAGCCTGTCTGTCGCGTCCGTACATAGTGTTATCAGAACCGTCCGCGCCTCCGCCGGCAAACTCCGTTGCCAGCGGAGCCGCGGACGGGCGGCGCTTCGATATATGGCAGGACAACCCGGAAGATTTCTACGCGCTTGTAGGCGATGAACCGCGTCCGGGCGATCCTGTTACGCTGATTTTGCTGCCGGTTGGCGGTGGGGATGCCGCGCGTTATACCGCCTTGAAATCGGTGCTTCTGGACACAAACGGTAAAAGACTGGGCGGAGCGTCCTTTTTCGATTGGACGCTTGATGATGAAGGGCATAAGGTAAAGGTCTCTGTGTTTGCGGCGCCGTCAACGTATAGCGGCGGCGGGGCGCTGGTTAGGGTAGAGGGGATGTTGGGTGTTTTGACCGAGTTCGGGCTGAAGCTGGGGGAACGGAGTTTTGTATCCGAAGAAATACCGCTAAACCAAAGCAATACCGCGCTACGCACCGTACCTGACCCAAAAAAGACCGCCGAGTCTGAGCTTCTGTGGTCTATAATCACGCACACCGGTGATGTCGTGTATACGGCGGGGCCCTTTACGCCGCCCGTCGCGGCGGACACGCGGCGCACTAGCCTTTTTGGAGCGCGCCGCGTCTATCGTTACTCGAATGGCAGGAGCGACACGGCGGTACACGCGGGTATAGACTACGGCGTTCCCGTTGGGACGCCGGTAAAGGCCTGCGGAGCGGGAAGAGTCGCGCTGGCCCGTGGCCGTATCGTTACCGGCAATTCCGTTGTGATCGAACATCTGCCGGGTGTCTACTCGATCTACTATCACCTTGACAGAATAATTGTTGAGGAATACGCCTTTGTAAACGAGGGGGACGTCATCGGTCTGTCCGGCATGACCGGTCTCGCAACCGGCCCACACCTGCACTGGGAATTGCGGGCCGCTGCGGAAAATACCGATCCTGACACGCTCTGCACTCAGGCTATACTCGACTACGACGCTGCAAAAAAAATTGTAAACGAGAGAGGAGTGGAAGTTTATGCGGAGTTATCGCGGTGAACGGCTTGGAAAGCTGATACAGGAAAAACTAGGGACGCTCATAGTTGAGGGAAAGGTAAAGGATCACAGGGTAGACAGTTTTCTGTCGATTACCCGCGTCGATGTTTCAAACGATCTGTCGTACGCGGACATACACGTTTCCAGTTTTAAGTCTGAAGATTGTCTCCTGCGCGGTGTTGAAGGGCTGGAGAGCGCGTCCGGTTTCATACAGGCAAAACTTTCGTCGTTACTGCACCTCCGCCAAACGCCGCGCCTGCGCTTTCACGCCGATTCCGGTCCCCGCGAGGCTTTCCTATTAAACCAAAAGATTGACGAGGTTACCCACGCAACAGGCAGACCGGCCTGCACCACACATACAAGGGTAGATGCGTAGATGTCCGTGCCGGTTGCCGGATCACAGTAAAAAACTGTGCATAGAGTACCAGCATGAACGCATCGAACTATAAAGGTCACGGATGACGCTGATTTTCGCAGATTATACGGAAATTAACTTGTCAAATCTGCGTAAAACTTGGGTTAATCTGTAAATTCAAAGTTTATGTGTTTATCCTGGGAAAGCGCAAATTTCTATTGACATTACTACGATAGTCATAGTAATATGTTAGTCAATCTAATATGCTGGATAAGGAGATTTATATGACAGACACAAAAGCGTTTGTTGATTCGCTGTTTGACGGTTACGAGAAAACGGGACCGCTCGCGGAGTTTATGGAAGAACTCGCCGGGAATTTTGAAGATAAGGTTGCAAGCGACATGAAGAAGGGGCTGAGCCGTGAGGCTGCGTTCAGTAAGGCCAAGTCGGAGTTGGGCGATATTTCCGCACTTGCGGCCGAGCTTTCGCTGAAGGCGCGGCAGGATGTGTTCGCCGAGAGGTATCTAGGTGTACGCTCGTACATGAGCGTGCACAGAGTCGCCGCGTACGTTGTATGCGGGACCCTTCTCGCGTTCGGCCTAATCGCCGCGGCTATCGTTTACTTTACTGCGGATACGCGCGCGGTGAACGCCGTTTTGACCGGGGAGGCGGAACGTATGTCCGGTGTTTTTGGTACGCTGCTCCTCTTCATAACGGCGGCGACAGCCGGTTTCACGTTCTTCGGCCTCACACAAGAAACGGCGGAACTCTACCCGATGAGAAAAAGACGAGCTACGTTTTATGCCTGTGCCGCCGCTCTTATAGCTTTTGGTTTTGTGCTTTTCCCGCTCGTCTATTTTGCGACGGGACACAGTTTGATGGAAGCGATAGCGACATTGCTCCCGTTCTTCCTGCCGGGCGCGATCTTTCTTGCGTTCCTTTTGTTGACGGAAAAAAACCGCCTAAAACCCTGGGCCGCAGCGCGAATGATGGCGGAAATCCAGCGATCCAGGCAGTTCTTTGATGATACTACGGTAGCTGTACGTTTCGGGCTGTACTCAGGCGTTATATGGATTTTTGCGTTAGGAGTATTTATCACGCTCGGCTTTGTAATCGGATTTCAGTATTCATGGCTTTCATTCGTGTTTGCCACAGCGGTACAGCTTGCCGTGAAGGGAGCCATGACTAAAAAATCCGGAATAAGCGCCGCGGGCGCTTTTCAGGCGGCGGGGGAAGTAGTACCGGCGGTAAACGGCGTAAGGACCTGCGCGGAATGAACCGCCCCGCTGTAGAGGTGCAAACAAGTTTGCGGCAGGGTATTAAACTCCAAGACAGAATAAGGAACTGTACAGAAATAACATGACAGTTTGGTCATGTTATTTCTTAATTGCGTAAGCAATTGGACTTGTTCGACAAGCTTGTCGCTTGTCTCCCAAGTCTCATAAAATGCCCTGCATTTTATTTATGTACAGTTCCTAACATGACCATTGGGAGAACAGCATGGATGCGCGATTATCACCAGATTTACTGCGCGGCCACACGGACACGATTGTACTAAGTATTCTCTCGTCCCGCGACGCCTACGGCTTCGAGATTTACAACACGATTCTCGAACGCACGGACGGTGCGTACAAGTTGAAGGAAACAACGTTGTATTCAAGTTATAAACGCCTGGAGGCTGAAGGCTGCGTCAGTTCCTACTGGGGCGACGAAACCCAAGGAGGGCGGCGCAGGTACTACCGTATCACGGAAAAAGGCCGCGAGATTTTGAGGCGAAACCTGCTTGACTGGCAGTTTACACAGAAGATTCTCAAAACACTCCTACCCGTCACGCCGTAGCAGACCAGCCTGCACAACCCACCAGTTGGTTTACATGCACGGGCAGATTCGTAGATGTCCGTGAATTTTGCCAGTCAGCGCAGGCATTGAGCCGTTGGGCTCATTGCCGGAAGGCCGGAAACAGTGTACTGTTACGACAGGAGGAAGTTCTATGGGTATATAACTTGTACTGAAGTGGAAAACTTCGGCTGACGAGGTTTGGGCAATACTGAATAGAACCGCCCGAATTCAGGAAGAGACTGACCGTATACTCAAGGAAAACGCTGAGCAGATGAAAGTGATGAGCGCGGAAACCGACCGGCGCGCCCAAGACTCTACAGAACGGGCGAAAGAAATCGACCGGCGCTTTCAAAAGACCGGCGAACAACTGGATAGGACCGACAAACAGTTAGATAAGAATGCCATAGAAATTGATCGCTTGAATAAAAATGTTGGCGGCTTGAACCGGTCCTTGGACGAGTTGGTAGAGACGCTGATTGCGGCCCCCCTATGGGAAAAAGCCGGTTCATGGATACCGCGGCGGGAATCATTGTCTTGAAATTATCAAGCAAACTGAACACAAGGTTCAACCAAAACGTTTTTTATAACAGCTTGGGCTCATTTACATACATTTTTTTTCAATACCTGCTCACTGTTGTTATTTTGCGGGTAAAAGGGGCGGAGGATGCCGGTGTTTATTCGCTTGCGTACACCTTCACAAATATTTTCGCGACGATTGCCACCTTCGGCATGGGCAATTACCAGATAAGCGATGTTATGGGCAGACACACGGACGGCACATACATCGCGACGCGCGTATGTACAAGCGCGGCGGCGCTTGTATGTTTTTTTATCACACTTTTTTTTACCGGTTTTCCACGCGGTACGCTGGTATGTTGCGCCGTTTTGATGCTGTACAGGCTGCTGGAAGGGCTGTCCGGCGTATACCTATGCGTTCTTCAAAAATTTGAAGATTACAAAACGATAAGCGTATCGTACTGCATTAAAGGAGGGCTTACATTTTTGACATTCTGCGCCACGCTCTATTTTTTTGAACTGCAACAGGCCATTTTCGCGATGTCGGCGGCCTTTTTACCGGTTTTCCTCCTGTTTGACATACCGCGTGCCGTCCACAGCGCCGGTTTTACGGCAAAAGCCGTAAAGCGCGACATAGCCAACATACTTTTTCCGTCTTTTGTGTTGGTGCTGCAAAGCCTTTCATACTTTTGTATGACATTTTTCACACGCTATATTATCGAAAAGACATACTCCACCAAAGAACTGGGCTATTTTTCTTCGATAACATTGATTATGCTTGTATTACCACTGCTTACGGGGCCGGCCCTGTCCGTTTTAATCCCGGGGTTCAGCGGGCTGTACGCCCAAAAAAGGTACGCAGTGATAAGACGGATGACGTTCCGTGCCTGCGTCTGTGTGGCTGTAGTAACGGCGGCGCTGTGCGCTTCCTCGCTTTTATGGGGACGCTTTGCGCTACGCCTCCTGTTCGGGGAGGAGATACTACAGTACAGTTTTCTTTTAATGCCCACACTGCTGGCCGGAGGCTTTTTGCTGGGCTGCGGTATGCTGGCCGGCATACTTACCGCGATGCGGAGGCATGGAAGCCTTTTGACTGCCGGCATAGCGGCGGCACTCACGGTGGTACTCTGCTGCCCGGCACTCGTCCGTCGTTTTTACATGGGGGGGGCGATCTATAGCCTGATAATCGCGTACACTGTGCAGGGCATAATAACAATGGCCGTCATAATCCGTAACATAAAGGATGTTTCCGCCGTTACCGATAATGAAATATGACATGGGAGGGCTAAAATGCCGTATTTTAATGATTTTACGGAGGGGAAGTTTTCTATAGTGCGAAACACTGCGAAATTTGCATTGCTTATCGTCGCCCTTATGTCTGGGAGTTGTATAGGGACGATACCGGTCTTTGTGACGGACGTTGATATAGGTGATTTTTCACTGCCCTGGTACAGCCCGCCCAACGAGATGGCGGGAACGAATACAATGCCGGTAAACATGGAAGGATTGTACATAAATCAATCCTATATGACATCGGACGGCATAACCCATATAGCGCTAAAAGGAACCATTGACAGCGGCATACCACACGGCCTGTTATGGAGTGCCGGGACGGTCTTAGGCTACCCCGGCGGTACTTACGGCTATAACATGGCTGCCGCAGTAGGTTCCTACGGTGGCTATGGAGATTTTGCGGTAGGCTCATTGACGGCCGCCGGCGTAGGAGGTTCCTTTGCGATCGGATCACTTGATTTTTCGGCAGAATGGGTGATGGCGGCCCCTTACTCCGCATTTGTAATCCGCGGACTCGTCGGAGATAACGCGGGTGTAACGATTACAGAAACCAATGAGAGCCTTTATCTTTACTCGCTCAAGTACCGCTCTGAAAGACCAACAAATGAAATAATTGGAACTAACTACAGCAGCGGCAGGCTGGAAAAAATAACCAACTACTCAGCAAATAACCGGGATTACCCAAACAGTTTCAAGAAAGTTGACATCACTAAACCAGGTAAGGACCGCGGCGGTTATATGGTACTGATTTCAAAGAAAGCCAACCCCGCCACAGCCATGATAGAAGTCGATTACAAGGACGGTACAAAGAAAAAATACAACATCGACTACAGCGGTGTAAACTTTAATGAGGTAGGACTTACAGAGATACCAAAATTTCAAGAATCAACTCCTCCAGCGGGTTCTTATAGTATCATTGCTACCCCTCCTGCTGTTAATGGGGAACCGGTGTCGCATACTGTTACCCCTACCAATGGTACCAGCATATTCGCGGGCAGCATATCAATGAAGAATGATGGTTTTGTACCTGTGCCTTTGTTCCTGCGACCGTTATACAAGCCTGTTAAAGAGGCTGCACTCGATACCTCAAACCCAAGAAATAATACGACAAACATGATACATAGAATCTGGTTTGATGCGACCTCTAGTACTTATTACAACAAGGATAATTTCAGGCTTACATGGGATGACATTACGCAGTCGATCACGCTGTATCGTAGAGAACAACCGCTGCCGGATCCTCTTTATGACGGAGAGACTGTAGATATAACGATTCACGCCGAACTTCGGCAGCCGTACTACGATACTGTCAGCGGTGTTAACATACGGGAATTCACATTCTATTTTACAATATTTGGAGATGAACAACCGCCCCCGCCGTAATGAACGCGTTGGCCGTGCCGCATTAAAACAGTTTTTGGGAGGAGCGTTTATGCATAAAAAAATATATTTGGTTATCGGCATTATTTTTCTATCGGTGCCCGTATTTTCATTCACCTTTAGCACCGGTTACGGATTCAATATTGGCGCAAACTTTGACACGCTTTCGACCGAATTAAGCGAAGGATCGGCGCCACGCCAGTCGTACAATCAGTTCAATTTTGGGGGGTTGCTTTTTTTTGAAAAAGGTTTCCTTGTGGCGGATTTAAGTTTTGGCGGCTCTTTTACCGGTTTCATATACCACGATATACTGAAACCGTACACTTTTGTAGGTGATGATTACCAGTTGGCAGGAACGAATATTGGGCTTGGAGCATACTTCAAGTACCCGTTCAGGCTAAACAGCGTAACCATTTTTGCTACAGCGGGGATACAGGGCATATTCGGCCTGTCCCAGACTTTTGCCAAAGACTTTGAGCCGCGAAACGCGAAAAAAGGCAACAACTATGGCGCAGCGTCCGACTGGTCCAGGTTTGCGATTAAGGCCGGGGGCGGTGTGGATATTGATATAGATGAAAAAATGTTTTTCCGCGGTGGCCTACTTATAAATTACAGGCTCAACAGTGCGCTGGATAACGCCTTTATAAAAGAGATACTGACTGCCGGCAATCCTGTCGCCAAAAATTTTAACATGGGCTTTGAATTTGAATTCCTGCTCGGTTACAGAATAGATACCGGCGGTGGAACGGTGTCTTCTTCGCCCGGCTTTGGCAGAGGCAGGAACGACGATGATATTTACTATCCGAAATGAACGGACGCTCAAAGAGTGAAGGGAAGGTACCAATGAATTTTCATTATGAATATACCTTAAACTTTGAGCGTCCGAAATTCAGCCTAGTTAAAACATGACCTCTTTATTCGCAGTGGGGTCTAATACCTCGCCCTTTAGGGCGAATCTTTTACCACCACATAGTTGGCGGGGTATGAAACCGTGCAGTATTAATAATTTCCTATCCAACGACGATACTCCGCCTTTCAGGGCGGGGCGCGTCATTGTGGAGCGCCACGGTTTTTTGAATCTCTGAAACTTCATCCGGCTGCTGTAGAACGCCGTTTTCATCCTCTTTCTTAAAATCCGGACGAAATTCAATGTGTTCTGCAATGATGCTTACTTTGGAATGGCTCTTTCCTTCCGCGTCATTCCAGCGTTCCTGTTTCAGGCGTCCTACGACCCTTACGCCCCTGCCTTTGCGTCCAAGCTCGTTGCAGTTTTCCGCGAGTTTTGACCACGCCTCTACATCAAAAAAACTTACTTCCTGCTCATAGCCACTGTTATTCTTGTAATAACGGTTGGAAGCAAGGCTGAAAGTACACAACGGTGTACCTTTTGCGGTGGAACGGAACACCGGGTCCCGTACCAGATTGCCCTCGATCAAGATGGAATTGAGATTGTTCATAAACACCCTCTTAAAAAAAGTTCCGGCCGCATAAAGCGCCGGTCAAGGAGTCGTTGCGTCCCATAGGGCCGCGACATTTTCTCCATGATATACTAATTATTGGCGTCACATTCATTTTTGCTTGAAATTTTTGCTTTTTTTGAAAATTAAACTCGGCATGAAGAAGTCACCGCTAGCGGCAGGTCCTGGGCGAAGGCTTGTCCTATGTGCTGGAGTTTCGCTTGCAAAACTCCATGCATTCACTACCTGGTAAATGACAAGGATAATTACTCAGCTACCCGCTTATGTTTGGTGCAGGCTAGCCTGCTTGATGTTTTGGGGTGGAAATTGTAGATTTAGGGGTATGCCTTTATCATTATACAATACACTTGGACGGAAAATAGAGACGTTTACGCCGATAAACGAGGGGAAAGTAGGCTTTTACGGGTGTGGCCCTACGGTTTACAACTACGCGCACATAGGGAATCTTAGGGCCTACGTTACACACGACATCCTGGTACGGACGCTGCGCCGCTTCGGGTACAAGGTAACGCACGTGATGAACGTTACAGACGTTGGACACCTTTCCGGCGACGACGATACCGGGGACGACAAGATGGTGAAGAGCGCCGAGGAACGCGGTAAAAGCGTGCTGGAAGTGGCTGCGTACTACACGGAAGCGTTTTTCAACGATACCGGACTGCTTCGTATACAGCGGCCCGACATCATCTGCAAGGCGACGGAACACATAGCGGACATGATAGCCCTGATTAAACGGATAGAGGCGGCGGGCTATACTTACAGCGCGGGCGGCAACCTTTACTTTGATATAGCGAAATTTCCACACTACGGGGAGCTTTCAGGTCCCAAGCCGGACGAGCAAAAGATGCAGTCACGGACGGAGCTTGACGGAAACAAGCGTAACCAGGGCGATTTTGTACTGTGGTTCACCAGAAGCAAGTTTGAGAACCAGGCGCTAACATGGGACAGCCCCTGGGGACGCGGGTACCCTGGTTGGCACATAGAATGTTCGGCTATGAGCATGAAGTACCTGGGGGAACAGTTCGACATCCACTCAGGCGGCATAGACCATATACAGATACACCACACCAACGAGATAGCACAGAGCGAGGCGGGGACGGGCAAACACCCCTGGGTAAAGTACTGGGTGCATAACGAATTCCTCGTGCTTGACAAGGACAAGATGTCCAAGTCGGCGGGCAGCTTTATTACCCTGCAAAACCTTATTGATGAGGGATTTAACCCGCTTGATTACAGGTACTTCCTGCTGGGCGGACATTACCGGAACCAGATCAAATTTTCTGTTGACAGCCTGAAAGGTGCGCAAAACGCGCGTAAATCGCTACTGTCAAGCCTACGTTCCATTGACGAAAAGGGCAAGGGGGCAGTGTGTGGCGGCTCTTCCAGGGACGCGGCGTGCGCTCACACAGGAGCTTCAACTTATATAGAGGCTTTCGACGCCGCGTTACAGGACGATCTAAACACGCCGCGGGCGCTTTCCGCGCTGTGGGGGCTGGTAAAAGACTGCGGCATTCCCCCGAAAGCCGTGCTGGAAGCAGCCTTTGAGATGGATAAAGTACTGGGCCTGGATTTAGAAGGCAACCTGTACAGTACCGCCCACAGCGGCATAGAGGCGGCGGAGATAGAGACGCTTGTGGCGGAACGCGCCGGGGCAAAGGCGGCGAAGAACTTTGCGCGGGCGGACGAGATACGCGACAAATTGAAGGCGCGCGGCGTGATACTTGAGGACGGTCCTGGGGGAACGGTATGGAGATACAAGTAAACAACCAGGAAAACAATGGGGAAAAATCGCAGAAACGCATAATAGCGACACAGATCATCTTCATAGCGGTTTTTGTGCTGTATACAGGACGGCTTTTTGCGATGCAGATACTGAACGGCGAACTGTACCGTTCACGCGCTGACGATATATCCAAAAGAACGGTAACATTGCCTGCCCAGCGTGGGGAGATATTCGACCGTGGTTATAGACAGCCTGTTGTTTTTAACACCGATTCTTTTGTGGTTTTGATCGCTCCCGCGGAGGTCAAGCGGGACGAAATACCGGCCTTATTGGACCGCCTTGCGGGCATACTACACATTCCGCGCGAGCAGATAGACAAAAAGTTACCGCCTGAGTACTACCACCTATACCGACCAATCGAGATAGCATCGAACATACCGTACAATACGATAGCCGCTCTTGCCGAAAACCTCAATACGCTGCCCGGAGTTTCGTGGCAGTCAAAACCGGTGCGTAACTACCGCGATACCGGCAGTTTGTCCCATGTGATCGGGTATGTGGGGGATATAACGAAGGACGAACTGACAGTGCTGTATAACCGCGGTTACAAACAGGGAGACGTAATAGGTAAGGCTGGGCTAGAACGGCAGTACGACGAGTTGTTGCGCGGCAGCGACGGTAGCGAGACGAGGACGGTTGACGTGAGGGGACGGTTTGCCCGCAACCGGGAGATAATCCGCGAAGCGCCGGAGATGGGTAAGAACCTGGTATTGACGATAGACGGCGGCATACAAACACTTACCGAAAAGGCTCTGGGCAGACGGATCGGGTCGGTCGTCGTGCTTAAGCCAGCTTCGGGTGAGATACTCGCTATGGTCTCGTACCCCTGGTACGATCCCGGCATATTCAACAGTAGCGATTCGGGGGCGGAGTATCAGCTTCTTGTAAACGATGTAAACAAACCTTTGTTGAACAGGGCGATACAATCAAGCTATCCGCCGGGGTCAACTTTTAAAATAATTATGACGACAGGCATTCTGAACGAGGATGCCTTTCCATCGGAAAAAACGATTGATTGTCAAGGTGAGATGAGGTACGGCGACAGGAATTGGCGCTGTCATATACGCCGGCCAGGGCACGGACGGGTGAATCTGGAGAGGGCATTGGCTCAATCCTGTGATATTTACTTTTGGGTAGTCGGGCGCGACAACCTCGGTGTTGAGCGGATAGTTTCTTACGCCAGGGAGTACGGGCTGGGCGAAATCACCGGCATAGACATACCTGGCGAAATAGCCGGTTTTGTTCCGACACCGCAGTGGAAGGAGCGCCGGCTACGCGAAAGGTGGCAGGGCGGCGATACGATGAATATGTCGATAGGGCAGGGCTTTACGCTGGTAACGCCGTTACAGATGGCAAATATTGTTGCGATGACGGTAAACAACGGCGTAATTTACAAGCCGCATATTCTAAAAGAGGTGCGCGATCCCGTAAGCGGAGCTATCGAAGAAATAGTAAGACCTGAGGTTTTGCACAAGTCAGATATAGATGAATCAGTATTTGAGACGGTACGCACCAATATGCGTTCCGTAATAAGTTCCGGTACGGCACAGTTTCCTCTGAATATCAAGGCCGTTGAGATTGCCGGCAAGACGGGAACTAGCGAGGTGGGGCTGCACGACAGGTGGCATTCGTGGTTTGCGGCCTACGCGCCTTACAACAGTGATAACCCTGACGAACAAATCGTTGTTTCCGTGATAGTCGAGGCTGTAAACCCCTGGGAATGGTGGGCGCCCTACGCCTCCGCGATAATTTTTCAGGGAATCTTTGCCGGCCAAACGTATGAAGAAGCCGTGGCAGCCCTTCATTTCCAGTACTTGATACCGGAAGCCGGGCGCAGAGAGTGAGTTTTGAGCATGGCAGGAGAAGATCGTAATTGAGCAGGACAAACTCAAGCGGAGAGGAGGCATGAAGATACATGATATTTTTGAAATTGATTATGTGCTGTTACTCTCCGCGATACTTCTGACAGTATTTGGAATACTGTTTATCTATTCGTCCAGCGTTACAACCTTCGGCGTGTCTGTTTCCAACGAGTATCTGCGCCAGATTCTTTGGGGTGTAGGCGGCCTTGTTATAGCGATTGTTATAGCGATGCTCAATTACCGCCGCATTTACTATGTGTCGTCATACCTGTATTTGGGAACGCTTGTCCTGCTTGTCTATACCTGTTTGTTCGGGCGTGTAGTAAACGGCGCGCGAGCCTGGCTCGGTATATGGTCTTTTGGAATACAGCCCTCGGAATTCGCAAAATTAACGACAATCATATTTCTGGCAAGATTTTTGGACAGCACAAAGAATTCAAGGAACGATGCGTGGCGTTTGATTGCTTCCTGCATGATCGTTTTTGCGCCCATGCTGCTAATACTGTTGCAGCCGGATTTTGGTACGTCATTGGTTTTTGTCGCGATACTCTTTGTCATGATTTTTATATCCGGCATCGCGGTACGGTATATTATTTTTTTGCTTGTAATGATAGGCTTGTCTGGCCTCCTGTTGGTACTGCCTCTGTGGCAGACATACATTATCGGAAAAAGTATACCGATTTTACAGATGCTGTCGAATATAACCTTTATAACAATAACGGCAGGCGCGCTTTCTATTGTTTTTTTTATATCTGTCTTTGGGTATATGCACGATAAGAAAATATATTTTTACTGGATAGGCTACTGCACATTGATAACTATTTTAGCGTTATGCGTATCTTTTGCCGGGCAAAAAGTGTTAAAGCCGTATCAAATCATGCGTCTGATAGTGTTTCTCAACCCCGATATAGACCCGCGCGGCTCAGGCTGGAACATCATACAGTCGATAACGGCGATAGGGTCCGGTGGAGTACTTGGCAAGGGCTATCTGCAAGGTACGCAGAGCCATTACCGGTTTCTTCCGCAACAGAGCACGGATTTTATATTTTCGATATATTCAGAGGAGTGGGGATTTGTTGGTGGCATAATGATATTTTTGCTCTTTTTGCTGATAATCATGCGTCTTGTAAAGATAATGAAGACCACTTCCGATTCTTTTGGCTGTTATATAACAGCGGGGCTGGCCGGAATGTATATATTTCATTTTCTGGTAAATGTCGGCATGGCGATGGGCATCATGCCGATAACGGGGATACCACTCCTCTTTATGTCTTACGGCGGCTCCGCGCTGATTACCGCGATGGCCGGCATAGGTCTGGCTCTCAGCGCATATATAAGGCGTTTTCAGTACTAGATGGCAAGGTACATAGATACGCTTAAAGATTTGGGTGGCCTGCTGCTCATGGTTGAAAAGCCGGCACGTTATACTGGCGGCGAGTACGGAATGTTGGCCAAAGCGGATGCGCCGTTTCAAACGGTAATCGCGTTCCCGGACCTGTATGAACTTGGCATGTCGAACCAGGCGCTGCGAATACTGTACAACAGGTTGAACGCACTTCCCGGCGTTTCCTGCGACAGGGCGTTTACCCCTGCTCCCGATTTTGAAAAACTGATCAAAGAAAGAGGGATTCCGCTGTACGGCCTTGATACCGGCATCGCGCTTTGCGACACGGATATGCTGATGTTTACGCTCGGCTACGAACTAGGCATGACAGGTATGCTTGCGATACTGGATACGGCGCATATTCCGCTACGCACAGAGGAACGCGGGGACGGATACCCTATTGTGATAGCGGGAGGTCCCTGCGTCTCAAACCCGTTGCCTTACGCCCGTTTTATCGACGCCTTCTGGATAGGGGAGGCCGAGGACGGTTTCTTTCAATTGGCTGAAGAACTGGCCGGCATGAAGACTCGCGGCGCAAAACGGGAGATGCTTGCAGCCCGTATAGCGTCCCACCCGTCGGTTTGGGTGAAAGGAAAAAAGAAAGCAGTCCGCGCTATAGACACAAATTTTTCGGCGCGCGGGCCGGAAACAAATGTTTTTCCCGTGCCAAGTATGCGAATAACACAGCACCACGGCGTTGTCGAGATAATGCGCGGCTGCCCCAACGGCTGTAGATTCTGCCATGCTGGGGTATGGTACCGTCCGATGAGACAGAAGGACGCGAACACTATCGAGCGGGAGGCGGCCAAATGTATAGCAAAGACCGGCTACCGTGAGATAAGCCTTTCTTCGCTTTCAAGCGGCGATTACAGGCATATAGAAAGCCTTATCGACAGGCTTAACTCAAGATTCGCGGCACAGCGGGTATCGTTTCAACTGCCGTCCCTTCACATCTCGACATTTTCGCTGCCTATACTGGAAAAAATATCTCATGTTCGGAAGAGCGGCCTAACCTTTGCTGTAGAGACGCCGCTGGACAATTGGCAGGCGGCGATAAACAAACAGATAGACATGGATTCTGTGGTCAGTATCATGGCGGAGGCCAAAAGGAACGGCTGGCGGCAGGCTAAACTGTACTTTATGATAGGACTTCCGGTAGAGGAGGAGGCTGCCGGGATCAGTGAGGATGACGCGATCATCGCCTTTGTAAAAAAATTGTCCGGCAGTACCGGCTTAAAATTTTCGATAAATATCGGTGTTTTTGTACCCAAGCCGCATACACCGTTTCAGTGGAGTGCACAGATAGAGGAGGGCAGGGCAAGGCAGGCTTTGCACCGCATCCGCGATCAGTTGAAGCGGGACGGGCACAAGGTAAGTATACACGATCCGTTTATGGCCATTGTGGAGGGGCTTATTTCACGCGGCGATGAGCGGGTAGGGGAACTTATCGAACAGGCATACACGGCAGGCTGCCGTCTGGATGCATGGAGTGATTTTTTTAGAGAAGATGTTTGGAAGCGTATAGCCGGCGAAAACGCTGACTATGTCGGACAGATTACCGGTGGCAGGAAGGTGGGTGACAGCCTAGCATGGGATATTATTTATTCTAATATATCAAAAAACAGACTAGAGGTTGAATACGAAAAATCGCAAAAGTATACAAGAAATAATATTTTATGTATTAAAGAATGCATGGATAGATGCGGTGTATGCTTGGCTGAAACTGAAATTGTCGAGAATAATATACGATTAGATAATAATAATCCTGAGAATACTAATCCTGAAATAAATATATCCGGTACACCGCTTGTTGAAACACAGTTTGTACCGTCTCCGGCAGCGAAAAGTCGCGATCCTAAAACGTACAGGATTCTTTTTTCATTTTCAAAAGAGGGCAGGGCGGTCTTTCTACCACACCTCGCCCTCATCGAAGTATTTTCAATGGCGGCGCTCCGTGCCGGAGCGCCTGTACTCTACACGTCGGGCTTTAACCCTATGCCGCGCCTTGATTTTGCAGCGCCACTGTCAATCGGCGTTTCCGCTTACGGCGAGATCGCTTCTGTCGATACACAGTGTCCCTTTTCCGGAGGAGAGTTCAGGCTGCTACTGAACAAGGTCTTGCCGGAAGGTATCTCGATAACTGATGCGTTTAACTGTGTGATTCCATCAGGCGCTAAAAAACATTCAATAGCGTCGTTGCTCTGGGGTTTTGAATACGATTCGGGTGGCCGGAGACCTGACTATGTGGCGTCAGTTGACGAGAAGGCATACCGCAAGGAACGTTGCGGCGATGTCCGTGCCCTGTACGGACTGTCCCGCCTCCGCGTCCTTGCCCGTTCCGGCGGCGGCTGGGCTTCGTACTTCGATGTGTACGGCGGATTGTATGCCCCGGACAGTACAGATAGAATCTGAAATATTGGCAAACACATAAATTTCTGATTGCCTTTGACATTGAGTGCGAAAGACCCTAGAATTAAGGGGTAGATGAAGGCCCTCTGTGTATCGGACATGATCGATCCGCTGGTTTATTCGGATTCCATTAAGCAGCGTTTCGCGGATATAGATGTAGTGTTTTCCGCAGGGGATTTGCCGTTAGAGTACCTTGAGTTCATCGTATCAAGTTTGAATAAACCACTGTTTTTTATCTTTGGAAACCACAACCTGAATCAATTCTATTATTATAAAAATAGCGTTTTCGAAAAATTCAGCACAACGGCAGCAAAAAGAAATATTCCGGGCATGGGGACGGTTTATGCCGGCGGCAGGGTTATAAGAGAGGGTAATATGTTGATCGCGGGTCTTGGTGGTTCGATGCGCTACAACAGTGGCGGGAATCAGTACAGCAATTTTGAAATGAACATCAGGATACTCGGCCTTTTACCGCGCCTATTGTTTAACCGCATACGTTACGGACGCGCCTTGGACGTGCTTTTGACGCACGCTCCGCCCTATGGCATACATGACGGAAAAGACCTCTGCCACAGGGGCTTCAGGGCTTTTATCTGGTTCATGAAGGTATTCAAGCCAAAGTATCTGATCCACGGGCACATACACCTTTATGATTTGGCGGAAAAGAGGAAAACCGTTTATCACAAGACTATGGTGGTAAACGCGTATAGCCATTTTGTAATAGACATTGAGGTAAAGTTATAATGAACAGTATAGTAAAAATACAGGCTGCGGAAGATTTTTCGCGTGCGCGGGTGCGTGCGCTGATTTCAAGAATTCAAAATTTTATGAACGTTGACAGGGATAAACTTCTTTCATTTAACAGCGTAAAAGAGATATTAAGGCCAAAAACAGAAGTATACCACGGTATGCGGGAAGTGGAAATAAAATTGATAGTCGGAAGTGAGGGGCGCTATCTTGATTTTAACAAATTCTTTTTCCCACGTTCCGAGTTTTTGCGTAACCGCTGGCAGCGTGTGGACGAGGCTCATCTTACAAATATCACGCTGCCGCCGATACAGTTGTACGAGATAGGAGGGGTCTACTTTGTACGCGACGGCAACCACCGCGTATCCGTGGCCAAGACCAATGGAGCGGAGTATATCGACGCCGAAGTGATAAGTCTTTCAACTGAAATCCCGATAGAACCGTCCATGAGTCAGCTTGAACTGCGTGAAGCCGTCATCAAATATGAAAAGCGGATATTTTATGAAAAAACACGGTTTGGCGAATTAACAGACGACTATGAACTGGATTTCAGCAGAACGGGGCGCTATGACGTTGTATACAGCCATATCCTTGTTCATAAATACGATATGAATCAAAAGCAGAAAACCGAGATCGATTTTGACGATGCGCTGCTGTCCTGGTATAACAATGTGTACTGTCCTATAATTCAGATCATACAGGAAGAAAATATGCCTTCGGTGTTTCCGAAAAGAACGCCTGCCGATATGTATGTATGGATAGTAAAGCACTGGGACAACCTTAAAAAAGATTACGGAGCTGATTTTTCGATCACCGAGGCGGTAAAAGATTTTTTGGATAAACACGGCGGAAAAAATAAAAAAGCGCAGCATAAATTTTTTAATTTCTTTTGCCGCATAATACCGATTTTTAAAAAGACAAAAAGGTCGGAAGAACAGGATAAAAAGGTTGAAGTATTACCTTGAACCGTTAGGCTGCGCGAAGAATCAGGTTGACGCCGAGACAATGATTGCGAGCCTTAACGACGCGGGGGCGCTATTTGTCGGGAATCCCGGCGAAGCCGATCTCCTCATCGTTAATAGTTGCGGCTTTATCGAGGAAGCAAAACGTGAAGCGATCAACGTAACGTTGAACTTTAGAAAAATATACCCCGCCAAAAAAATTATTCTGACGGGCTGTCTGGCCCGGCGCTACTTTAAAGAACTGGAACAGGAACTGAGCGAAGTAGACGCCGTAGCCGGCAGTGACAGCCTTGACGATATAACCCAACTCGCGTTCGGTTTAACCGGCGAGGCGCCGGCGCGGGCTGCCTCAAGCCCCGCCCGCGTCAAATTACTTTCAGCGCCCGGTTCGGCTTATGTCAAAATTGCGGAAGGCTGCGACAACCGCTGTTCATTTTGCGCCATACCTTTGATACGCGGTCGTTTACGAAGTAGAAGTATAGATGATATTGTCTCCGAATGCGCGGCCCATTTAGCCAGGGGACTTCTTGAAATCTGTCTTATAGCTCAGGATACCGCTTCTTACGGAACGGATACGGACGGCGTTTGCCATCTGCCTGAGCTGCTAAAGGCCCTGTCGTCATTGGAGGGTGATTTTTGGGTACGCCTGCTGTACCTGCACCCCGATCATTTTCCGTTAGACATACTGGAAACAATCGCGGCGGATCGACGTTTCCTGCCGTACTTCGACATACCCTTCCAACATGCCTCGCCGACGCTGCTTCGCGCGATGAATCGCCGGGGCCGTGCGGACACATACATCTCACTGATAGAACGTATCCGTAATTTTCTGCCCGATAGCGTGATTCGCTCAACTTTTATGACGGGCTTTCCGGGTGAATCGGACGCGGATTTCAACCTGCTGCTTGATTTTCAGGATGCGGCCCGCCTTGACTGGCTGGGGGTGTTCGTTTTTTCCCGCGAAGAGGGTGTGCCCGCCTATAACTTTAAGGGACGGCCTTCAAAAAAAACTGCCCGTGAGCGGAAGCGTATTCTGGAAACACGGCAGATACGGATCACGGAGAAACGTATGAGCCGTTTTACCGGACGGCTTATGACGGCGCTTGTCGAGGAGCAGGTGGACGGAGAGGCTGGGCTCTACATCGGGCGCCTGTTTTGTCATGCGCCTGAGGTTGACGGCTCTCTTGTGATCGAAAGCGCCGCCGCCCTGCTACCGGGTACTTTTGTGAAGGGATTGGTTACGGGCCAGGCAGGATTTGATCTGAAGCTGCGTGTCCAGTGATAAA
>JAITIR010000070.1 GCA_031279285.1 Spirochaetaceae bacterium | reverse complement strand
GATTGACGGCAAGGGCTACCTTGTACCCTGGCATGGGAGCGGGAAGAAGCTGTTCAAGGTGGGCGTGAGTTTTGACTACGAGAAGCGCAACATAAAGGAATGGCTTGTCAGCGAGGAGTGAGCGGCAAATCTCTTTCGTCTTGTCCATCTCGTTAGGAACTGTTCATAAATGAACCGCCCCGCCACAAAACAGCGTTAAGCTGTTTTGCCGCTTGCCTAACCCGATAAGGAAGGGTAGGCGGGGTATTAAACACCAGGACAGAAAAAGCCTCTCTCCAAACCTTCTGGTTTTGGGAAAAATCCCCAGGTTTGTAGCAGCCCCGCGCGGGGCTGTTTTTTTCGGTGCGGGCCGGGTGGCGACGCCGTTCGGCTCAACGCTTCGCGTTGAGCCGTTGAGCGCGGCTGTCTGCCAGAAAGCGGTCCAACAGGAATTCGGTGTCGCGGGGGCCGGGACAGCCTTCCGGGTGAAACTGGACGGCGGAAAAGAGGCCGTCTGTGGAGCGTATGCCCTCTATCGTGCCGTCATTCACGTTTACGAACCAGGGTTCCCAGCCGAGCGGGAGGCTTTCGCCACGCACTGCATAACCGTGATTCTGGCTTGTAATGTAGCAGCGTCTTGTTCCCACGTCCGCGCAGGGCTGGTTCTGTGCGCGGTGCCCGTAGGGCAGTTTGTACGTGTCGCCGCCCGCCGCAAGCGCCATCAGTTGATTCCCCAGGCAGATACCGAAAATCGGTTTACCGACAGAAAACGCCCGCCTCAGGCTCGCAATCGTCTTGCCGCAGGCTTTCGGATCGCCGGGGCCATTCGATAGAAAGAGGCCATCGTACTCCAACCCACGCAGGTCGTAATTCCACGGCACGCGGATCACCTCCACGCCCCGCGACAGGAGGCATCTTAGGATATTCGCCTTGGCGCCGCAGTCAATCAGCACGATTTTCAACCTCGCGCCCTCCACTCCCGGCGGCGCGTCATGAGGCGTGTACACTTTTACGGTGTCGCACGAAACTTCCGCCACTGGATTGTGAATATCGCCCGAATCAAGGCTCACCTCCGCCTGCCCGTCCACGATTATCCTGCCCCGCATCACCCCCTGTTCCCGCAGCCGCTTGGTCAGCGACCTGGTGTCCACCCCGGAGATAGCCGGCACGCCATCATTCTCAAGCCACCCGGACAGAGTCGCCCCGCAGGAAAAATGGCTCGGCTCCTCGCAATTTTCAGAGACGACAAAACCTGCGGCCTGTATCCGCTCCGATTCGAAATGTACAGGTATCCCGTACCGGTCAAAGTACGGCCTCATCGTTTTAGCCGCAAGCGGTACACCGTAGTTCCCCGCCAGCGGGTAGGTCGTTACCAGTATCTGCCCGCGAAAACTAGGATCGGTCAGGGCCTGAGGGTAGCCCGTCATGCCGGTGGTAAACACCACCTCCCCCGCCGCGCTCCGCGCCTTGCCAAACGACCAACCGGAGAACTCGCTCCCATCCTCCAGCAGCAGATGCGCCGCAAATCTCTTTTTGCTCATGATTATTCCCAATGTCCAGTGAACCAGTCCCCCCTTTCCCTGTCAAGCCCGCCGGCCTGCTCAACGCTTCGCGTTGACCTTGTATCTTGCCGCATCACCTCCATAACTATTTGCAATTTTTTTATAAATTGTGTATACTGTTATCGTTAGGTGCGGGGAAAATCGCTTAGACGCAAGGAGGAAAAATAGTGAGAAAAAATTTTTTTTTCTGTGCAATAACTGTTGCCGTAACGGTTTTGACGGCTTGCCAGGATATTGAAGGAAATACGGATCTTGATGTCCGCTATGAGAGTACCTATGAGAGCATCTATAGCATAAAAATTGTCTTGATACCCGTCGAAGGTAAAGATTTATCAAAGGAGGCGGATGCCTATACTAACGTTAAAAAGACAAACAATAGGCAGACCGTTACGTTGACTGTGATTCCGCCCGAAACTGTCGACGAGGCCGAACACTACTATGTCGAAAAAATAGAGGGTAGTTACAGTAAAGGTGGCAATACCAAGTCATTCAGTGGCTTTACGCCTTCTAATACCAATGAATGGACATTCAGAATGCCGGACGGGGATTTAACTATAACCATTACATTTACGGACAAGCCTTATGGAGAGAGCGCATACCTCGAATCGATCAGCGCGAGCAGCGGCACGATCAGTCCGGAATTCCGAAGAGATACCCTCAAGTATAAAATCACTGTTCCTTACGACGTAACGGAGCTTTCAATATACGCACAGGCGGAAAATCCGAATTCAACCCTCGAACTGTGGGAGAATTCCACTGATTTAAAAAAATGTTCGTTTGATGAATCCCTCAATCTGACGGAAGGTCTTAACCTGTACACGATAAGCGTTACCTCGCAGGATAAAGAGAATACGGAAGAATACATCATAGATATTATCCTGCTTCCCAATCTTACGTTAAAGACCCTTCAGATAAATAATAACGGTGAAACTGTGCAGAATCTGTTGCTTGATGTCAGTCCACAGACCGTCTTCGTCCCTTATACGGAGGGGAGTACGGTTGTTTTTGCCGAAGCTTATGACGTGGAAGCGGATGTAGACATAGACCCTGTAGCCATAGACTCTAATGAAATTACTAATCTTATTAACACGAGCATTGCCAAAGAGGTAACCGTTACGGTAAGTAAAACGCTTGAGAGCGAAAAATACAGTAAGGACTATATTTTAGAACTGTATTACAGGGAAAGCATGGCTCCGCCTCATCTGGCAGAGGGAGGTTATATCAGCTTCATACCGGCGGATGGTGTTGACGCCTACTACGAGGTGCATACGTTCATGGAAACAGGGTACCTATTGTTTGATGAAAACATGACATGGGATGTAGCGGCCGACATCCTTGTTGTGGCGGGCGGCGGTGGTGGTGGCGGCACTGTTGCTGTCAACTCCTACAACCAAGACTATGGCGGCGGCGGTGGCGCGGGCGGTTTGTTATACCGTACAGGCCAAATTCTGCCTACGGGAAGTCCCATACTGATTAAGGTTGGAAATGGCGGATTGGGAGGCGGAGTAGTATCTCCAGGTAACAACGGAGAGGAATCCGCCATCGGCGATATAGCGATCGCGCCGGGCGGCGGCGGTGGCGGGGGTGGTGGAAGCAACATCACGAATGCTGATATTCTGAATGGAAAGCCCGGCGGATCGGGCGGCGGCGGCGGCGCAGGCTACCGTGGATACTACGGGAAAGGGGGGAACTCTACAGTAAAGGCCCTGCAAGCTGATTTAAAAGGTAATAGTGGCGGTAATAGCGGAACCGCTGGACAAATACGCGATAGCGGCGGCGGTGGTGGAGGAGCGGGGGGCAACGGAAAAGCTCCCTCACACATGTCTAAGAATCCCGGACAGGGCGGGGACGGCTGGAAGCCTTCAGGGGACTGGGCCTGGGTAAAGCTGGTTACCGAGACGGAAGAGTTTGCACGCGGCGGGGATGGCGGCTGTGAAAATAATGAAAGTACCGCCCCTGGAGGCGTGGCCGGCGCGAATTATGGCAACGGCGGCGGCGGCGCTTCCAAGGGTGCCTGCTTTGGAAATGGCGCGGCTGGCATCGTGATCATCCGCTTCCTGTATCAGAGCAACGGTACAGAATAAGCCTCCGCGCAGAAACAACATGACCAAAAGGTCATGTTGTTTCTGCACGGGTCCTTAGGTCCTTAGTAACTGTCCGGTGGCTGCTACATCGCTTCGAGGAACGGGATGCAGACAAGGTTAAATGCGGCCTTTAGCACACGGAGGACGGCGCGGCACAGGGCCGTGCGGGCGGCCTTTAGCGCCGCGTTTTCCGCTCCGAGAATCGGACATTCGTGGTAGA
>JAITIR010000121.1 GCA_031279285.1 Spirochaetaceae bacterium | reverse complement strand
CTGCCATCCATGATAGTTGTCCCAGCTATACGCGGCCCTTACCTTACCGTCTTTGACGACATATTTAGCTTTGTCGGACATCCCCACGTAGTCCCGGCCCTCCATCACAAAAACATAATTCTGTTGCTCCGCCGCCTTCCACGCCTCGTGTTCCTCGTCAAACTTTTCCTTGTTGAATTCTATCGGGTATTCGCCGGGGGGGGGGGGGGTATGGGTATAGCAATGCCAGGAATCCGCCGCTCCTGCGGGCCTCACGCACCTGCTTACGGTTATTTTGGCCATTCCCGCCGGTAAACCCTTGCATATACCTCCTCCTTAACCCGTACTACGCTATTAAACAAATTGTGTGATTAAGCAATTAGCTTATCAAGAGAAAACGCACCGGGCGGTAAAATTTGTGTTGACAAAGGTATAATTCAGTTGCATAATACTATTAGGTAGTATTATACTACCTAATACATTTTTTATAGGAGTTGTATATGGTTATCAACGAAAAGGTTAAGAAGGTTATTGGGGAATCGGCGTTTCTTGTGCTGGTTACGGTGAATCCTGACGGAAGTCCGCATCCGATCGTTGCCGGCAAGGGTGAAGTTGAAGGGGACAGTGTGGTTTTTGGCATCTACAAGATGGAACTGACACAGCGGAACATCTCAGTAAACGGCAGCGCCCAGGTGCTGGGCGCAATCATGGCGGAAGGCAGCCCGCTCGGCTTCAGGTTGAACGGCAGCGCTGCGGTACGCGAAAGCGCGGCAGGTAAACAGCTTGTTTTTACCGCGGCCTCTGCTGATACTCTAATATAGGAGGTCAAAATGGATCTATCTTTAATCTCCTGCGGCATATTCAGGTACGAACTGGAAAAAGTGCTGCCGGAGATAGAAGCGGAACTGGACTGTAAGATCAGCATCGATGTTTTGGAGCCTGCCCTGGATACCAAGGCCGATTTGCTTGAAAATTCGGTCGCGGAAAAGCTCAGCTTGCATAGGGGCAAAAAAAACATTCTGCTGTACGGAAGCATGTGCCATACCGAATGGCCGCGGATAATCGGAGAATCGGGCGTCGTCTACCCAAAAGCGGCCAACTGTGCCGAAATGCTGCTGAGTCCAGAAAAAAAGAAGGAGTTTGATGCGGAAGGAAACGTATACTTTCTTACGATGGGCGGACTAAAACAGTGGAAAGAGATTTATCAACAGGGACATGGCTGGGATGCCGCCGACGCAAGGGCCAATTTTGGCTACTTTGAAAAGATAATCGTCCTTGACACCGGAGTCTTTGAAATTTCTGACGAAGACCTGTTTGAATTTTTCGATTTTACCCAGATACCCGTAGAGGTCATGCAGATAAACCTTGATTACTTTAAATCCGTACTCACAGACCTGTGCAAAAAGCAAATGTCTGTGTAGCGGCCCCTTGATTTTGACGCTGGAATCGTGCAAGAATCAAACATTCGTTTGTGGAAACGGCTCAATTCATTATAAAAGGACTGCGCTTGCGGTATGGATATTCAAAACATCATAAAAAATTTGCACCCGCTCGAAGTTAAAGTTATTCTACGTTACGGGAAAGGGGATGAACTTTCCGTTGAAAGCATCGAATCGGACTTGAATTTTAAGAGTGGAAACGGAAATCAGGCTCTTTCGTGGCTTGCGGCAAAGGGACTCGTTGCTGAAAAACGGCGCGAAACGGCTGTTTTCTACGAGTTAACCGATCTTGGACGTTCATGGAAAGAAAAAGGTACGCCGGAAGAGCGTATTTTAGAGCTTGTCAGGATAAAACCTGGCTTAACACTGCCGGAAATAGCCGAAACGCTTGGGCTTGAAAGCAAGGATGTTGGTAGCGCGTTCGGCCTTTTGTCAAAACTGGGACTCTTTGGCATGGATAATGCGAAACGGGTAAGCATAAGCCTGCCGCCGGAACAGCTTGAGAACGGGCGCCCGGCATCCGGGCCCGCCGCGGAACATTTTCGCCTTGTACGCGCGGTTCTGGAGAAAGGCGCGACGGCAGACAGTGGCCTCCTACCGGAAAGCTCGCTCAGCGCCGGGGAAAAACGGGTAATGGCAGGCATCGCAAAGAAACGCGGGGCCGCCGGAGCCGCCTTTCGCACAGCGGAACGGGAGACCGTGTTCTTCTCCTTTGGTGAAGAACAGCCATCCCTTGCCGCCGCGCTCATAGAGGTAGGCATTTCCGGTGAAGAAATAGGCGTTCTCACGTCAGAAATGCTGGAATCAGGCTCGTGGAAAGGCAAAACCTTTAGGGCATACAACGTACAGGTGCCTCCCGCACGGTTCCTGGCCGGCAGAACCAACGCCTACTCACAATTCCTGGAACAAACAAAGGATAAACTTGTCAGCCTGGGTTTCGAAGAGTTCGACGGGCCTCTTGTCGAGACCGAATTCTGGAATTCGGACGCACTTTTCATGCCGCAGTTCCATTCGGCAAGGGACATCCACGACGTATACCACATCGCGGAACCTGCCACAGCAAAAAAAATCGGTGAACCCTGGCTTTCCGCGGTGGCAGCGGCCCACGAAGACGGCGGCAGTACCGGGAGCCGCGGCTGGGGCTATGCTTTTGACCGCGAGTTCACCAAGCGCCTGATACTGCGAAGCCAGGGCACGGTCATGTCTGCCAAAACGCTGCCGCACGCAAAGATACCGGGCAAATACTTCGGTATGTTGCGCTGCTTCCGCTATGACAAGGTAGATGCCACCCACCTGTCCGACTTCTACCAAACTGAAGGGATCGTGCTGGGCGAGGATGTGAACCTGCGGACGCTGCTTGGGATGCTGGAAATGTTCGCGACGGAAGTTGCCGGCGCAAAAGAGGTAAAGTACGTGCCCGGCTACTTCCCGTTCACTGAACCCTCCGTTGAGGTACACATCAAACATCCCACACTGGGCTGGTTTGAACTTGGCGGCTCCGGCATATTCCGCCCTGAAGTGACAGCATCGCTCGGCGTCAAGGTGCCGGTCGCGGCCTGGGGCATAGGGATAGACCGCATGGCGCTGATGGCTCTCGGCCTCAACGACCTCCGGGAACTTTTCAGCTACGACATCGAAAGTGTACGCCTCCGCCGCTGGATGAACTGAGCCCTGTTAGGTACCCTTCTTTCATCTTTAATCCTCCATAAATGAGGCTGTTCCAAAATGCATGTCAACTTGAACATATCACCGCTTAGGTGTTCGATCTTCAGTTCGACGCCATGTTATACGGCTTTCAAACCGCCCTTGTCCGTCAGCATCTCCATAGCTTTCAATACGGATTCTTTATTTAGGCAAATTCTCAATAATCAGTGAAACCGGCATAATCCGTGGAGGTTTTACCGTCTTTCGGTTCAGGCGGGCCGGACGAACCGGGCGAAGGCGCTGAACGCAGAATCCGGTCGAGCGCCTCCTCCATCGCGCCAAGTATGGAATCTTTCAGGCGGGATATTTCGGCTTCGTGTTTTGGACCCGGCGGGGAATAAGCGCCGGCACACGGCCAAAACACTGAATTAAGCTTACGGAGGAGATTTTATGGCCAAAACCTTACACGCGGCCACGCTTGCCGCAAAGGACTCCGAGGTATCCGAATTTATCGCGGGCGAGCTTGAATTCATCATGGTGGAAAATGGCTACACACTGATCGACCGCAGCGAACTTGACAGGATACGCAAGGAACAGGCGCTGCAAATGTCCGGCGAGGTTGATGATAACCTGGCGGTTTCTATCGGCAAGATCGCCGGCGCCAACGTGATCATCACGGGCGCTGTTACCGGCT
>JAITIR010000091.1 GCA_031279285.1 Spirochaetaceae bacterium | reverse complement strand
CAACCGCGTTGGCGCATTCGGTGCTACTTTAACGCAAGGTAAACAAAGTTTACCCCATTTGCGCAATGAAATGAGCAAATACATTAGGGAAACGCGATTAGCGTCAAGTTAATCAGCGTTTCCCTAACGTTTCGCGAGGAGGCTGCGGCTAACCAATGTGCCGGCGGCCTGAAAAAGTTCTACCAGCGCGAGAATCACTATCACGGCGGCGACCGTAACCTCCATGCGGAAACGGTAATAACCGTAACGAATCGCCATATCCCCCAAACCCTCGCCGCCGATCGCCCCCGCCATTGCCGAATAGCCTATGACGGTGATTATCGTAAGCGCAAGTCCCGAAATCAGCGCGGGAAGGGCTTCCGGGACCAGCACCTTCCACACTATCTGTAGATTCGTTGAACCCATCACACGAGCCGCCAAAATAACGCCGCTTTCAACCTCTTGCAGGGCGGCCTCCGTGACGCGCGCCACGAAAGGGGCCGCTGCAATTGCAAGCGGTATTATAACCGCGGTAGACCCTATGCTTGTCCCGATGATTATACGGGAGAGCGGCATCACGAGAACCATCAGGATGATGAACGGAAACGACCGAAACACGTTCACGAGGCGGGACAGCACGTTGTACAGGATGCGGCGCGGCTTGAGGCCGGCGGGCGAAGCGCCGTACAGCACTATACCTAGCGGAAAGCCAATGACGCAGGCAAACAGCGTTGAAACAAGCGTCATGTATATGGTTTGTGCCGTGCACTTTGGCAGCAGCGCCATTATATCCGACATTTCGTTAGCCTTTTACCAAATTTTTTGCCGCGTCCGTTTTTGGATCGTCAAAAATCGACGCAACGGTTCCTGTTTCGACGATGCGTCCTCCGTCCATCACCGCAACATCCCTACAGATCGCCTGGATAACATCCATCTGATGGCTAACCAGAATCACGGTAATCCGTAACTGCCGCTGTAGATCACCGATCAGGGACAGGATGGAACGAGTCGTTTGCGGGTCCAGGGCGCTGGTCGCTTCGTCGCAGAACAGCACACGCGGCCTTGCGGCAAGGGCCCGTGCTATCGCTACACGCTGTTTTTGTCCGCCTGACAGTTCACGAAGCCGCGATTTGGCCTTGTCGTTGATCTGTACCATGTAAAGCAGTTCCTCCACGCGGGAATCGATCTCCTTCCTGCCGAAACCGGCAATTTCAAGCGGGTATGCGATGTTGGCGGCCACATTCCGTGATGAAAAAAGGTTAAAATTCTGAAAAATCATCCCCATCTGCCGCCGCCTCATCAAAAGCGCCATTCCCTTAAGCGTGTCAACCCGCTCGCCGCCATAGTAAAGTTCCCCGCTGTCCGGTGGTTCCAGCAGGCTGATTATACGCAACAGGCTAGACTTTCCCGCGCCGCTCTTTCCCATTATTCCAAAGATACACCCATCGTTTATGGCGAGGTCAACATTGTCCACCGCCACGAGCCCCGCATACCGCTTCGTAACGCCGTGCAGCCTAATCATAAAAAAACGATACCTATTTTGTTATATTTTTTCAATAATAAAACGTTTATACCAGTGGGTCGATATGTTTAATAAGCATGGTCAGGCGGTACGGATCGGTAAATTGCTAGAAAACGTTGCCTGTGCGGTAAAAAAATTTATATATTAAATATTGCTGCTTGAGCAGTAATATCTTGTGACAAGGAGGAAAAAGATGAAAAAGCATCTTTTTTTGTGTTCGATTATAGCTATTGTGGCTTTGGCCTGCAATAACGATGATTTCGGAGGTGTGGGTGCGGAGATAATTGATTCCAGTCCCAGTTACAGCATCAGCGTGATACCGAAGAAGGAAGTAGATGGGAGCTACATAGTCCTGTCCAACACGGACGGTATAATTACAATTTCCCCAGCGGGGAAGGTAAAGAAGAATATGACCGTTACGCTCTCCGTGTACCCTGAGCTTATCGCCTTTGGGGGGGAGGGGGATAATGAGGAGGAGGAGTACTGGTTTGTCAACTCCATAAGCAGCTCTTACATCACGGAGGACGGCACTAAAACGTCGTATGCAGGCATCCGCCCGGTTTTAGGTGAGACTAACAAATGGAACTTCCGAATGCCGCCCGGAGACCTGACGATAACGTTTGACTTTACGCAGGAATATCCGGACGAGACTAACGCAGACCTGGGTGCTCTTTACGTGAGCAATGGCGTTATCAGCCCAAACTTCAGCAAAAACATTGATAGCTACACGATCGCTGTTCCTTTCGGGGCAACGGAGTTTGTTGTATCGGCGCAGGCTGAGAATCCGTATTTGGAGCCTGTAATGCTGTCTCCATACAGCGGGAATAAGGACCTGCTCGATGAAGACCTGATGGCTCCAGAAAACGGCGGCCCGCTGGACGAGGGCTTGCACTGTTACACGATAAGAGTTACCTCCGAGGACGGGAAGATGACCAAGACGTACACCATAAACGTGGTACAACTCCCCGATCTTTCGCTGAACGAGTTTAAGGTAACGAGGGGTGCAAAAATAAATGATGATTATTTTGAGCGGGATTTAGCGTCTATTGATAAGCAGACCGTTTACGTCCCCTACACTGACGGGATTACCGTTGTCGCGAAAGCAAACGATGACTCCGCGCATGTTAGCATAAGCCCGGATGGGATCATTTCCGAGATCGAGATGATGAACGCTAAAACGGCAACAGTTACGGTGAGCAAACAGCTTCCCGACGTAGAGGCAAGCCTGACAAGCAAGGATTATGTCCTCGATCTGTACTACGGCGAGGGCATGAGTAAGGATCCCCTGGCGGAAGGCGGCTATGTCAGCTTCCTACCGGGTGAGACCGGCCTTTACTACGAGGTGCATACATTCATGGCGGTGGGAACGTATACGCTGTCATTCTTCGATACCGAAACAACATCCATACAAGCCGACTGGCTAATCGTGGCTGGCGGCGGCGGCGCGGGCGGCGCATCCTGGTGGGTAGGCGGCGGCGGCGGCGGCGCGGGAGGGTTGCTGTATCAAACCGGACAAACCTTGAATCTGGAGAGCGGTTCCGTTTCGGTAGCGGTCGGTGCAGGCGGCGCGGGCGGCGGCGGCAATAAAGACGGCTCGGACGGGGGCGGATCTTCTATCGGGGCCATCGTGGTTCCCGGCGGCGGCGGTGGTGGGGGGAGCGCCGATAGCTTCTACCCCCAAAGCGGCAGGGAAGGCGGGTCCGGCGGCGGCGGCGGCAAGGGATACGGTAGTAGTCATAGCGCGGGCGGCGCGAATACCGCTACCGGCGAGGTAAGGGGAAACTCGGGTGGCGCGGGCGGCCTATCATCATCCTATGGAGGAGGCGGCGGCGGCGGCGCGGGTGGCGCAGGCGCCGCCCCCGTTACTGCCAGCCCCGGCATCGGCGGCGCGGGCGGCCTTCCTTGGATTCCGGAGGGCGATGCCGCATGGATTAAAGCCGTAGTAAACACGAAGGAGTTTTCGCGGGGCGGCACCGGCGGCAGTGAGGATGGTTCCGGTACAGGCGCGGCTGGCCTGAACTACGGTAGCGGCGGGTCGGGCGGCAGCAAGTATGGGTCTCGTGGCGGCGCTGGACACAGAGGCGTCGTCATCGTCCGGTTCCAGCGTACACTGGAAAGCCCAAGCCCCTCGCCGTGAATCGCGAATTGACGCTAATGGACAAGCGCACAGCGCTTGTCCATTAGCGTGTATTTGCAGTTTCCACAAACGCCTCTTTTAAACCCGCTGGCGTGTTATGGGAGCTTTAGCTGCATACCTATTTTGAGGGTATCCGATAGCAAGATACCGTTTGCTTTTGCCAGCGTTTCCGGACTCGTGCCATGACTCCTTGCGATAGACCAGAGTGTATCACCTTTCTGCACCGTCCATACGCTGGGCGGCGGGCTGTCCTGTTTTTTTTCTTCAAGGTGCGTATTCATGCCCTGTCCGGCATAGGGAGCCTTATCTTTTACCGCGGGAATGCTTATTGTGGAGCCTATCTTCAGGCTATCGGGTTGTATGCCCGGATTTTGGGACAGAATCTGATTCACGCTGACGCCGTAATACTCCGCAAGAACGGAAAGCGTATCGCCGCTCCTGATGCTGTAGAAATAGCTGTCTACCAGTTTTATTTCACTGTTGCCAAGAACAAGCTCTACCGCCTCCGCGTCTGACTTTCTGACCTTGAGCATATAGCCTTCAGGCGGCGTAACGTAGCTGCGCAGTTCACTGTTCATTTTAACCAGTTCGGCCCTGTTGATACCGGCACGGTCCGCCAGCACGCGGATGTCCGCCTCACGGCCAACCGGCAGGCGTATCCATTCTATCCTCTGCGGTTTCCATGAAACATCAAGGCCGAATTTGCGCGGGTTTGACACAATCCAGCTTATTGCCAGCAGCTTCGGCACATACTGGATGCTTTCGTTTTTAAGGTGCTTTTTTTCCGCCAGAACCCAGTAGTCATTTACGCCTGTTTCCCTGATCAGCCTGTTTATCGCGCCGCTGCCCGAATTGTAGGCGGCAAGCGACAGCGCCCAATCGTTGTACGCCTTATGGTTTTCCTCCAGCTTCGAGAGCGCCCCATGCGTTGATTTCCAGAAATCCATCCGTTCATCAACATATTCGTTGATCGTCATGTACGGTCTGACGCTGTTCAGCATAAACTGCCACAGCCCGGCAGCGCCGGATGAACTTTGTGCAGTACCGGTATAACCGGACTCTACAACGGGCAGGTACAGGAGTTCAGCCGGAAGACCTCGCCTTTCGACCTCATTGCGGATGAATGACAGGTAAGGCTCCGCGTTTTTCATAACGGAGCCTATCCATTTAAGTCCGGAAGGGCTGGAGTAACGTTTGATATAAGTCTCTGTTAGCGGTTTATCGAGGCCGTAAATTGCGGGAATCACGGGAAAGCGGAGCCGATCCTGCTGCTGATGCTGTATGCGGTCGGGCGGCCCGGACAGGTTCTGGCGCAATGGCCTGTAAAAAGACGGCACGCCTGGTACTGTTGTTTCGGGTTCTGTACCGGCACAGAGCGGCAGGATGGATACTACAGCAAAAAAGATAAAGACAAGGCGACGGCTCCGTTTTAAAAAATACGTTTTAAATAGCATTGTTCTGATCATCGGTGAAAGTGTTTTTTTACCAAAGCGATTTTGAATCAGGCTATCAAAGATACAGGTTTTGCGCAAACCCCCGGTGGTGTCGGTCGCCTTTTTCGGACCTTGCGTCGATCGCTATCCGGCAAATGACATCTACACTAATGTATTTTCGGTGCAGCCTGGCCTGCCCTGTAAAACCCTGGGTGATACTGGACTTGAACCAGTGACTTCTACCGTGTGAAGGTAGCACTCTCCCACTGAGTTAATCACCCAAAAACCGGTGCGTTGACAGCCGGTACAGCAAGCCTGTGAATCATCGTAAGAAACTGTGCCGGCTTTGTCAACGGCCCGCCGACAGCTCTTTATTCGCAGTGGGGTCTAATACCTCACCCCTTGGGCAGGGAGGTTCATTTTGTACGCGGTTTCCGGTAGTATAGTGTTATGGCAAATTTGCGGGATATTCGTGTGCGCATGAAAACCATTGCGCAGACATTGAAGGTTACCAACGCGATGAACCTCATCTCTACGGCGAAGCTGCGGAAGGGGCGGCGCTTGCTTGCGGATACAGAGCCTTACTTTAACCGTATTCAAAAGACAATGGCCGAGTTGCTGCGTAGCGCGGGCAGGGTGGAAAGCCCATACTTTGCTGGGGATAGTACCGGCGCGGGGCGGACGGGCGTGATAGCGGTAACAAGCGATAAGGGGCTTGCCGGCGGCTACAATGCCAACATTTTTCATTATGTGCTGGATGTCTGCAAAAAGGTGAACAACCCTATACTGTTGCTTATAGGAAACATAGGGCAGCATTACTTTGTAAATACTCCTTACATGGTGCTTGAGAATTTTTCGTTTGCGTCAAGTATGCCCACACTTGAGGAGGCCCAAGAGATCGCCGAATATGTGATTTCGCAGTTTACCTGGGGGGTGTTCAGCGAAGTGCGTATCGTCTATACCCACATGTACAGTATGATGAAGCTCCAGCCCGCTGAGCGTGTGGTGCTGCCGTTTAATATAGAAAAGATGAGCCATGTCTCGCCCGATTCCGCTTTTTCGGAGGTTGAAAAGCAGAAACCGCTTAACTTTGAGTATATACCATCCCCGGAGGGGGTTTTCGACGCGCTGGCTCCACAGTACATAACGGGGCTTATCTACGGTTGCCTCGTAGAGGCTTACGCCAGCGAGCAGAGTGCCCGTATGAGCGCTATGGACGAGGCTTCCAAAAATGCCCATGATATACTTGACAAACAACAGCTTATGTACAACCATGTGCGTCAGACCGCCATAACCCAGGAAGTTACCGAAATAGTGTCCGGGGCTTCCGCGTTGATGGACTAAACGGTTCAGGACTTCGCCGCCAGGCAAAAGCTGCCGTCATTCCGGTGAATGCCATTTTATGTCCGCAAGATGACCAGTAAGCAAGCGCACGGCGCCTTGACCTTACCAGGTGTTATTCTATAGACTAAAGCAAATGTAATCACCATCCGCGGCGGCGGACCGCAGGCGGATTAGAAATAGGAGAGGTCCATGAAACGGACATATCAACCAAGTAAGGTAAAGCGTAACAGAAAATTTGGTTTTCGTGCGCGTATGAAGACGCGAGGCGGACGTTTGGTGTTAAAACGCCGCCGCGCCAAAGGCAGGACAAAACTCTCGGCCTCGGACGAGAAGAAGCCCTACTAGAATGACGGAAAAAGGATCCCTGCGTTTTCCACGCGCGGAACATTTAAAACGGCGGCAAGACATTCAAACCGTGTTCAAAAAAGGTGCCTCAGCCTCGTGTTCCGGGGCGCGTCTGTTTTTTTTGCGTAGGGATGTGGATGGGAGACGGATAGCATTCACCTTTGCGCGTAAATTCGGCAACGCGGTGGAACGGAACCGTGCCCGTAGACTGGGTAGGGAGGCTTACCGTCATCTAAGACCCAAAATAAAGGGTGGTTACGATTTGGTGCTGCTGGTTTACCCTGGTAAGAACGATTTTCCGGAAAACGGAAAGGCGCCTGACAACTTTTCAGGAGTTAAAACGCCGTCAAGTGGCTTTTTAACGAGGCTCAGGCAGATGCGGGTACTGCTCGGTAAGGCTGGGCTCTTAACGGCAGGAGCCTTGCCGTGAGGACGGCGCAGACGGCTTTTACGCCGCAAAGCCTTGTCCTCCTAGTGATACGCTTCTATCAAAAAGCCATTTCACCGCATTTCCCGCCCTGTTGCAGGTACTATCCGACCTGCTCGGTGTACGCTTACGAATCGGTACAAAAGTATGGCGTTTTTCGCGGGCTCAGCCTGGGCTTTGCCCGCCTTTTGCGCTGCCATCCTTTTCACAAGGGCGGGTATGACCCGGTGCCGTAAGCCAAATACAATATATTAAAGAGGTTTCATGGAAAAACGAACAATTCTGGCCGTTGTGTTATCCATAATAACAATTACCGGTTTCTATATTATTCAATACAAGTTTTTTCCGCCCAAACCTGTTGCCGTACAGCAGCAGCCGGTTACAGCGGAACAAGACGGCATGCCCGCCCCGATCCCTGTTGACGAGGTGATTCCGTCCGGCGCGTCTCGCACCGAAACGCCGTTGGCGGCTCCGTCAGGCGAAGAAACTTTTCCGGACTACGAACAACTCACAAAGATAGAAACGCCGCTCTTTATCGTTGAGTTGACTAACTCCGGCGGCGACATAACCAGCTTTAAGCTGAAAGAGCATAAGGACGGGGACGATTATGTTGATATGATACTCGGCGGCGACAAGCCTGCCCACGCCTTTACAGTCGCGTTTGGCAACAAAAGCGCCGTGCCGGTAAGCGCGTTCTTTAACAGCAGGCGAATTTCCGACACGGTCATTGAGTACTACCGTGATTTTTCGATAAACGGCGGTATTTTCCGCCTGACAAAGCGTTACACTTTCATGCCGGACGAGTACATGTTCCAGCTTGAGGTAACGCTTGACGGCGGCACGTCTGTTCCCGCCTTGAGCTTTGCCTCCGCCGGTGAAACCGCCGCGGCCTACACGCTTGCTTTCGGGCCGCAGTTGGGGCCGCATTTTGATAAACTTGACGGAAACTACGACTACAGGCGCTATATTACGTTTGTAAACGGCAAGCAGAGGCAGGAAAAGGTTAGCGCCAACCAGGACGCGGTTGTTTCAAGTCACGTGTCATGGGCGTCGGTTGCGGGAAAGTACTTTGCGTTGATCCTGGCGCCGGACGCGACGGCCTACGAACTTGTTTTTTCATCCCGTCCTCCGGAACCGGGGTTGCAGGCCGCATCGCGCCTCTTTATCGTGCGTCCGCCGCTTTCGGCCTCGCGCAGTACAGACGTATTCCGCTTTTACCTTGGCCCAAAAACGTCAAAGGCGCTTGCCATTTACGATACCGGCGCCAACAGTTTCAAGTATACCGATATGCGCCTGGAGCAGGTGGCGAACGCCGGCGGCTTTTGGGGCATCCTGAGTCCGCTGGAGGCTTTGCTGAACTGGCTCTTGAATCTGTTTCATGCGCTTGTCCCGAATTACGGCGCGGCGATAATACTTGTAACGCTGCTCGTCAAGATTGTGCTGTTTCCGCTTACCAAGAAGAGCTCGGAAGGAACACTGCGTATGCAGGCGATGGCCCCAAAAATCAAGGATATTCAGGGAAAATACAAGGATAACCCGCAAAAGATGAACCTTGAACTGGCCGGCCTATACAAGAAAGAAGGCTACAGCCCGCTTTCTGGTTGTCTGCCTATGCTGATTCAACTGCCGATATTTCTGTCGATGTATAGTCTTTTCAACAACCACTTTGAACTGCGCGGCGCGATGTTTATTCCGGGCTGGATACCCGACCTATCCGCGCCGGAAACGATCTGGAACTTTGCGCCGTTCAGAATTCCTATACTCGGCTGGAGCGACCTGCGCCTGTTGCCGTTCCTTTACGTTGGTTCACAACTCCTGTACGGTAAGGTTACGCAGACACCGGACCAAGCAGGTAACACGCAGATGAAGATAATGCTGTATGTCATGCCGGTAATGTTTTTCTTCATCCTGTACAACGTACCGTCAGGTCTTTTGGTTTACTGGATCATGTCCAACATCCTGACCATGGTACAGCAGCTTGCGATAAACAAATTGATGGCTGGAAAGAGAGCGGCTCTTGCCGCGTCTCAGCCGGAAAAAAAGGTCATTGTCCCGCCGAAAAAAAGGAAGAGACGGTAGACTAGAAACATGGCGGCGGACTGAATATTTTAATCTACTATACACAAGGAGTAATGCTATGATAAGAGAATTTGATGGACGGACTGAAAAAGAGGCCATAAACAAGGCTGTTAAAGAACTGGGGCTTGAACGGGATTGCTTCGATGTAGAAATCGTCGAAACGCAGCGTGGAGGTTTGTTCAAAAAAGCTTATGTAAAGATTCGCATTCATACAGACGGCTTAGACGCGGACTATCACCAAAAGTACGGTAATCGTCCAGGAACACAAACAAACGGTAATGCCCTGCTTTCGAAAACGAGGGCTCCGGATTCCGGCAGTGACGCTGTGCCGCCGGACCCTGAATTTGAAAAAGCAATTATAGAATATCTCGACAAGATCATAAGCCTGATGGGTATTGATGGAAAAACTAGCGTCCTTTTCCGTGAAAAACACAAAACGGGCTTTAATATAACGTCTTCCGAATCGTCTTTCGTAATCGGCAGGAAGGGGAAAACCCTGGACGCGCTTCAGGCGATTGCATCAACTTATGCCGCGCATATAGGGTATGAAGACACCCATATAGTCACCGATTGCGAAAATTACCGCCTGCGCCGCGAAGAGAGCCTTGTGCGTCTTGCCTACACCGTTGCCGATCGTGTCCGCGAAAGCCGTGTCTCCGTCCTGCTTGAGCCGATGAATCCGTTTGACCGCCGCCTGATCCACACGACTCTTAACGACTCAGGCGACATAGAGACAAAAAGCGAAGGCAGGGGACTTTACAAACAGGTGCGTGTTCTTTACAGAGGCGCCAACGGCGTCCGCCCTAAACGTCCAAAATGAGCCTACGCGCAGCACAACGCGCAAACTTATTTGCGACGCGCTATCTTAAGTGGGCATTGCAAAATAGTTAATATAGCCCAAAAGGGGTGGTTGACCGGAAACAAAAATGTAGTGAAATGCTTTAAGTTGTTATAACACAAGAAATTAGATCTATTTCGGATGGATTTTATTTTTTGGCATCATGGGTAAACGCATAACAATGCCCGACTTATCACGATCACCTTCCTGCAAGAATGTAAGAATGGCGTATATTTACTACATTTATGTATTATCTTTATAGAATATATTTTTTTCCTACATTTTTTGTAGAAAGTGCTTGACAAAGATTTTTTTTTGAATTATCATTTTGTAATCAAACTGCGGGCGCCGCAAGGAAACGACGCCGGGTAAAAAATTACGGCGGCGCTTGGCCGCCGGCAAAGGAGAGAGAAAAATGAAAAACCTAAAAAAAGTTTTTTCGGGGTTGTTCCTGCTTGCATCCACCTTAATGCTGATCGCTGGATGTGAAAAGAAGGAACAAGTGATCAGGATCGGGTTTAACATTCCGTTGACCGGAAATTCGCCCAAGATAGGCGAAAGCGCGCGCTTTGCCGGCGAGCTTGTAAAACAGGAGGTAGACGCGGCGGGCGGCCTCGAAGTTGGCGGGAAAAAGTACCCGGTCGAGTTCATCTATGTTGATAACGAGTTAAAGCCGGAATCGGCGGTTCAGGCCGCGTTGCGCCTGATCGAGCAGGACAAGGTTCTGGCCATCGTAGGCCCCTGCGGTTCGGGTCGCGCGATTCCGGCGGGCGGGGCGG
>JAITIR010000062.1 GCA_031279285.1 Spirochaetaceae bacterium | reverse complement strand
TCTGGGCGAAAGCCGTTTTACCAAAGAAGACTACAATGCCTCCGGCGTTTATTTTATGGACGACCCGGATTATCTTGAACGGATGTTTCTGGACATTCTCAGCTTGGAGCCCTCCCCGCGCCTTTTCGACTAGATTAATTATTTAGGCAATGCGAATCCTTGACATAATCAAGAATCTTGTGTATGCTAGGACTATAGCCCATTGTGCTTAGAGTTATCTTTGCACCGTGGGTACAGGAAAACCTTACGAATAAGGGCCCATATCTCTGTCAGAGAGTGCGTTCCTGATTCGCCGAGGGCAGAAATGGCGCCGACGCGGGGCGCTCGTGTTTGTTTTGGACATGGCTCCGGCGTCTTTACCAGTCATATACAACTGCCTTCGGGGAATTTCCTCGAAGGTTTTTTTTGTAGCGGGTATATGAGGGGACGAGGAGCTAAACATGAAACGTATTGCCGTTGTCAGCGCCGTGCTTGACAACCCGGGCGCCTGTCAGAAGGCCTTTAACGATACGCTATCCGCCTACAGCGGTATCATCAGGGGCCGTATGGGCATCCCGTTTGAAAAAGAAAAAATATCGGTTGTGTCGGTTGTGCTTGCGGGCGAACTGGACACAATTAACGCGCTTACCGGAAAACTTGGCAATATACCGGGCATAACGGTTAAAACAGCCATATCCGGCGAACTGAAAGAAGTTTATTAAGAGGAGACGTTTATGTATGACCCAAAATCGGTAAAAGCGGAAGAGTTTATTTCTCATGAAGAGATACTCAACACACTGGAATACGCTAATAGCGTGAAGGATGACATGGCTGTTGTTGACAGCATTCTTGAAAAGGCCCGCGATGCAAAGGGGCTTTCGCACCGTGAGGCGTCCGTGCTCCTTGCCTGCGAAAACCAGGACAAGGTGAATCAAATTTTTGACCTCGCCTTTCAAATAAAACAGCAGTTTTACGGAAACCGGATAGTCCTGTTCGCCCCGCTGTACCTTTCCAATTACTGCATCAACGGCTGCCTGTACTGTCCATACCACCGCAACTCTGATATAGCCCGCAAGAAACTGACGCAGGATGAAATCCGCGCCGAAACGATAGCGCTTCAGAACATGGGGCACAAGAGGCTTGCTGTTGAGTCGGGGGAAGACCCGGTCAACAATCCGATCGAGTACATCCTTGAAAGTCTTGATACGATATACAGCGTTAAGCACAAGAACGGCGCGATACGACGGGTAAACGTGAATATCGCCGCCACTACGGTTGAAAACTACCGCAAACTGCACGACGCCGGTATCGGGACGTATATCCTGTTTCAGGAGACTTACGACAAGGCCGGGTACGAACAACTGCACCCGACCGGGCCTAAACACAATTACGCGTACCATACCGAGGCTATGGACCGGGCTATGCAGGGCGATATAGACGATGTGGGACTTGGCGTGCTTTTCGGCCTTGAGAATTACCGTTACGAGTTTGCCGGACTCATGATGCACGCCGAGCACCTGGAGGCGGCCTTTGGCGTCGGGCCGCATACGATCAGCGTCCCGCGGGTAAAACCAGCCCACGGAGTTGACCCGCTCTCGTTTGACGGCGGCATAAGCGATGAGCTTTTCGCGAAACTTGCGGCCTGTATCCGCATCGCCGTCCCGTACACCGGCATGATCATTTCAACCAGGGAAGGAAAGGGCGTCCGCGAAAAACTGCTGCGCCTGGGGGTCTCCCAGATAAGCGGGGCGTCCCGCACGTCTGTCGGCGGCTATGTTGAGGCTTCCGAGGAAGATACGAGGCAGTTTGAGGTTTCGGACACAAGAACGCTTGACGAGGTTATCAAGTGGCTAATTGATATGAACTATGTTCCCAGTTTTTGCACGGCCTGTTACCGCGCGGGACGTACCGGCGACCGTTTCATGGAACTCTGCAAAAGCAAACAGATACTGAACTGTTGCCACCCTAACGCGTTGATGACGCTCAAAGAGTATTTAATGGATTACGCCGGTGCGGAGACGTCAGAAGCGGGAGAAAAGCTGATCGAAAAGGAACTCGACACGATTCCGAAAGAGAAGATCCGTAACCTTGTCCGCAAAAACCTTGCAAACATCCAGAACGGACAGAGGGATTTCCGGTTATGACAAGGCTGACGCGACGCGCAAAATTAAGCGATGACGAGCTGCTCCACTATATAAGCACGGACGATCCAGCCGAGGCGGAAGCCTTGTTTGCAAGGGCGCGCGCGGAACGTGAAAAGTATTACGGCGCTGACGTGTACTTTCGCGGCCTTATCGAATTCACAAACTACTGCAAGAACGACTGCCTTTACTGCGGGATCAGGCGGAGCAACAGGAATGTGGAACGTTACCGCCTTTCGGTTGATCAGATTTTGAACTGCGCCGCGCTGGGCAGTATGCTGGGCTATCATACTTTTGTGCTACAGGGCGGGGAAGACACGTACTTCACCGATGAGCGTGTCGTTGAAATCGTCGGCGCGTTGCACGAAAAGTACCCCGGCTGCGCGATCACACTTTCGATTGGGGAGAGGAGCGAGGAAAGCTATGCGGCGTTTCGGGAGGCGGGGGCGGCGCGTTACCTGCTGCGCCATGAAACGGCAAACGAGGCCCACTACGCAATGCTACACCCGGCCTCAATGAGTCTCGAAAACCGTAAACAGTGCCTGTACAACCTGAAAAAGCTCAGGTTTCAGGTTGGCTCCGGTTTTATGGTCGGTACGCCGTACCAAACGCCGGAAAACCTGCTCGAAGACCTCCGTTTCCTGCAAGAACTGGAGCCGGACATGGTGGGGATTGGCCCGTTCATACCGCAGTCCGACACACCTTTCGGGGGAGAGCCGGGCGGTTCGCTCGAGCAAACATTGCGGATGGTCGCCCTTTCCCGGCTCCTGCTGCCCTCCGCCCTTATCCCGGCCACCACTGCTCTCGGCACGATCCACGGGCATGGCAGGGAAAAGGCTCTGCTCGCCGGCGCAAATGTCGTGATGCCGAACCTTTCGCCAAAAAATGTACGGAAACTTTACGCGCTGTACGACAACAAGATATGTACGGGTGACGAGGCCGCCGAATGTCTTGGCTGCATGACGGGACGGATCAAGCGGGCGGGCTTCATTCCCAATATGTGCAGGGGGGACGTGGCGCTCAAACGTCCTCGAAGCGTACGCCTTCACCGGACGGAATGAAGCGCCGCGCCGGCCTGCCGCTGATTCTTTCCAGCATGAAGGGCGGCATTCCCGGACGGAGGATCTTTTCGGTTCGCAGCACGGCGCAGTTTTTGCCGCTCAGTATCTCGCCCGGCTCTATGTCGCGGAGCGCGTGTATAGAACGGTTCGTGCGCCCATAGTTCAGCGCCTCCGAAGGGGCCAGCCGTTTTACGCCGTCGCCGAGGATGCGCCGCACCTTCTCCGCGGAGTATTCCCGCTCCGCCTCCGCGATTAGCGTCTCCGCGTCCAGACATTCTGCCCGGCGTACAGCGGCGCTCATTTTCGCGAAGCCGGCGGCGTCAAGCGCTATCGGATCATCGAGGCCCTCGCCTCGGCGCGATATACAGAAATGCTTTTCCACCACGCACGCGCCGCAGGCGACCGCAAGGAGCGGCACGAGGCACGGGTCCAGGCTGTGATCGCTCAGGCCCACCCCCACACCGAAAATGGCGCCCAGTGTTTGTATCAGTTTCAGGTTGTAGTCCGTCTCCGGCGCGGGGTATGCGGTAACGCAGTGCAGCAGGCACGTCTTCTCCCTGTCAAAGAACGAAAGCGCCTTCTCGATGTCCGAAAGCGTCGACACGCCGCAGGAAAGCAGTACAGGCAGCCTCCACGAGCTTACCGTTTGTAGGAGCTGCGTGTAATTCAGTTCCGGCGAGGCGATCTTTACCAGTTCCGGCGATAGCCTGTGCAGGCATTCGGCGCTCCTCGGCCCAAACGGGCTTGCCAGGAACAGGAGGCCCTTCGATTCGGCGTACTCCTTCATCCCCGCGTAAAAGTCCTCCGTCAGTTCCAGGCTTTTGAACATGTCGTACAACGGAGTATCGCCTCCGGGCAGCGGCACAAGCCCCGTCCGCGGATGGATTATCTCGTCCGCGTACACGATCTGTGTCTTAAAGCAGTCCGCCCCGGCCAGGGCCGCCGCCTCTATCAGTTCCCGCGCCTTTACCGGATCGCCCAGGTGCGATGTGCCCGCCTCAGCCACTATCAAAGTTTTTTGCGTCCGTCCGCCTTCCTCCATTGCGTTCAGGCCGGGAAGGGCGTCCGGCTCACGACAAAACTTACGCGGCATACCAGTCTCCACGCACGCCGCGTTCAAAGGCGTCATTCAACCGTCTCCGTGTGTAAAAAGCCGGCGGCGACCCCCGTGAACGCGCGAAGGGCGGCGCCGTACGAAAGTGTAAAGCTGACAGTCTCCCCCACGCGGTACCGCCTTTCCGCACCGCTTATGTCGAGTATAAGGTGATCCGAGCTTGCGCCCAGCACGCTTATTCCGGCGTCGCGGTGAAAGAGGCCCGCCGGGTCGGTATCCTGCCTGCCAATGGCGAGCAACGCCCGCCTGATCAGCCCCCTGTCCTGGAACACGGGCTTTTCGCCAAATGCGTCCACGCCGCTTTCCCCTTCCGGCACGGAGGCTTTTGTCTGTACCTCGATGATCTGCGCCTCAAGCGTAACCGCGTCGGATGATGTGTTTTTTATGCGTTTGCCGTAGGCGGTTTCGTTGCCCAAAATGAACGCTTCACCGAGCCTCAAATTGTTTATCCCGTCCGGTAACTCACCCTTTTCCGCCAGGTAGTACGAACTGGAATTTCCGCCCGAAACCATCAATGGCCCGGTATCGAATTTTTCTTTGATGCGTTCCGCCCAGCCACTCAGTATCGAAAGGTTATCCTTACTGGGGATAATTGCGCCGTAACAGGTCAGGTTGGTGGAAATCCCACAGAATTGCAAATTCTTTAGATTCAAAATTGTTTCGACGGCGGAAAGTATTTTTTTATCCTCCGTGTAGTACAGGCCTTCGCGCAGGTCTCCTAAATCTATCATCAAAACAACTTTATGAGTCCTGCCCTGTCTTTCCGCTTCCGCGTTCAACCATTCCAACGTACTTACTTCGGAATTAAAACTTATGTCGGCATAACGGATCACAGCCTCAATTTCGCAGCGCTGCGGCAGCCGAAGCAGTACCGTTTCTTTTCCCTTGCCGGAGTATGTTTTTATGTTTTGAATGCGCGAGTCGGCAAGATAATCAACCGCGGACGATTCTAGCAGCATCCCCGTTATGCCGCCGGACGCGCAAAAACATTTTGTAACGATCATCACCGAGCATCCGGCGTCCTTTACGGTCCGTGTTACCGTTTCCAGATTCCGCCGCAGCTTCTTCATATCAACCACCAGGGCCGGGAAAGTTTTTTCCCTGCCAAAACCTTCTGCAATAAAAACACTCATTCTTATATTATATCAAAGTTTTAGGGTTATGCGTACACAGTAGTATGGTGAACGCATAACTTTCCGGCTGTTTTTTTCGACGTTTTGCCGCTTGCCTAACCCGATAGGGAAGGGTAGGCGGGGTATTGAACTCCAAGACAGAATAAATGCGGTAACGCGCTTCACGAGAAGTTAACAGCGCCGGCTAATAACAGGGCAATGTTAAGGCAGCGGCGGTGGTAGAATCTGTATACGACATAATTTAAGTATAGTGCATACCGTAGTTATAGGAAAAAATGAAAAGCGATAAGGATGAGCCGGTCCAAAAAGGGTGGCCGGCAGCTAATCAGCGGCAATTACCAACGCGCCGCTTTTTGCGTCGCGTACAGTTTTCGTGGGCATTTCTAGTTGAAGGAAGCTCCCCTGCCTGTACTTTTCTACGAGGCTGTCGCCGGAGAGCAGGGCAAGGCCCTTTTCGCAGCAGCCGTAACGGCCCGTCATGCCGCCGGGCAGCGGAAAGGCGTCCGAAATTACCCGCACGTCCAGGATGCCAGGCGTGCTTCTCCGTGACGCGGTCTTTTTTGAGACAAGCAGGAACGACAACGTTACCTTCTCCTTTGGTAACGCGGCCGCGGCGGAAAGTTTATGCAGGAGGGGCGGCGCGCCGTCCGCTTCGATATTGAAGTGACACCACTTCTGTCCGCGCCGCCCGCCCATCATCGCGCAGGCGCGCGATGATGGGCACGGCGCTTCTACCGAAAGCCCTTGCCCGATGAATTCGCCGCGTAGCAGACTCAGGAACTGGGCGGGGCGCGGAGCGCCCGGCTCCACAACCAGGATACGCCCCGAGTCGCTGGCAAGGCTTGACAAGCTATGGGCGAATTTTTTCGCGTTCACGGCAAGCGCCGCGGTGCCGGCCTGAGGAAGTTTTTGAAACAACTCGTTGCAGACATTTACCGCGCAAACCATAGCGGCAGGCGGGAGTTTCAGCCTTTCGCCAAGCGCGGCGCGGTACGTTTTTACCTGCCACGCGGTTTTTTCGCCGCTCTCCGCTGAGAGCGCGTGGAACAGCTTCACGCCGGCCTCCAGCGCCGCGCCGTTCCGGTCAACACAGTGGAAACGGAGCGGAGCGCGCCTCAGTTCCGGCAGGGCAATCCATACCGCGACGGGCAGCGTGAGCGGTCCCGACCCCAAATCAACAATTTCCGCCGTGCCCGACGTAACCTCCGGACGCAGGGCGGGCAACAGGCGGGACAGCCTCCACACGTTCCACGGCAGAAAGTACCGCAGGTAAGCGTTAAACAGGACGGGATCGCTCATGTAAGAACCGTTTAGTTCGGAACGTTCTTTTGTTAGCAGGGCCGAGAGCCGTGAAATGTTTTTTGGCAGCGCGGCGGAAAAACGCCATTTTAGCGGAAAGGTTTTTTCGATCACAGGCAGCAGTTCCTCAATACCGCGGCGGACGCCGGCGGAAAGCGGAGGAAAAAGGGATCTTTCAACAATCATTGCCGGCGGCGGATCTTTCAATCAGCGAAAGCGCGCTTGCTACTATCTCGTCCACGCCGGCAAGCGCCCCGCTGCCTGAATCCCCGCAGGCCAGGACTCCCTCAGCCGGACCTACGAAAAAGAAACCGTGTGTTTTCAGCTTTTCGACATTCCGTTGAACGATAGGATTCTCCCACATTGACGTATTCATTGCCGGACAAACGATGACCGGCTTGGGCGGCCTCTCCCCAGACATCGCCATGATCACTGTCGTCAACATATCGTCCGCGATGCCGCCGGCCAGTTTGCCGATTATGTTTGCGGTAGCAGGCGCGATGACCGCAAGGTCCGAGCCTTTTGCAAGAGAAATATGACGGACATCCTCATAAAATATATTTTCAAACATACCTGTATACACTTTCTGTTTTGTCAATGTTTGAAACGTCAGCGGCGCGATAAAACGCTGAGCGTTACTTGTCATGATCACCTGCACTGAAATACCCCGTTTAACAAAGAGGCGGGAAATCTCCGCCGCCTTGTACGCCGCTATGCCGCCGGTAACCCCAAGCAAAATATTTTTCATGCCCGCCGCTCGTTTAATGTGGAATATATTTTAACCGCGATTCCGGCGGCGATCTCTTTTTTTGTATGATATTCGGTTATGTTTTTGTTTCTATCGATCAGGTATGCCTTGTGGCTGCTTTCCGTTATAAAATATTTGTCGTTTGCTATCACGAACGTACAGTTGTTTTTTTGTAAAAGATCGAAGGCTGCATCTATCAGCGTTTCTTTTGTTGCGCCGCACAGCAGTTTAAAGCCAACAAGCACCGCCTGCGGGGCAAGACGCGAAAAAAGCGATATTATTTTTGGAGTCGCCTCCAGCGTAAGGAGTAGATCATCTTTTCCGGAAGCAATTTTTTGACGGCGTTCCAGTTCTACGCCGCCGCTTGTTTTTACCGATTTAACGCGGTAGTCGCTTACCGCCATGGCGTGGACGATTCCGTCAACATAATTTTTTGATAAAATATTTTTTACCGCCTCTGCCGCGGAATCCGCGTCGCTTACGGGGAGTACATCCGCCTTGTCCGTATCAGGATGCGCCGCGTCAGGCCCGCACACATAAAATATTTTTTCGCAGCCCGGCATCTCCGCCAGTGCGCCGCAGACAAGGCGGCCCAGTTCACCCGTTGACGAATTGGTTATGGAACGCACCTCGTCTATCTTTTCCCGCGTCCCGCCTGAGCTTACCAAAAATTTATACTTTTTTGTACCTGGGTTCATCTCTGGTGAATTGCCGTCCGATATGATCACGCCGATGTTAATGCTTTGTTCGCGCTGCCAAACGCTTCCGGCAGTTCCATTCATAGTCCTTGATAAAAAAACCGATCATTTTTTTACAATTCTCTCAAAACCGCAGTACGGAACAAGGGCCTGTGGAATACGCACAGAGCCGTCCGCCTGCTGGAAGTTCTCAAGCACGGCGATAATGGCCCGCGACACGGCAATGGCTGTTCCGTTCAGCATGTGAACAAAGCGGTTCTTACCGTCATCGTCACGGTATTTGATATTGAGCCTGCGGGCCTGGTAATCGGTACAGTTCGAGGTTGAGGTAACTTCACCCCATTCGCCGCCGTTACGTCCCGGCATCCAGGCTTCAAGGTCCCACTTGCGGTAGGCAGGCGCGCCTAAATCGCCGGTACAGGTATCCACTACGCGGAAAGGAATCTCCAGCGTTGAAAAAATTTCCTCTTCTATCGAACGAAGTTCCTGGTGAAAGGCATCGGATTCTTCAGGCAGACAGTACACAAACATTTCTACCTTGGTAAACTGGTGTACACGGTAAAGGCCCTTGGAAAACTGGCCGGCGGCGCCGGCTTCACGACGGAAACAATGAGAAAGTCCCGCCATACGCAGGGGAAGTTTATCCTTGGCAATTATCGTGTTTGAGCAGTAACCGCCCAGGGTAATCTCTGCGGTACCAACAAGGCACGATTCTTCTCCCTCAATAGTATACACATTGCTCTCTGCTCCCCTGGGATTAAAGCCTATACCTTCAAGGATCTCCGTGCGCGCAATATCCGGCGTAATAAATGGGGTAAATCCATGTTTCTGTAGAATATCCAGGGCAAAACGTGTCAGGCCCAGTTCCAAAAAGACAGCCTCGTTTTTCAGGTAGTAAAATTTTGTCCCCGAAACTTTTGTGCCCGAATCAAAATCAATAATATCCAGGTCCTGCCCCAGTTTCACATGATCGGCGCTTTCGAAGTTGAAGTTAAACGGCTCCCCAACCCGCTTAACTTCCAGGTTATCCTTATCTTCCTTGCCTACAGGCGCATCGGGGTGAACCATATTTGGGATAAGACGCGCCTCGGCCTCAAGTTCCTGCTCCGTGCGGGAAAGCTCCGCTTCCATAGCGGCTATATCCTCTTTGAGCTTCTTCCCCTGATCAATAAGCGCCTGCCGCCTTGCCTCTGCCGCGCCCTGGGCCTTCATTGCCTGTGCGTTGGCATTCCGCTGCTGCTGTAGGGCCTGAAGCGCGGCGGTCAATCCGGTTCTGCGCTTATAGAGCAACGCCACCTTATCGGCGTCAGCCTGCATAAACCTATCGGCAATATTCTTCTTAACTGCCGGAAGATGCTCAACAATAAAACGATAATCCAACATACTTTACCAGCTTAGCAATTAACAGTTATCTATAACAAGCAGGACATAGGGTGTTAGTCACCATTTTCAGGCGCAGGAGGCGGCTCGGTGGGGGCCACATCAGGTCCGGCGGGGCTTACCGCGCCCGGATTGGCAGGGAGCGTTTCTGGGACAACGGCGGGCGGTTCGGGCGTTTCCCTGGTCAGGGGGCTGGCCTCCTTGTTGGCCTCCCACACATAGCGGCCTATGCGGTAAAAAGTTTCGGCTAAGCAGGCGCCCATCACTACGCTAAGGCCCATAGAACACCAGTAAACCATATCGCGCTGCTCTTTCAGCACTGGATCGCCGGTACGGTTGTAAGCCGCCGTTATCGTATTGTTGAGGCCGATGCTGAGTACGGCGAGCGGCAGCGCTATCCAGAAACGTCCGTAGGCGGAGTAGAACTTTTTTCGTGCTGTTTCCGTTCGGTTTTCAGCCGGCGGCGTCTTTGGATCGAAGACGATGGGATCCTTTGATACAATAAAAACTGTCTGATCGACCCTGCCGTCCGGTGTTTCTATATTCAGATTCTTCTGTTGCCCGGACTGTCCTTTCAACTTTAACGGCGTTTTACCGACATACAGCGCGCCGTCATACACGGCGGCAACGTCACCGGTTTCAGCGGAGTCCCCGTCCGGCCCGGTAGCGGACTTACCGGAAGATCGCGCGCCTCGTTTGGGCGGCGGCGGGTCTTTAAGTAACACGTCAAACTCATTAACTGGTACCGGGGAAAGGTTGATCGATACGTCCGTCCGTTCCCCCTCAATGAGGTCAACATCCGCCGTAAAAGTTTCGTGGTCCTCGGCAAACGCGGTTATGGAGACCGTGCCCGGTGTAAAGTCAATCAGTTCGGTTTCACCCTCGCCGGCGACATAATCATCAATAATGATAAGCGTGTTGGCCGGCTCAGCCTTTACCTTGATCCAAGCCGGCAGAAAGCCTGAAATGTGATCAAACAGCCTGTCGCCAAGCTCTGTGGAACCTTCCTTTATCGCGTCCGGTGAAAAAATAGCGCTATCTGTGTAGGTAACCTTACGCGCGTAGATGCTCCACAGCGCTATTTCTACGTAAAGCCTGTCGAAGTACCACGTTATCTTGCCTGTAAGAAAGGCGTCTGCTTTCTGCCCCATACAGAAATAGTATTCCTGTCCCGCCGCCGGCGGCGCGGGAAAGTTTTTTGCCATATTTTCTTCGGTAAGTTTTACGGCGGGCAATAGGGCAAGCGGAGGCGTCGACACCTCGGACTTTGCGAACTCATAGCGCAGCGTCTCTATCTCTTTATCGACTTTCTTTAACGCCTGTTTGTACTTATAACCTTCGTCGCCGGTAAAAACAAGTTTGTCCCGCTCCGCCAGTTTTGCGCTCAGTTTCTTTGCCGCCGTGGTTCCGGCCTTTAGCTTGGCAACCGTACTGTAATACCCAGCCTCCTCGTTCAGCCACAGACGGGAGACCGCCGTACGCATATCCTCGACAATGTACTGCATCACCATCTGCCCCATCACGGCGCGTGACGGCGGCATCTCGCTCACGTCAAACTGGGTAACGGAGAGCGTCCAGGTATTGTTGATCGGTGCGGGAGGCTCCTCCTTTGCCCCCCCAGCAAAGGCAAAAAAAGCGGCGGTCTGCATAATAACGGCAAAAAAACATGCTAAAACGCGCTTCATCGCGCTGCCGCGCCCCTCCATGCGAATTTTAAATAGCCGTTGATAAACAGGTCTATGTCCCCATCCATCACGGCCTGGATGTTTCCCGTCTCCGCCTTTGTCCTGTAGTCTTTTACAAGCGTATACGGCTGAAAGACGTAGGAACGTATCTGGTTTCCCCAGGAAATATCCTTCTTTTCCTGCGCAAAACGCTCGTTCTCCTTCTCTTTTTCCTGCTGGTAATGCTCGTACAGGCGGGCTCGGAGCATATTCATCGCTATCGCGCGGTTCATCGTCTGACTACGCTCGCTCTGGCAGGCCACAACGATACCGGTGGGCAGGTGGGTAAAGCGGACGGCGCTGTCCGTCTTGTTGACATGCTGGCCGCCTGCTCCGCCTGAGCGGTACGTGTCCACACGAAGGTCTTCCGGGCGTATATCCACCTCGATCGAATCGTCCAGCACAGGGAACACGTAGACCGATGCAAACGATGTATGGCGGCGCGAGTTCGCGTCAAACGGCGATATACGCACGAGCCGGTGAACGCCGCCCTCACCTTTCAGCCTGCCGAACGCGTAAGGGCCGTCAATCTTGGCGGTGGCGCTCTTTATCCCGCCCTCCGCCTCCAGTCTGTCCTCCTCTTCAACGGAAAAGCCCTGCCGCTCAGCCCAGCGCAGGTACATCCGGTAAAGCATCCCGGTCCAGTCGCAGGCTTCCGTCCCGCCCGCGCCGGAATGTACGCTCAGGAAGCAGCCCGACCCGTCCACCTCGCCCGGCATCAGCTCGAATATGTTTTGTTTTTCATATTTTGCGTTTATAGCGGCCAGAGTCGTTTCAATCTCGGCCGTATGCGATTCGTCATTCGCTTCCGCCGCCAACTCGAACAGTGTTGAAAGGTCATCTATTTCCGCGACAAGCGTCTTCCACGGCTCATAGCGGTTTTTCAGTGTTTTTAACTCCGTCATCACCTTTTCGGCAACGGCGCTATCGTTCCAAAAATCGCTTTCGGCCGCGCGCTTTTCCATTTCCGCTATCTTCTGTCGTAGCGCGGACCGTTCAAAGACGCCCCCAGGTTTCCAGTATCTGTTTTTTTAATTCGTTTACAGGCGCGCCCAATTCCGATAACAGCATTATTGCCTCCATAAATACCATTTTTTTGAGAGATACAGGACTCGAACCTGCCACCTTCAGCTCCGGAGGCTGACGCTCTATCCAGATGAGCTAATCTCTCCCACTGGTAAAACAATACCCCATTACAAACCCACTGTCAATTTGCCTTGTATGCCGGCAGGCTGGCCTGCCTGCCTTAGTCCAGGATTGTAATCTCGACGCGGCGGTTCAGCTTGCGTCCCTCCTCCGAGGAGTTGTTACCGAGCGGTTTCGTACCGCCCCAGCCCTTGTAAATAAAGCGCCCCAGCGGAATACCGCGTGCCGAAAGCTCATCGACGATACGCTTCGCGCGCTCAATGGACAGCCGCATCTCCGCATCGGGACGCCCCGTGGCGGCGGTATGCCCCTCCACAAGAAAGGTCCTGTCCTCTATCCCAGAAAGCGAAGCGGCAATAATGTCAATACGGGCCGCCTCGGATGGCAGAAGCTGATCCGAATCGCTTACAAACTGTAGATCGCGTATTGAAAGCCTCAAGCCTGAATCCACCGGCTCAAGCTCAACGCCGTCCGTACTCTCCACCTCCTTCTTGATTTTTCTGCCGTCAAGTGGGACTATATCCTGCGTAAAACATAGCGTAAAGCCCTTAAAACGTACATTTTTACCGTCGTTCCACGAAAAAGTCTCGTCAAGGTTGTCCCGCGACAGCAGCATTATCTCGTTTTCCACAGCTATCAGAATCGTAACATCATGTTTTCCGCTCACTTTGTTGAGGACGGCGCCACCGCTGCCCGAAAACGCGCCGGATGCCTGCGGAGTCAGCGCGGAAATATCCGCGTTCGACTTGTAGCTCGCCTCTATGCGATGAACAGGGATGCCCTTGTAGTCCTCAATCCCCTTGTATTCGTAAACGGCGGTGAACGGGACAAGAAAAGTTTTACCTTCGTTCAGCGGATCGATCGCCCTCTCGCCATCCGCCGTCCAGTTCTCTCCTTCAGTCACACTGTCCGCCCCGTACACGGGGAAGTTACGGAGGGCGGGAAAACCCCTGTCGTCCTCGACGCGCATCCTGCCCTCCGCACTCAGCGCAAAATTGACAGGGATGATCGCATTGACGGCGCGCGCGCTCTGCATCATGTTGCGCAGCGTCTCCTCCATCACGATAAAATTTCCCCTATACAGCGCCGCCCCCGCGCCGTCCTTGCCGGACGGGTTGATCGAGGCGCGAACCTCGCGGTAAACATGCCCCAGGTACTTACCGTCGTCGTACCGCGCAAAATTGGAACGCTCCACGATCGTATAAGGTTTGTCGGTCTGCACCTTAAACTTTACGCCGTCCTTTTCGGCGCTGTTCCCCATAACTGCGGATATCGAAAAAAACGTAACGTAAAGCAGACAAATATTCAAAAAAACGCGCTTACGCGCACGTATTCCCATAAAACCCCCTATCTATATCATCGGATTAACCGGCCAATGGGTTTACCAGCGGTAGGTTTGGGTGATGTGGGGTGAGATGACGCCTTGTTAAAATATTCGAGAAAAAAGCCCGGTGATGTTCCAGAATTATTCTGCTTATGGGTCTAATACCCCGCCGCAAAATTTGCGCGCAAACTTGTTTGCGCGCAAACTTGTTTGCGCCTTCAGTTCAGAGGAAGAGATTCAGTAATAGTCAGCTTGATGTTGATATTTACCGCGCCCTCGGTAGTAGTCACGAACGAATTTCCGTCCCAACCT
>JAITIR010000042.1 GCA_031279285.1 Spirochaetaceae bacterium | reverse complement strand
GTTAAACGTGTAACCGGCGGAGGCGTGCTTCCGATGTTCACGTCCTGCTGTCCTGCCTGGATAAAGTACATGGAGGATCAGCACCCTGAGCTTACGAAGCATCTTTCGACCTGCCGCAGCCCGCAGCAGATGTCCGGCCCCATGTACAAGACCTACGGCGCACAGCTTAACAAGGTTGACCCAAAAGACATATACCTTGTTTCCGTGATGCCCTGTACCGCCAAGCAGTTTGAGTGTTCCCGTCCCGAGATGAACGTCTCCGGGCAGCGTGATGTCGATGTGGCGATAACGACACGTGAGCTTGCCTACCTGATCAAGCATTTCGGCATAGACTTCACCGCGTTGCCGGACGAGGAATTCGATTTGCCGCTCGGCGACTACACGGGCGCGGCCACGATTTTCGGCGTTACCGGCGGCGTGATGGAGGCGGCCCTCCGCACCGGCTATACGCTGATAACCGGAAAAGAGCTTGGCCCCAAAGATGTCGATATACAGCCTGTCCGCGGCACGGAAGGCTTCCGCACGGCGGATATAAAGGTTGGCGATCTGACGCTGAAGGTGGGGGTGCTGACCTACCTAAAGAACATCGACCCGATAATCGAGAAGCTGGCGGCGGGGACGCTCGATCTCCACTTTGTCGAGGTGATGAGCTGTCCGGAAGGCTGCGTTTCAGGCGGCGGCCAGCCCAAACTTGTGCTCGACGCCGATGTTCCCGAAGCGTACAAAAACCGGCGCGAGGCGACCTTTGTCCACGACAAGGCGCTGCCAAAACGCAAGAGCCACGAGAATCCGGCGATCAAAAAGACTTACGATGATTTCCTGAAGGAGCCATGCGGCGAAAAGTCGCACCACCTGCTACACACCACCTACAAGGGTTCAGGCGGCCACCATCACTAACAAACAGGGGAGGGGTGTCTGTTTTTTATAGCCAGACATCCTCATCCTGGGGCTGTCGCCGGAGACGGCGGCAGCCCCTGTTTTTTTACACTCCTCCCCTAAAAAGTTAAATCACAATTTGTACAACGTCGCCAGTTCCCGTTCCGCGCGGCGGCGTACGGTTTTTGGCTGCACGGCGTCCGTCAGGCTTGCCAGCAGCGGGATTCCGCGTGCACAGAGCAGCGGGCCTGAAAAACGGCACAGTTTTCCTATCGAGGCGGCTATACTTACAAACAGACGTTCCTGCGGGTAGGTACCGGGAATAGCCGTAAGCTCGGTAAACGCGTCAAGTGCGAGGCCTTCCGGATCAACGCCTATTGCGCCTATCGCTTCGGCGGCGGCGACTTTGATGGTCAGTTCCCGCTCCCGGCGAAAAACCCGGGCCAGGAAGGGTACCGTATCCCGCGAACCAACCAGACCCAAAAGCCGCAAGGCTCTGGCGCGGAGGCTTATCCCTTCAAAGCTGTTTTGTTGGCCGTACCGGTTAGCGCCATCCGCTATGCCAAGTAGCAGACTTGTATAGAACGGCTCCGTCTCGCCCAAATTACCGGCCCGTATCCTGGCTTCCGCCGCCTCGATCAAAAATTCAGGCCACTGCGGGAACCCGGCTTCAGGCGTCGCCTTTCCAAGTCCATAAGACCCCTCGGCCTCAAAGCCGTACACTTTCTTGTCCGAAAACAAAGGTTCCTCTTTCTCGACACGGTAGGCATACAGTATCCAGTCTTTACCGCAGGAGTACATGACGCCGTTTCCATTTAGTACCGGCGCCGTTACGCTGCCGCTTAACTTCATGTTCCAGCGGCGCACACCCTCCGGGCTGTACCCCTCGCCGCCGCTTTTTGAAAGCAGGTATATACCACTTTCATTCCAGTCAACTTCTACATCATCATCCTGTTTCGCGAATTCTGTTTTTACGCTCCATACAGGCTCTCCTCCCGGTGAGATGAGCGTAAGGGCGCCGTTTGCAAGAAGCGCCGCCAAGAGACCGCCATGTTCCGTTACGGCGATGGGAGCCGCCGGTAAGCCAGGCGCTTCTACGGGGCCGCCGCCTTCTCCGATAAGTTCCAGCCTTCCGCCGGAATGAACGGCGATAAAACGCGGGACTAGCGTCCCGCCCTGATTCCCCACAGGCGTTAAAGCGAACAGCGCAAACGGGACCGCGGAAAGTTTTACGGCATCCATCTTTCCAAACGCGTTTACCCGTATGAGGCTTCCATCCTCAAGAACCCCGGCAAAACCGCCCGCCTTGTCCGCTATCGGGTCGAGTGCGAGCGGACTTTCAAGCTCTATTCGCCAAAGTCGTGTCCCACTTGCGGTAAAACAGTACAGTTTTTCCGGCAAAAACACAAAAACACGGTCATCCCAGCCGGTAAGGGGCGACGCGGCGAGACTTCCACGGAGGTTTACCTTCCACAACTGCCTTCCCGCGCGGTTTATCGCGTGAAATACCCCGTCTGTACGGCAAACATAGCTCGCACCGCTTCCCGACCTTGCGATAAACGGCAGTAGCCTGCCGCCGGCCCTGTATTCCCACAGTAGGGCCCCACTGCTGCCGAAAGCTTTTACCGCCCCGCCTTCGCGGACAACGATAACCGATTCCAACTGCTCAACGGGACGGGTCAGTGCGACTCCGCCCAGGACCTGCCTCCACAGTAATTCCGGCTCCTCAACAGGCTGGGCAAAAACCGCGGCAGGCAGGGAAGTTAAAATGATAAACGTCAGCGTCTTAAAATTCATCTATCCATAATTCTTGTGACGAGAGGCGGGAACCACGGATTTTCTATTGCAAAATCCTGTATGCGTATGATTTAGGGACGTATCCCCACAGCTTCACAATGCCTGAAATTTCGAGTCCGGGGACATACGAGTCATATCCGGGGGATTTGACTCGTATCCGGCATGAAACCCGCGTCCGCGCGACTATCGTTCTTCGCGGGCGATAGCTTCCTTGAATCCCGCATTCCCAAGCCGTACCGCAATCGTATTTACATCCTCAGCGCGAACATTACTGATTACGACACGGTACAGGTCGCCATAGGGTTCCCATTGCGGATTTAAACCCGCCGCGGACAAACGATCGAAAACTTCTACAGCGTTTTTCGCTATTTTGTACGAGCCTACCTGTAGACGGTAGTACCTGCCGCTCACAAAGGGCCCGCCCGTAATTTCCGCTGAAGGGTAGACCGGTTGGTTACGTTGCGTCTGGGCGGAGACGGGAGGCGTGGATGGAACCGCCGGCACCATTGCGGAACTTGGCATAACCGGAACCGTGCCCGACGTAACCGCGGGCGGCCGCGTTGTGGTCGGTATGGGTTGAAACGATGCAACGGGTACAGAACCAGGTTGCGAACGTGTGGACGAGGCTGCCGGTAAAGTTTGAGACGAGGCCGCCGGCTGACGCGGCTGAACCGCGGGGGTTTGGGTCTGGAGTCTTGAAGTTGATGTTTGGGCGGTCGGTATTCTGGGGCTTGCCGGCTGGGTCACGGGCGTTTGGGCCGGGGCTCTGGTTACGCTCTGGGCCGCGGATGTTTGGGCCGGGGCTCTGGTTACGCCCTGGGCCGCGGACGTTTGGGCCTGTGTTCTGGTTCCGCCCTGACTTGTGGGCGCTGTATTAGTCTGGACTAGGGCCGGCTGCTGGGGCGTATAGGACGGAGCCGCCGGACTTGCGGGCAACGTTACAGTGGTCTGGGCGCCGCTTGGAGAATCCGGCGTCACGGGCGCCGGCGTTTCGGCCGCCTGAGGCGTATCCGTAGTTTCCTCCGCCTGCGTAGCAGCCTGGTCCGATTCGGGAGCGGGCGCTGTGGCCGCAACGGCGGTATCAGTCTCCGGTTCCGGCAGAACCGCTGTGTTTGCGGTGGGAGTCTGCCGGTCTGCCGAATTCGCGCTCCCGGACGGAGAGCCCGCAACGGCGTTTCGCGGGGCCAGTTCGACAATCACCTGGGCGGTTCCCGTTTCCAGCATATTGAGCTGCTCAGCAGCCGCCCTGGAAACATCTATGATCCGGCTCTTTACAAAAGGACCGCGGTCATTGACCCGCACCATAACCTTCTCACCATTTACAGCGTTGGTTACGATCAGCACAGTACCAAAGGGCAGATCGGGGTGCGCGGCTGTAAACTGATTCGGATCGAAGAGTTCTCCTGAAGCTGTCGGCCTGCCTTCAAATTCCGCGCCATACCAGGAGGCTATGCCTTCCTGACGGAAACCGCCGCTCCTGCCTTGAGTCTGTGCCGCGCAAAAGACGGCCGCAAAAAGGCAGCTTACAGCAACTGTAATCGTTTTTTTCATATCAAAAATCCCCCTCCAAAAGATAATAAGTCGCCGCGCGGCGTTAGACCCAACCGGAAATGAATCGGCTGTTGGCATCAAGGCCCGGTAACTAACGTATGTCCCGCCACGCAACGCTACCTGGTTTCTACGAATTTATGCTTATTTTCATTTCCTTCATAATTCCAATGCCCCGCTTTAAGAATGTAAGTGCCGGCCTTAAATTTATTCATGCGATAGTAATCCGAAAACTGATAGCGGAAACTGTCGTACTGTACGGTAACATTTTCGCCTATGGTTATGGACGACAAATTGTTACCCATAAATGCCTGGCCGCCTATGAGACGTACAGAATCCGGTATCTTGACAGACGTAAGGTTATTCGAGTAAAAGGCCGCTTCTCCAATATACGTTGTCCCTTCGGGAATGACAATAATGTTAAAACCCCTGCCCCTGTAGGCTGCTCTTCCGATACCACCGTCCGGCTGTAATTTGATAATGTGATTTACAGGGTTTCCGGTATGGGCGCCGTAATCTACCGGCGGGCTGGGCGGCGGCTTAGCGTTTTCTCCGACAGTTACATAGGCTGACTGCGGCCCAGGTCCTTCGTTGATGAAAAATACGATACCGGAATTACCGTCAGGCACCGGGGAGTCTATCTGTGAATAAATTTTATCAGCCGGTAATACCAGTACAGGAGTCGACGAGGCTTCTTTTGCGTCCTTGTCTTTCTGCGGAACAAGAACTTTCCGCGATCCGTGGGCATGTTTGTAGCTTCCGTCAAATCCGGTAAGCGGGTTATAGAAATCACCATAGTTTAACACAATATCGGTACCAGGAATTTGCCCCCTATTGTGAAGTTTATCTACAGAAATATAGTATATTCTCAACCGGGGTTTTACCGAACTGGCCGTGCCTAAAGAATCCGCGGGCGTTGTATCCGGTGTATCCGTAAAAACCGGTACATTGCCGCTTGTTACCCTCTCCAGCATATTACTGTCAAAAGCGGAATCGGATATGACTTTTACCGATGGCGGGATAATAACCAGTTCAAGTTGATTGCCAAAGAATGCTTGATTACCGATCGCTTCAACCCCGTTAGGTATAACTACCCCTGTAAGCCCCTTGAGTCTGAAAGCTCCGTCGCCTATCTTGCGAACCGGAAGCCCGTCAATACTTGCAGGAATAACAATAGCCTTTTCGGTTCCATTGTAGCCTGTTATCACAAGCGATTTGGTTGACCCCTCAACTTCAACACTGGTAACGAAAAGTTTACTGTCTTGCGCAAATAGCGATCCCGCCAACCCAGCAACAATAATAAAAAACGACAGAAAATTCTTTCTCATAGAATCCACCTTACAAATTAAGATACCAAATAACAACCATTTTAAACACAGCACAAGGAGTATCGTTTAATTATCGGCTATTTTCCCAAAAATTTAAAGTATCAATAAAGTATATTGTTTTGCGGATCAAGTTTAGGGCAGGGGGCGTGGGGTTTGGCTCAAGACGCGTAGAGTCTTGAGCCAAACCCCTAAGTTCAATGCTTTGCATTGAGCTTAGAACTTGAAGAAGAACTTAGCCTGTAAAACAAAAACATGGCTGGCGGAGGAATTGACGCCGGCCACGGGAATGTTGTAGCCCAACTGGAGTTGTATAGGCAGGGGAAGGTTGGTTAAGAACAGTGAGGCGTAGGGCTTGATGCTGAACGAAGATTCTTCTTCCGCGTCGAGGTCGCCAATCGTATTGCCCGGGCTGTACGAATAGTTAAACGGGAGGCCGGCGGCAAAGAGTAGCTTCTGGTTTTTGTCCAGCGGAATACCGCTCACGCTCACCTCGAATTCGAAGGTAAGATCGTAGCCAAAGCTGACGTCCCAGTCGGCGACTTCCTTTGGGAGGCGGTTGTACACATAGCCGGCAGCCCAAGCCAGGAAGTCGGCAGTGGGGGCGCCAGTACCGCTGTCAATCGGACCCTGTCCCGTTTCCGCATAGTAAAACCCGCCCAATGCCGTCTGCCCGGCGGGTGTAGTATAAAAACTCGCCTGGGACAGAATCGGCGCGACGCTGTAGTCTTTGACCTTGGACTTTACAGGGTAGCCGATGAATTCGCTGTAAAGGTTTAGTACCAGGTGTTTATTGAGGATTCCGGGGACATAGTCAAAGTAGGCCCGCCCGCCAAGTCCCAGCGAATGTTTGTCCGGGTTGGCCGCTGTAACCGCCTCGTTATTTTTCCAGTTTTCGAACTGGTCCAGCGCGTCCGCGCCAGGGAACGGTATTTTAATGCCGGGCGCCACTGTAAACCGGAACAGTTCGCTCTTTACCGGCGCGGTCTGCCCAACGATCTGGACAGCCACGCCTGCAAAAAGATCGCTTACGCCGTTGGCGTTCACCGTACTGTCGTTCCCCAAGTCTTGGTCAACGTCGGACCAGGCTACCCAACCCGGTGTCCACTGGAGGGCGAGGGAAAGCCAGTTAAGGACACCGTACTCCAGGGCAAAACCGGTACCGTACACTTTCGTTGCGCCTCCGCCTTTTTCGTATTCATGATACTTCCCGTCCTCATCGAAACCTCCATTGGCAAAATTGAAGATCGGCGCAATGCGGAACCTGAATAATCCTGCGGGCAACAACTCGGCGCTTTCCGCGAAGAGGGCCGCGGCGCCCACCGTCAAAAAAAGCAACGCGATAGATACAGTTTTTTTCATCGTAATTCTCCTGATTAGCTGTTTTACCGTGTATTATGTGAAATATTTCACTAGTAAATACATCGATTTAATAAGAATAAAATATCCTCAAAATTTTGTCAACAGGGGTAAGGACACCCGTCTAACCCTCGTCTTGACTTTTGAGCCTATAAATTGTTACTATGAATCGTATCCCTTGACTAGGAGGTTTTATGGCAAAAGTAGAGCTAAAAGGTATTAGCAAGGTGTACGACGGCGTGGTCCGTGCCGTTGATAACGTTGATATTGTTGTTAACGACAAGGAGTTCGTTGTATTTGTCGGGCCTTCGGGCTGTGGGAAGTCTACAACTCTCCGCATGATTGCCGGTCTGGAAGATATTACGGAGGGTGAGTTGCTGATTGACGGCGAATTGATGAACGATGTGCCGCCGAAAGACAGAAATATCGCCATGGTTTTCCAGAATTACGCGCTTTATCCGCACATGACGGTGTATGAAAATATGGCTTTTGGGCTTAGGATAAAGAAATTTAGCAAGGACGAGATTAACAGCCGGGTACACGAGGCGGCGCGCATCCTTGATATAGAAAAATTTCTTGAGCGCAAGCCGAAAGCGCTTTCCGGCGGCCAGCGCCAGCGTGTAGCGGTCGGCAGGGCTATAGTCCGGTATCCCAAGGTGTTTCTGTTTGATGAACCTCTATCCAACCTTGACGCCAAACTGCGCGTCCAGATGCGCGCCGAGATTTCCAGGCTGCACCACCGTCTGGACGCCACAATGATATACGTTACCCACGATCAGGTGGAGGCGATGACGATGGCCGACAAAATCGTTGTCTACAAGGACGGTAAGATTCAGCAGACGGGCTCGCCCCTACAACTTTACAACTACCCGGAAAACAAATTTGTCGCCGGCTTCATAGGCTCCCCTCCCATGAATTTTTTGACCGTTACCGTGCTTGAGGAAGACGGCGGTATCGTGATTGACGAGGGTGGTTTTCGTCTTACTGTGGACGCTAAATATGCCGAACACCTGAAAAAGTACGTAGGCAAGGAACTGTTTTTCGGAATAAGGCCGGAGGATCTGCTCCTTAGCGCCGATGCGGAGGCGGCAAACAGCATACCGCTTACGGTAAGCGTGGTGGAACCGCTTGGCGCAGATACAACACTGTGGCTCAACACGAAAACCCAGACAATGGTAGCCCGTACGGAACCTTCCCGCAATTTTTCTGTTGACGAAACTTTACATTTTGTCCCACGGATGGAAAAGGCCCGTTACTTTGACAAGGAAACGGAGCTTGCGATTCTGCCGCGGGAGGTCAGTGGATAACTTTTCAAACCTGGTTTACGGCTTTATCGGTTTGGGCCTGATGGGCGGCTCTTTCGCAAAGGCAATCCGTGCAAAGTTGCTCGCCGGGCCCTCAGCCACCGGTAAAATCCTGGCGCTTGATTCGAACAAGGCGGCGCTGGAAGCGGCGGTGGAACGGGGCATTGTTGATGAAGCCTTTGGCAAGGATGCCGCCGCCTCAATGGTAAAATGTTGTGACGTGGTCTTTATATGTCTATATCCCGCAAAAACGATCGAGTTTTTGAAGAAGTACCGCGATGATTTTAAAAGCGGATCTGTGGTAAGCGATATTTCCGGCGTAAAAGCTGGTGTTATTGAGGCTCTCCCTGAAATTTTACGCGATGATGTGGATTTTATCTCCGGTCATCCGATGGCGGGCAACGAAAAAGAAGGCTTTTACTATTCATCCGGCTATATTTTTGAGGGCCGCAACTATATTTTGATACCCCACGCGGCGAACAAACCTGAAAACCTTGCTTTCTTTAAAGCTTTGGCGGGCGCGCTTGGCTTTTCACAGATCACCGAAACTGATTACGCCTCGCATGACCACAAGGTCGCGTTTACAAGCCAACTTTGCCATGTGATTGCGTCCGCACTGGTGGAGAGCGCCGAGGACACAAAGATAAGCGCCTTTGGCGGAGGCAGCTTTGAGGACCTGACCCGCATCGCGATGATAAACGCCCCGCTATGGACGGAGCTTTTTCTTGCTAACCGCGGTGAGCTTTTGCGGCATATAGCCACGTTTGAAGCCTCGCTAAAAAGAATCACCGCCCTGATAGATCGGGCGGACGGCGAGGGTCTTTGCGGGTATCTCGAAGCGGTGCGTCTCAAGCGGAGCGCCATGTCAGTGACGGAATCAACGGTTTCCGGCAAAGCTCCTCATCCACAAAATTAACCTGCCGGCCTCTTGAAAAATTTCGCTAAGGAAACGTACATAAATAAAATGCAGGGCATTTTATGAGACTTGGGAGGCAAGCGACAAGCTTGTCGAAAAAGTCCAATTGCTTACGCAATTAAGAAATAACATGACCAAACGGTCATGTTATTTCTGCACAGTTCCTAAGGGCTCGATTCTCACTGCCTGCTTGAATGTCCGCCCTGCGGATGAGTCGTTGATCCGCAAATATTTTAGCCGGCGTTTGCCTTTGCAAGGCTGTAGACTTTCCAGCTTGATGAGACAAGCGTTTCCACGTCCGAGTACTGCGCCTTCCAGCCCATAAGCTCGCGCGCTTTCTCCGAGGAGGCCGTCAGCTTGGCTGGGTCGCCGGGACGGCGTTCCGTAACGCGGTACCTTATCTCTTTGCCGCTAACAAGCCTGGCGGTCTCAATCATTTCCAGAACGGAAATGCCGTTTTCGCCGCCCAGATTCACGGTAAAACTTTTCCCCGTTTTGACGAGCGTATCAAGCGCGGCGGTATGCCCACGCGCAAGGTCAGTAACGTGGACATAGTCGCGCACGCCGCTGCCGTCCGGCGTATCGTAATCACAGCCGAATACGGAGACCTCCTCCCGCATACCGCAGGCCGCCTCCATCACGACGGGCAGCAGGTTGGCCGGATTCCGCTCCAGCCCCGTAACTCGCTGATTCAGGTCGTAACCGGCCGCGTTAAAATAACGCAGGGACGCGCAGCGCAGGCCTTTCAGCCTGTCGTACCATTCAAAGAAACGCTCGATTTCCAGCTTGGTAAAGCCGTAAAAATTGACCGGATTCGTCGGGTGCTTTTCATCAATGGGCAGGTACTTCGGATCGCCGTAAACCGCGGCGCTTGACGAGAATATCAGGTACTTGATCCCGCTCTCCACCGTTGCGTTCAGGATGTTTATTGTGCCGGTTATGTTGTTTACAGCGTACTTCCCCGGCCATAGCATCGATTCGCCCGCCGCTTTGAAGGCCGCAAGATGCACAACTGCGTCAAAACCCCGCCGCATCACATCAATAAGGCCGATAAAATCCATAATATCGCCTTCAATAAATTCTTCGTCCGCAAAAATATTTTGAACGAGGCCGCTGGACAGGTTGTCGTACACTGTAACGGTATGCCCCGCATCCAGAAATTCCCGCGCCACGTGAGCGCCGATATAGCCCGCCCCGCCTATAATAAGTATTGTCATCGGTCTACCTCAATTGAAAGTATAAGGTAAAACAGGTTAACCTGCTATAGGCATGAAAGCGGAAAGACAGAGTATCCTGTGCAGACTGAACGCTAGACGGGAGCTTGGCGGCGGGACTGTGCTGCTCAATTTCGAGTGGCCGTTCACGCCGCCGCGCGCGGGACAGTTTTTTATGGTAAAGCCGGCCAGGACTTCCGTGTTTTTGGCGCGCCCTTTAAGCGCCGCGGTCTCCCGCGATGGCGTCGGCTTCCTTCTCGCCGTGCGAGGCAGGGGTACGGCGGAACTGGCAGCGATGAGCGCCGGCGATGAGACCCTCTTGACCGGCCCGCTCGGCAACGACTGGGCGGCCTTCCTGCCCCAGGATGCCGCAAAACCTGTCATGCTGATTTCAGGCGGGCTTGGGATAGCCCCGCTTGCCGCGTTCAGCGCGGAACTGCGGAGCGCCTCCGTCAATTTCGTGTTTTTGTCCGGTTTTAGGCGGGGCGCGGACGGCGAGGCTATGCTTTCCGCGCTTGGAAGCGGGGCGGACGGGGCGCTGATCGTAAGTGAGGACGGCGGTGGGCGGCCAAATGCCAAACGGGGGCTTGTTACCGGCTTTCTTGATGCGCAAAACTATTCGGCTGTCTTCGCCTGCGGCCCGGAAGCCATGCTGAAAAGCGCCGCCCTGCTGTGCCGCGAGGCCGGAACGCCCTGTTTCGTGAGTCTTGAGGCGCGTATGGCTTGCGGAACCGGGGCCTGCCTCGGCTGTGCAGTGCCGGCGCGGGACGGCGGCTACAGACGCTGCTGTTCAGACGGCCCTATATTCGATGCGGAGGACGTATTCTTTGAGCCGTGAAACCCAGCGCGTTTCGCCATGCCTTTCCCTCAAGATTGCCGGTATAGAATTCCGCAACCCGGTGATAGCCGCCTCCGGAACCTTTGGTTACGGCAGTGAGTACGAGGGGCTTCTTGACATAGCTGCGCTGGGTGGGATCTGCACGAAGGGCCTTACCGTTGAACGGCGGAACGGAAACGGCGGAATACGTTTATGGGAGACTCCCTCCGGCCTTCTCAACTCGATAGGGCTTGAAAATCCCGGTATTGAGGCCTTCATCGAGAAGGAACTGCCCCGCCTCCGCGCCCTGGGCCCCGTCGTGATAGCGAATCTGGCCGGCGGCAGCATAGACGAGTACAGGCGGGGAGCGGAACTGCTTGCCGCCTCGTCCGTCGATATGGTCGAACTGAACATCTCCTGCCCCAACGTTAAATCCGGCGGCGCAAGCTTCGGCCTGGATGCCGCCGCCGCCTCGTCCGTCGTAGCGCCGGTACGGGCCGCCTGCGGGAAGCCGCTCATCGTAAAACTTTCCCCAGACGCGCCCGATCTTGCCGCCGTCGCGCTGGCCTGCGTGCGGAACGGCGCGGACGCGCTGTCGCTCGTGAATACGTTCAGGGGCATGGCCATCGACATACGAAGGCGGCGGCCTGTATTCGACAACATTAATGCCGGACTATCCGGTCCCGCGATACGGCCAATCGCGCTCCGGCTGGTCTGGGAACTGTACGAAAGGGTAGATGTCCCGCTGATAGGTCTTGGCGGGATAGGCTGCGCAAACGATGCGGTAGAATTCCTGATGGCGGGGGCCGCCGCCGTGCAGGTCGGCTCGGCAACCTTTGCCAACCCCAAAGCGATGAATCAGATTACAGCCGGCATAGAGGATTTTATGCGCGAAAACAACATTCAAACACTGGGCGGTTTTAATTTACGGAGGAAAAGTTGATGGACACGATAGCCATTCTTAAAGAGTGTGGCGCGCTGCTGGAAGGACACTTCCTGTTGTCATCGGGTAGGCATTCAGACCGCTACTTTCAGTGCGCCCGCCTGCTCCAGTACCCGGACAGGGCGGCGGCGGCGCTCGCGCCGGTAGCGGATGCGGTACGCGCCGCGATTTCCGGCGGCGCGCTTAAGGTGGACGCCATCGCGGGTCCCGCAATCGGCGGCATACTGGTGGCTTACGAACTGGGGCGGCAGTTGGGGTTTCCGGCCATTTTTACGGAACGCAATGATTCAGGCCGCATGACACTGCGGCGCGGTTTTGAGCTAAGCGCCGGCATGAACATACTGATCGCGGAAGACGTGGTAACAACGGGAAAATCCTCAGCCGAGTGCGCCGCCGTGCTCCGTGAGTACGGCGTACTGGTAAGCGCGCTTGCCTGTGTTGTGGACCGCCGCGCCGACCCGGACCGGGCCGGCGCGGCTTCCCCGCTCTCCGAACTCCCGCTGTTTGCCGCCGTCAAGATCACCGCCGCCGACTGGGACGCACAGGACTGCGCCCTATGCAAACAGGGTGTCCCCCTCGTCAAACCCGGCTCCCGTCCCGGCTTGTAGCCGGTGGGTTTCGCACGGCATCCGGTACGATAACGGCGCTTGATTGACAAGCCGCCGCTTGCGGCGTCTGTTTAATTATTTTTGACGATCCACGGGGACAGAGGCGCAGCAAGCCTCCGGCAATTCATTAGAAAAGCTGCCTCGCTTCAAGGTAGAAACGTTTTTCACAAGCATCTCCCATTGAAAAACTTTTTCGCGGCATGGGCCCGTTCGTTACGATGGTTTCGAACAAGCCCTCTTTGTTAAATGGAGGAAGCAGTATCCCTACACCGCCCTGCTCCGCAAGACGTAACAATTCCGCTTCACCGTGTATATAATCTGTTTCGCTTCCTGCCAATAGCGGGTCTATTACGGTTGTAAGCAGTTTGTTGCCTGAACATTTCACGAGTACACAGCGCCCGCCTGAGACTATGCCGAAACGGTTTTCGGGCGCGGATGTATCCGCAACGATTCCCCGCAACTGTTCAATTCCACCGGTTTCCGCGGAAGAAAAGCCGGGTAGAGCCGCTAAAACATTTAGTATACGGTCCAAGTCTGTGTTAAAAACAACACGGTGTATCGGCTCAAACATGATTGCCGGATCGTGCAGGTTTACGATCTCGGCCATCGCGTAACGCGCCGGATGGTTTTTTATGTCAGCCTCGTCTGAATGGGCCGTCTTGTACTCGTCCCAGACGGCCTTTGCGGCAGCCAGCGAATGGTTTCCGTCGCCAACGGCAAACAGAAACGGTTTGTCTGTTTTGTAACGATTGATCGACGCGCGGGACAGATGTTCAAAAACATCCCTTATTAGCGCCCAATCGTTTTTCCGGTACAGTAGTTTACATCGTACATTTCCGCCATCCATCATCAATGGGGTATCGTAAACCACAGGCGCTCTGACCAGAAGCTTTCCCAGCAGCGAATTCAAAATATTTTCACGATCGTCAGTCAAAAGCATGATATGCGGCAATTCCAGAGCGGCGCTCTTACGGATTTCCATGCGGGGAGGAAGCCTTTCCGGCAGGGTGTCTTCTGTCGCACGAATAAGGGTTCGCGAATCAGCGCGCCAGTTATAGCTTTCCAGGTCGATAGCCAACATCAGGCCGCGTCGTGTGCCATTCCGTATCGTCCGTTCAATGTACGCCCCCGCCCGTCGCGGCGGGTTAATAGGCGTGTTGCTCGAGTAAATTTTTTCTACATAGCTCCGCATAGTCCTATGTATACGTTCGATTCGCCCGGCACGGTCGCCGCTATCAAGGTAGATTTCAGGGTAAATCATGTGCAGCGTGGAAGCCGCCTCACCCACAAAAGAAGCGACACCCTCCCAGTAGGCGGCATCCTGTGTATACTGATCGCAGGCTATTACGGCCCATTTTTGCAGGTCTATACCTTTCGCCGGCAGAATTATTTCGGGTATCTTTACCCCAAAATCGGCAAGTTGTGCATTCGTTTTATCCATAAAATGTATCCTAAACCGAATCGACCGCCCTTACAAGCGCTTAGGCAAGCCGTAATTGCGAATGAAGTTGCGCCCAACAACACATTAAAAGCGGAGCATGTCTCGCCACCCGGCGTGGGAGACGGGGAACCAGGCAACCCGCTGAATCTTTCCAGTGTCTCGTCTACCAGCTTCATACTCACAACGAAGCGCGGTAACAGCCCAGGGAGTAGAACTTTTCGGTTTGAGCCTTGAGCTTCGCAAGCGCGTTTTCGAACACGTCACCACTTTTTGGTATGCTTACGTCAACATAGAACATATAGTTCCACGGCTGCCCCAGTATCGGGCGGGATTCAAGTTTTGAAAGGTTGATCCCTTCCTCGCTTAAAATCTTCAGGCAACGGTACAGCGAACCCGGCTCGTCCTTTACCGAAAACACGAGGGACGCCTTGTCCGGCGTCTGCTTCCCCATGCTTGGTGGTACCTGCACCCAATCGCCGTGCTTGCGGGAAAGAATCACAAAACGGGTATAGTTGCGCGGGTCCGTTTCGATACCGCTTTTGAGCACCTTGAGCCCCTGACCTTTTGCCGCCGGCATTTTTGCCGCCGGCACTTTTGCCGCCGATTCTGACGCTATCGCCGCAACGGACAGAAGCGTGTCCTCGTCCGTCTCCTCCGCGATGGACAACACGGCGGAAGCCGTGTTGTTCCATGTTTCAAGCCGCCAACCGGGGTGTTCGGCAAGGAAGTCCCTGCACTGGGCAAAGCCCTGCGGGTGGCTGCGGACCACCTTTATGCTGTCCCACGAAGCTTTTTCGCTCGTGATCAGGGAGTGGACTATGCGGAGTTTTATTTCTCCCACTATCGCTATATCAGGGTAACGTATCAACAGATCATAGTTCTCGTGAATCGAGCCCGCGAGGGAATTTTCCAGCGGAATTACGCCAAAGGCCGCGCTGCCGTCAAGCACGGCGTCAAAAACGGCCTTGAACGAGTCTGTTTGCAGCCGCATAGCCTCTTCGCCGAAGGCCCTTATCAACGCCTGTTCCGCAAAGGCCCCGCTCTCGCCGGAAAAGGCTATCCTCTCCGTGCCCAGCTCAACCGAGCCTCCACCGGTACCGGCGGAGGCAATCACGTCAACATTCGGGGTTCTGAGCAATTCCTTGCCGACGACCGGGGAAAGCGCCTCTATATCCCGCATCAAACTTTCAAACTGGGCCGGGTAGAGGGATTGGGGGCCGTCCGACAGCGCCGCGTCCGGATTTGGGTGAACCTCGACGGTAAGGCCGTCCGCTCCGGCGGCTATCGCGGCGAGCGCTGCCGGAGCAACCTTGTCCCTTATTCCGACGGCGTGGCTCGGATCAACGATCACCGGCAGGTGCGACAGCGCCTTCACGACAGGTATCGCCGAGATGTCAAGCGTGTTCCGTGTGTACGTCTCGAATGTCCTGATGCCGCGCTCACACAGTACGACGTCCGACGTACCAGCCGCAAGCAGGTACTCGGCTGACAGAAGCCATTCCTCTATCGTTGCGGAAGGGCCCCTCTTCAACAGAACCGGTTTACCCAGCGAGCCGACCTTCTTCAACAACTCGAAATTCTGCATGTTCCGCGCCCCGATCTGAAACATATCGGTAAGGTCCTTCATCCTGTCCGCCAGTTCCGTGGACACAACCTCGGTTACTATCGGCATACCGTACATCTCGCCGGCGGCCTTCATGTACTCAAGCCCGGCCATCCCCAAACCCTGAAAGGCGTAAGGGCTCGTCCTCGGCTTGTAAGCGCCGCCCCGTAGCATCACCGCACCCGATTCGCGTACACGGGCCGCCGTCTCCACTATCTGTTCACGGCTCTCCACCGCGCAGGGGCCGGCAATCACGGTGATTCGCGCCCCCCCTATCTTTACCGGCCCAACCGAAACGATGCTGTCCTCGATCTTCGTTTCACGCGAGACAAGCTCGTAGGGTTTGGATGTCGCCGCCACCCGCTCAACGCCCGGCAGGAGACTCAGCTCGTGTATGTCCGCCTGCCCCTTGCCGCTTGCCCCCAGCAGCGCCGTGTCCCCAAACGCTTGATCCCTCACGGTAAAGCCACGACCCTTTAAGTACAGCCGCACCATCTCGGTATCGTGCGGAGAAATATCTTTTGCTAAAACGATTATCATTTAATTCCTTCCAACTGATTATTATTGTTATACTACATATTTTCAAGTCGCCGGTTGGTTTAACGTAAAGGAAGGAGACGGTGTCACTCACCAAGATGAAAAAGGTGACTGACACCGTTAAAAGGCTATTTCACCGCCTCAAAACCCTGCTTGAGATCGTCGATGATGTCGTCGATATGCTCGGTGCCGATGGAAAGGCGGACCGTGTTGGGTTTGATCCCCTGTTCCAGCAGTTCCGCCTCGCTGAGCTGGGAGTGCGTGGTGGAAGCGGGGTGTATCACGAGGGATTTAACATCCGCGACATTGGCAAGGAGCGAAAACAGATTCAACTCCTCGGTGAAGGTTTTTGCCTTTTCCGCACCCCCTTTAAGTTCAAACGTGAAGATTGACGCGCCGCCACGCGGGAAGTAGCGGTTGTAGAATTGGTGGTCCCTGTGATCCGGGAGGAGCGGATGGTTCACCTTCTCGACCTGCGGGTGGTTCTTCAGGAAATCGATCACCTTCAGCGTGTTCTCTACATGGCGTTCGACCCGCAACGACAGCGTTTCCAGCCCCTGGAGGAACAGGAAAGCGTTGAAGGGCGACAGGGCCGCGCCGGTATCGCGGAGCAGGGTGGTACGGGCCTTGATGATATAGGCGAGATTCCCCACCGCGTC
>JAITIR010000106.1 GCA_031279285.1 Spirochaetaceae bacterium | reverse complement strand
GTTACGCCCAAAAAACCGAATTCCGCCCTGCGAAAGGTTGCCCGTGTGCGTCTTTCACACGGAACGGAAGTTACCGCGTATATCCCCGGTATCGGGCATAACCTACAGGAACACTCGGTTGTTCTTGTCCGGGGAGGCCGTGTCAAAGACCTGCCCGGTGTACGCTACCACATAATCCGCGGCGCAAAAGATACGCTCGGCGTGGCAGACCGCAAGCGCGGGCGTTCAAAGTACGGCGCAAAGCGCCCCAAGGCTTAAGGTATAATCATGGGTAGAAAAAAGAAAGCAATAGATCGCGGCGTACAGCCGGATCCCAGGTATAACAGCGTTGTAGTTTCCAAGTTTGTCAACCGCATGATGTGGGAGGGCAAGCGTTCGGTCAGCCTTGGTATCGTGCACGGCGCATTGGAAAACTTGCGTAGCAAGACGGAGAAAGAGCCGCTTGAGGTCTTCCTCAAGGCAATAGAAAACGTCAAGCCTATGGTTGAGGTAAAATCCCGCCGTGTGGGCGGCGCCACCTACCAGGTGCCGATAGAAATCCGCGAGACCCGCCGTGAGGCTTTGGGTATGCGTTGGATAATCAAGGCCGCCCGCGCGCGCACGGGGCACGGTATGGACGAGCGTCTTGCGACCGAGTTGTTGGACGCTTACAACGGTACGGGAGCCGCCTTCAAAAAGAAGGAGGATACCCACAAGAATGCTGAGGCGAATAAGGCCTTTACACACTACCGTTGGTAGTGTAGAATAACCAAGGGTACTAGGGGGAAGGTATTTCCAAAGGCTGCGGTGCAGCCTTTGACCCGGAAGGAGCGGCTGACACGGCGGTAAAATCCTCCGCCTTTCCACCCTGGCTACAGCCCGCGCCGCCCGCTTGCGGGCTTAGGCGGTCTTCGCCACCCCCTCAGCGGGGGTGTGAAAGCGGGTTTGGGTTGCCATGCAATCCTCCTTGCCCCGCAACGCCCCCTGTAGTATTGGTGGGTGGGCTTAGCGGCTTGACATTTTTGTTAAACCGCGTTTTAATGAAAGTGTAAGTAACAGTAATGCCGTGCATTGCGGTTACAGCATAATCCAAACCGACCATCAGGGGTTTACTGATGGGATAGGTGGACATGGCAAATCGAAAGGTGTGTTCCGCTTCTTGCGGTAAAACCACGCCTATATTAGTCTGTCCCCAAAAAGTTAAACAAAGCCGTTTATTAGTAAATAGACAGCATCAATATAAACCGTTTTCAGAATCCCCTGTGGAGTGTGAAAACGGGGCGGTGTCTAGCATAACTTTTACAGTTATGCTAGATTGAAAAACCGTTATAACAATGTGCCCAAAAAAATTGTAAGGAGGAGCACGAGATGGCAAAAAACAAGTTCAATAGAACTAAGATACACATGAATGTCGGTACCATTGGACACGTAGATCATGGAAAGACGACGTTGTCCGCCGCGATCACCATGCACTGTGGAAAGAAGTATGGTGACAAGGTTATGAAATATGACGAGATCGACAACGCGCCGGAAGAGAAGGCGCGCGGAATCACGATCAACACGCGGCACCTGGAGTACCAGTCCGAAAAGCGTCACTATGCTCACATAGACTGCCCGGGTCATGCCGACTATATTAAAAACATGATTACCGGGGCGGCGCAGATGGATGGCGCGGTACTGGTGGTTTCGGCGCCCGATTCGGTCATGCCCCAGACTCGTGAGCATATTATCCTCGCCCGCCAGGTAGGCGTCCCCAACATGATCGTCTTCCTCAACAAGATTGACCAACTGGAAGACCCGGAACTGATAGACCTTGTGGAAGAAGAAGTCCGGGACGTACTTACAGCCAACGGCTTCCCCGGCAAGGAGATTCCCATCATCAAAGGTTCGGCGTTCAAGGCTATGTCCGATCCGGATAACCCCGAAGCTACAAAATGTATAGACGAGCTTCTCGAAGCTATGGACACCTACTTCCCCGACCCGGTACGGGACATCGACAAACCTTTCCTTATGCCGATAGAAGATGTATTCACTATTCAGGGACGCGGTACCGTTGTTACCGGAAAGGTTGAACGCGGCGTTATCAAGCTGAACGAAGAAGTCGAGATTGTCGGCATAAAACAGACGAAAAAGACCGTTGTTACCGGAATCGAGATGTTCAATAAATTGCTTGACGAGGGCCAGTCCGGTGACAATATCGGTGCGCTCCTTCGCGGTATCGATAAAAAAGAAGTTGAACGTGGACAGGTTCTCGCAAAACCCGGTTCTATCACCCCACACTTTAAATTCAAAGGCCAGATATACTGCCTTTCGCAGGATGAAGGCGGGCGCAAGACCCCGTTCTTCACCGGTTACAGGCCCCAGTTCTACTTCCGCACAACCGATATTACAGGTACAGTTACCCTTCCCGGCGAGGCGAAAGCGGGAGAAAAGATGGTTATGCCGGGCGATAATACCGAGATTCAGGGCGAACTTATCCATCCTATAGCTATGGAGAAGGGTTTGCGTTTTGCTATTCGTGAGGGCGGAAAAACCGTCGCTTCCGGACAGGTTACGGAAATTTTAGAGTAAAGGATTCGAACAGTACGGCAGGGGCAGCCGGCAGTGTGTCTGTTTGGCTGTCCTGTACTGTCTTCCGGAGGAAAGATGACCAAGGAGCGGATTCGCGTAAGGTTACGTGGTTTCGATGTTGAACTGATAGATCAAAGCGCCAAATCGATTGTAACGACGGTGGTAAAAGCGGGGGCAAAGATAACAGGCCCCATCCCGCTTCCTACCAGAATCAACAAGATTACGGTGCTCCGTTCGCCTCACGTGAACAAGAAGGCTCGCGAGCAGTTCGAGATGCGCACGCACAAGCGCCTCATCGACATCATTGAACCGTCGTCCGAAGTGATGGATTCTTTGATGAAACTTGAGCTTCCCGCCGGCGTAGACGTAGAGATAAAACAGTAGCCGATGCCGGGTTTACGTTCTACAAACAGTTGTGTACCGTTTGTATGGCAGCGGCCTGGCGCCGTGCAGGAGAAGTAAAATGTTAGGGCTTTTGGCCAGAAAATTGGGTATGACACAGATTTTTGATGAAGAAGGCAGCCTCGTTCCTGTAACGGTGTTGCGTGTGGATCCGAATGTAGTGATAGCCCAAAAAAATAAAGAAGAAAACGGTTACAACGCCGTAGTGCTTGGAGTCGATGACGCGAAGGAGAAAAAGGTTACCCAGCCTTACGCAGGGCAGTTTCCCGAAGGCGTCAAACCAAAAAAATGTATCAAAGAATTCCGCGATTTTAGCAAGGAATGTGAGGTAGGTGATTCATTGGGTGTAGAAATCCTCGAAGGTTGCCGTTATGTCGATGTTCAAGGCGTTTCAAAAGGCAAGGGCTGTCAGGGTGTTGTTAAACGTTACGGTTTTGGCGGAGGACGTAAGACCCACGGTTCCAAATTCCACCGTGAGCCGGGTTCTACAGGCCAATCGACCTATCCGCATAAAACTTTTAAAAATGTAAAACTTCCCGGCAGAATGGGGCGCGAACAGGTTACCACATTGAATATCCGCGTGATAAAGATAGATGTCGAAAAACGGTTGCTGTTGATAAATGGCGCCGTTCCCGGCATCAATAAAGGGCTTGTCGTGGTTCGTACAGCGGTAAAAAAACAGAGGGCATGATGGAAACGGCGGTATATTCAACAGACGGTCAGGAACTGCGCAAGATAACCCTTGATGACTCTGTTTTTGGCCTTAAAATAAACGAAAATCTTCTTTGGTACGCGATAAACAACGAACTTGCCAACAAACGGCTCGGAACGGCCTGTACCAAGGATCGCGGCGAAGTACAGGGTTCAAATACCAAACCTTACAAACAAAAAGGTACAGGCAGGGCGCGCCGCGGTGATAAAAAATCGCCGCTTTTGGTTGGCGGCGGTACCGTTTTTGGGCCAAAACCACGGGACTTTTCGTATAAAATGCCAAAAATGGCAAAACGGCTTGCGGTAAAAACCGCGCTAAGTCTTAAAGCGCATACGGATACGTTAAAAATAATCGAAGATTTTGCCGTTGAGGACGGAAAAACAAAAAACCTCTATGGAATTCTTAATAATTTTGGCTTAGGAGAGCGTACCGTCATTGTTTTGAACGAAAACGAGAATGATAGGGAACGCGTCGGTATGCTGAAACGTGCCGGCAGGAATATCCCTTGGCTCAGTTTTCTCTCCGCTACGCGGTTGCGGGTTCACGATCTGTTTTATGGCCGCCGCGTGTTTGTGCTGGAGACGGCGGTTAAAGAGATATGTGAATTTTACGCGGCGCATAAAAACAGGCGGAATGTAATTTTGGAGGCCAAGGTATGAATTACGAACAGGTGTTGATACGGCCCGTTTTGTCCGAAAAAACAAACATTCTACGTGAAAGCGGCCGTTATGTTTTTCAAGTCGATATGAGGGCGAACAAACCCATCATCAAGGAAGCGGTGCGTGTGCTGTTTAACGTGCATCCGGTGGCCTGCACTACCGCTATTGTGGGCGGCAAACCGAAACGTCAGCGTTACAAACGAGGTTATACTGCAACGTGGAAAAAGGCTGTGGTAACGTTGGCAAAAGACGAAAAAATCACGCTATTCGAGGGAGTCTAGGGATGGGTATCAAGACATATAAACCGGTTACATCCGGTATGCGGCAGTGGCAGAGCCTTGATTTTTCCTGTCTTACCGCGAAAAAACCTGAAAAGTCCCTCACGCACGGACGAAAAGAACGCGCCGGGCGCGATTCGAATGGCAGAATCAGCGTGCGTCATAAGGGTGGCGGCCATAAAAGGCTTTACCGCACAATAGACTTTAAGCGGAACAAGGTGAATATTCCCGGTAAGGTAGCTACGATTGAGTACGATCCTAACCGTAGCGCAAACATCGCGTTGGTCGTATATGCGGACGGAGAGAAGCGTTACATCGTAGCGCCAAAGGATCTTAAGGTGGGCGCTAAGATACTTAACGGTCCCACCGCTCCGATTGAGCCGGGTAACGCCCTTCCGCTGGAGAATATTCCGCTCGGTTTCACCGTACATAACATAGAACTGACACTGGGAAAAGGCGCTCAACTTGCCCGTTCTGCAGGTGCTTCCGCGCTGGTAGCCGCCAAAGAGGGCGATTATGTTACGGTAAAACTGCCTTCCGGTGAGATGCGGATGATTTTCAAAAAATGTTATGCCGTTATCGGCGTTGCCGGTAACGAGGATCACATGAATATCCGTTACGGAAAGGCGGGTCGTAAGCGATGGCTCGGCGTAAGGCCTACCGTCCGCGGTATGGTTATGAACCCTGTTGACCACCCGCACGGCGGCGGTGAAGGCAAGAACAAAGGCATACATCCCGTAACGCCATGGGGTCAGCCGACAAAAGGCTACAAAACGAGAGACAAGCAAAAGACTTCTTCGCGCTTCATCGTGAGCCGCAGGAAGTAAAAATAGACGGTAAGGGGTAAAGGTGTCGCGATCGATAAAGAAAGGTCCTTTCATTGAAAAGAGCTTGTATAAAAAAATTTTGGAGATGAGTAAGTCAACAGAACGGCGTATGGTCAAGACCTATTCACGCTGTTCGACAATTATTCCCGAAATGGTTGGCATAACTGTCTCGGTTTATAACGGAAAAACATGGGTGCCGGTGTACATAACCGAGAATCTTGTCGGACATAAGTTGGGTGAATTTTCGCCAACGCGGATTTTTCGTGGACATTCAGGTTCTGACAAAAAAGCTTCAAAGTAACGGGGGGCCGGTAAAAAAGGCTGTTTGGTAAGGCCGGTAATATGTGGTGTAGACAGGGTCGAAAAAGGCTGTTTGGTAAGGCCGGTAATATGGTGGTGTAGGCAGGGTCGAAAAAAGTTGTGTAGCGGGTTCTGATTTTACCGCGGCTTGAAAGGCTCTCAACAAATTTTAGGATGAGTAAGATGGCAAACGAGTATAAGGCAGTATCGAAGTTTTTAATTTGTTCACCGTACAAGATACGTCCGGTGGCGGATCTTATAAGGCGTAAAACGTATACGGAAGCGATTTCTATTTTAGAAAATATGCCGCACAAGGGCGCAAGGTTAATACGCAAAACGCTCAAGTCGGCAGGCGCGAATGCGTTGAATGTTAACAAACATCTTGAGGAAGATATGCTGTATGTTAGTAAAATAATGATCGATGATGGGCCGCGTATGAAACGGCTTTGGTGCAGGGCGCGGGGTAGGGCGGATATGTTGCTGAAACGACTATGTCATATAACTGTTGTTGTCGATAGGACCTAGCGGCGGGAGTTTAATGTGGGACAAAAAGTAAATCCAATAGGACTGCGTGTGGGTGTCAATCGTACCTGGTCTTCTCGCTGGTACGTTGAGCCCAAAGCGTATGCGTCTACTCTGCATGAAGACCTTAAGTTGCGTTCCTATATCGTTAAAATGCCGGAAACCAAGGGCGCGGACATAGCGGAACTGGAGATCATCCGCCATCCGCAGCGTATAACGATTGTTATCCATACAGCCCGTCCAGGCGTTATTATCGGTGTCAAAGGCGCAAACATCGAAAAAATAGGACTTGAACTGCAAAAACTTGTCAGCAAAAGGATTCAACTCAAAATAAAAGAAGTACGCAACGCGGATAACAACGCTCAGATCATAGCGCAGAATATTGCCCGACAACTGCTTGCCCGCAGTTCGTTCCGCAGAACGATGAAACAGGCGATTGGCAACGCTATCAAAAAGGGTAACGCCCAGGGCGCAAAGGTTAGGCTTTCGGGCCGTCTGGGTGGCGCTGAAATGTCCCGCACGGAAGAGGCGAAAGAAGGGCGTATCCCGCTCCATACCCTGCGGGCTGATATTGAATATGGTTTTGCTGAAGCCCATACTACTTTCGGCGCGATAGGCGTTAAGGTGTGGGTGTACAACGGTATGAAGTACGGCAAGGAACAGAAAGAGGATGCGGGCGCCATAGTCCGCAAACGCCGCGATAGAACGCCCGTCAAAACTGAGGAATAGGGGTAAACGATGCTAAGTCCTAAACGTGTAAGATACCGCAAGGTTCAGCGTGGAAATATGCCGGGAAACGCTACAAGGTGCAATACTGTTGTTTTTGGTGAGTATGCCCTCGTTGCGCTGGAACGTATTTGGCTTACTAACAGGCAGATAGAGGCGGCCCGTGTTGCTATGAACAGGCACATAAAGCGCGGTGGAAAACTTTGGATACGGATTTTCCCGGATAAGCCTTATACCAAAAAGCCCGCCGATACACGCATGGGTAAGGGTAAGGGCGCTCCGGAATATTGGGTCGCGGTGGTTAAGCCGGGGACTGTGATGTTCGAACTTGGCGGTATCGACAAGGAACTTGCCGCACAGGCAATGAAACTTGCCGGAGCAAAACTTCCGATTAAAACAAAATTCGTTATCCGCAATGATTTTGAGTTAGGAGGCTGAGGATGAGGAATTCATTCAAAAATCTGACTTTTCCTGAGCTTAAGGCAAAGCGGGACGAGCTTAACAGGAAGTATCTGGAACTTCGATTTCAACTGGTGCTTGGCCATGTTGATAACCCGCTTCAAAAACGAACTATGCGGCGGCAGATTGCCCGGCTCAATACTCTGATTAGTCAGCAGGCGGTAAGTAAGCCGCTGAAGGAATAGGGGAAAACTGTGTCAGATCAAGCGAAATTGGCTAAAAGCGGCAAAAAAGAATTTGTTGGTCTTGTAAAGAATACAAAACGTGTCGACGAAAACGGCAAAGTTACAGGTATGAACAAAACGATAGTTGTTTCCGTCGAGACTATGGCTTTGCACCCGCTTTACAAAAAGTATGTTCGTAAGGTAAAGCGGCTTAAGGCGCACGATGAGGAAAATATGGCCCGCACCGGCGATAAGGTGCGTGTCGTGGAATGCCGTCCCATAAGTAAGGACAAATGCTGGAAACTGGCCGAAGTTGTTGAACGGGCAAAGTAGGGGAGTGTTAAAATGATTCAGGTGGAGACCTTTCTGAACGTTGCCGATAATTCGGGGGCGCGGCTCGTTCAATGTATAAAGGTACTTGGCGGTTCTAAACGTCGCTACGCGAATATAGGCGATATTATCGTCGTTGCGGTAAAGGAAACCTTGCCGACATCCTCGATAAAAAAAGGGACTGTCGAGAAGGCGGTCGTTGTCCGTACACATAAGGAGTACAGGCGCCCGGACGGTACGTATATTCGTTTTGACGATAACGCCTGCGTGATAATAGACGCTAACAGGAATCCCAAGGGGAAGCGTATTTTTGGGCCGGTAGCCCGTGAGTTGCGTGATAAAAACTACATGAAGATAGTTTCTCTCGCGCCGGAAGTTTTATAGCGGGTGCGAAGTTCACGGCGGACGGTGTTCATGTTGAATATCCGGCTTTTGTGAACTTTGAAGACTGCCGGAAAGAGGTTTGTAAGGAGCGGTATAATGTCAGTTCAAACTGAGACGCATAAGTTTAAGATAAAGAAAGACGATACGGTCGAAGTGATCGCCGGAAAAGAAAAGGGGAAACGGGGACGTATCCTGCGTATCCTGCGGGATAAGGATCGTGTCGTAGTTGACGGCCTAAATCTTGTCAAAAAGGCTCAACGGAAGCGTAATCAGAATGATAGGGGCGGCATAATTGAGATTGAAGCGCCGTTACATTCATCAAATGTTATGATTGTCTGTAAAAAATGTGGCCCTACACGTATAGGATATAAGGTTGAAGGGACAGCGAAAAAAAGAATTTGTAAAAAGTGCGGAGAGGCTTTGTAATGGGCGGAGAAAAGACAAAGAAAGCAGCCGGTAAGACACCTGCCGATAAAAGAAAAACTGCCCCCGGTAAGGGAACTGCGACGGCGGCCAAGGGCGGCGGGGCGCAGTCAAAGTCCGGCGGCGTTACGGTTGGCAAAAATATTCAGCCTAAGGGTTATGTGCCGCGTTTGAAAAAGATTTATAGAGAGACTATCGCGCCGGCGCTCATTAAAGAGTTTAACTATTCTTCGTCTATGCAGACGCCGTGCCTTGTTAAAATTGTCGTCAGTATGGGCGTTGGAGAGGCGATTTCAAACAAAAAGTTGCTTGACGCGGCTGTTGACGAGCTTACGCTGATTACCGGTCAGAAGGCGGTAAAAACCAAGGCTCGTAAGAGTATCGCGAACTTTAAAATAAGGGCGGGGCAGGAGATCGGCGCTCGGGTAACCTTGCGTGGGGCGATGATGTATGAATTCCTGGACCGCCTGGTAAACGCGGCCTTACCGCGTGTTAAGGACTTTCGCGGAATCAGTCAGAATGCTTTCGACGGTCACGGAAATTATGCTATGGGCATAAATGAGCAGATCATCTTTCCGGAAATTGATTTTGACAAGATTGAACGTATTGCCGGGCTTAATATTGTTATCGTTACAAGCGCGAAAACGGATGCTGAGGCCAAGGCCTTCCTTGCAAAGTTCGGTATGCCGTTTAGAAAATAAGTATAAGGAGCGTACATGGCAAGAAAAGCAATGATTATAAAGGCGCTCAGGACGCCAAAATATAAAACCCGCAAGGTGAACCGTTGCAGGATTTGCGGAAGAGCAAGGGGCTATTTAAGTAAATTTGAAATGTGCCGTCTTTGTTTCCGTAAATTGGCAAGCGAAGGGCTCATACCCGGCGTTACAAAATCAAGTTGGTAGGAGGAGAGGATGAGTGTTTCTGACCCGGTAGCCGATATGCTGACCAAACTCCGCAATGCCGGAATGGCTAAGCATGAAAAAGTTGACATTCCAACCTCCAGGCTTAAACTTGAAATAGTCAAGATTCTAAAGACGGAAGGTTATATACGGAATTTCAAGAAAGTACCGCAGGGCGGGGTGAGTGTTATCCGTGTATTTTTAAAACATGACGAGGAGACAGGACCGGTTATTCACGGTATAAAAAAGGTGTCCAAGCCGGGCCGCCGTGTCTATGCCGGATACAAGAATATGCCGCGCGTCTTTAACGGTTTTGGTACGCTGATAGTTTCGACATCAAGCGGGGTTACCACAGGAAAAAAAGCCGCCGAGAAAAAAGTCGGCGGCGAAATAATCTGTATGGTTTGGTAGGGGTTTTATGTCGCGTATTGGAAAGATACCGGTCAAAGTTCCGGCGGGCGTTAAAGTTTCCTTTAACAACGGTACAATCACCGTAGAAGGCCCCAAAGGTAAGCTGGCGCAGACTTATCATGATGTAGTAAACTTTGAAACTAAAGACGGAGAGATTATCGTTACAAGGATAAACGACGAAAAGCAGACGAAAGCTTTTCATGGATTGTACCGGAATCTGCTTAATAATATGGTTATCGGCGTATCGGCAGGGTTTACCCGTGTCCTGATAATTAACGGCGTCGGTTATAGGGCGGAAGTCCAGGGTAAACTTCTTGTTATGAATCTTGGATTTTCAAACGAAGTTTATGTGGGAATACCGGAGGGCCTTGCGTTGAAGGTCGAGGCCAACGGACGGCTGGAAATAAGTGGAATCGACAAGCATCAAGTCGGCGAGTTTGCGTCTCAGGTACGGAAGCTTCGTGCTCCTGAGCCTTACAAGGGTAAGGGTATCCGGTATGAGGATGAACGTATCAGACGTAAAGTCGGTAAATCCGGCGTTAAATAGGGATTGTTGAGCTATGTTAAGAAAAATGTTGGAAAAAGACAGAAAGCGTCTGAATCGGAAGGTACATATAAGGAAAAACCTTTCCGGTACGGCGGAAAAACCCCGGATGACTGTAACGCGGAGCAATAAGAATCTGTCGGTACAGGTGATTGACGATGCAAAAGGACAAACGCTTGCCGCAGCTTCGACTCTGGAAAAAGAGTTGAAGGAGATAAGACCTACTGTGGCCGGTGGCGCACAACTGGGTGAGATCATGGGAAAGCGCCTGTTGGAAAAAGATATAAAAACGGTTGTTTTTGACAGGAACGGCTATCTGTATCATGGCATCGTTAAGGCAATCGCGGACGGCGCCCGGAAAACGGGGGTTCTATTTTAATGGCGGCTTCAAAATGTGGTTTGAAACCGCTGTCTAAAGTCTTTGGAAGAATTTGTTGAGGGCGGAATGGAGTATTCAAGGGATAGGGATCGGGACAGGAATTCGCAGGATAGAGAAAAAGAGTTCATAGAAAAACTGGTTAAACTGAACAGGACCGCGAAAGTCGTGAAGGGCGGGCGCCGGTTTTCTTTTTCTGCATTGACCGTTGTCGGCGATCGTAAAGGCAATGTGGGCTATGGGTTCGGTAAGGCCAATGATGTTTCCGAAGCGATTCGTAAGAGTATGGATAAGGCGAAGCGGAATATGATACGTTTACCGGTTAAGCATGGTACGATACCGCATGAGATTCAGGGAACGTTTAAGTCATCTGTGGTGTTGCTAAAGCCTGCCTGCTCCGGTACGGGCATCATTGCCGGCGGGCCGGTACGCGCCATCATGGAAGCGGGCGGTGTTACCGATGTGCTTTCCAAGTCGATTGGTGCTTCCAGCCAGTACAATGTCGTTAAAGCGACGTTTGAGTGTATTAAGCAGATGATGGACGCGCGGCTTATCGCAAAGAACCGGGGAAAACCGATCAAGGAGATTTGGGGGTAGCTATGGCGGATGTTTTAAGAGGCAAGATAAAGATTCGTCTTGTGCGTAGCACTATAGGCGTACTTCCTAAGCAGCAGGCGACAGTCCGGTCTTTGGGCTTGCGGAAAATTGGTTCTGTGGTTGAACATGAGGCTAGCGGTGCGATCCTGGGAATGGTTAAGAAGGTTGCCCACCTTGTCAAAGCGGAGAATATAGACTGATGCAGGACTTTAATTTACACGCGCCGCATGGCGCAAATAAGCGAAAGCGTATAGTTGGACGCGGTCAGGGTTCAGGGCGCGGTACTACAGCGGGGAAAGGAAACAAGGGTCAGCAATCCCGTTCCGGCGGTAAGACCTATCTTGGTTTCGAGGGTGGCCAGATGCCGCTGTACCGCCGCCTTGCACACCGCGGTTTTTCAAACTTTCCGTTCAAAAAGGTTTATCAGGTGATAAATGTTTGCGACATTGAAAAGCATTTTGAAGACGGCGCAACTGTGGACGCCGATTCTCTGAAAGCTACAGGACTTGTTAAGGGCAGAAACTCGTTGGTAAAAATTTTAGGCGACGGGAAACTTACCAAAAGAATAAACTGTAAGATTGCGGTTCTTTCCGCTTCCGCGAAAGAAAAAATCGTTAAGGCGGGCGGTACGGTGAAAGGTGCCGCCGAATCATCTGAGTCGGCTCCGGCTGAAACAGATAAGGAAATTTGATGGCTAACCCTTTAGTTGGTATTTTCAGAATAAAAGAGTTGCGCGAACGTATCTTTTTTACGTTGGTAATGCTGATCGTATTCCGCTTAGGCGCTGTTATTCCGGTTCCCGGTATCAATGTCCGCGAGCTTAACGCTTACTTTTTATCACAGCAAAATTCGGGGAACGCTATTGTAGATTACCTTGATTTCTTTGCGGGCGGCGCTTTCTCGAACTTTTCGGTGTTCATGCTCGGCATTATGCCATACATCTCAATGTCCATCATAATGCAGCTTTTGCTGATAGTTTTTCCCGGCCTTAAAAAGTTATCACAGGAAGAGGGTGGCAGGAAAAAGATACAGGCCTATCAACGTTACGGGACGGTTGTTGTCTGCCTCATTCAATCGTACGCGGTTACCCAGTATGCCCAGATAATATCGCGGAGCGTGGAGAATCTTCTCACTATGAATCTGTTGCCGTTCACACTGCTTGCAATGCTTTCAGTTACGACGGGAACGTTGTTGCTGATGTGGATGGGTGAGCAGATCACCAAGCGCGGCATAGGGAACGGTATATCGCTGTTGATATTTGCCGGTATCGTGGCGCGGCTACCGGACGCGGTTTGGGAATTGATAGGGCGTGTCGTGCGCGGCGAGCTTAACCCCGTGTTCGTGCTGGTTGTGCTTTTCATGTTTGTGGCCGTGATCGCGCTTGTCGTGTTTGAACAGCAGGGGCAACGGAAGATAACCGTGCATTACGCAAAACGCGTCGTGGGCAGGAAGATGTACGGTGCCCAGAATACCTATATCCCGTTCAAAATAAACCCGTCAGGGGTAATACCTGTCATCTTTGCGTCTTCAATTTTAACGTTCCCTCTCCAGATAGCTTCGACGATAGGCGGGAATGTACCTTGGCTTGCGGCAATCTCACGTGCTCTGACGCCGCGCGGCGTGCTGTATAATGTTTTATATGTTTTACTTATAATCTTTTTTGCTTATTTTTATACACAGGTCACGTTGAATCCTATCGAAATCGCGAAAAACATACGCGAGAACGGCGGTTCAATACCTGGTATAAGGACGGAAAAGATAGAGGAGTACCTGACAAAGATACTGAACAGGATAGTTCTGCCGGGGTCTTTGTATTTAGCCCTGATAGCGGTGATACCGACTATAATTCAGGTGCTGTTCAATTTTCCGTCGTCGATTTCGTACCTGATGGGCGGTACGTCACTTTTGATTTTGGTAGGGGTTGATCTGGACACTATGAGTCAGATTGAAGCTATGTTAAAGATGCATCACCATGACGGTTTAACAAAACATGGGCGTTTGCGCGGAAGAAACCTGTAGGGGGAAAAATGAAAGTTCGGACAAGTGTAAAACCTATCTGCGATAAATGTAAAGTGATAAAGCGTAACGGTATAATCCGTATCATTTGTCAAAATCCAAAGCATAAGCAGAGACAGGGGTAGGGGGAATAATGGCTCGTATTGCAGGAGTTGACTTACCTAACAAACATGTTGATATTGCCCTGACCTATATATTTGGGATAGGCAGATCTAGCGCGGAACAGATTTGTGAAAAGGCAAGGATAGACGCTAAACGTCTAATAAACGATCTTTCCGCCGAGGAGTTGAATGAATTACGCCGCCTGATTGAGAATGATTACAAGGTAGAAGGTAGACTCAGGACGGAGGTTGCGTTAAACATCAAGCGGCTTATGGATATAGGCTGTTACCGCGGATTGCGGCACAGGAAGGGCTTGCCTCTTCGCGGGCAGAGGACACGCACTAACGCGCGTACCCGTAAAGGCAAGAAGAAGACTGTTGCGGGTAAAAAGAAATGAGCCTCAGCGCGGTATCTTAAGCGTTGTATGGGTTTGCGCAAAGGCTCGTTCTGTAAGGAAATTTATAATATGGGGTTTAATACCAATTTTTGTCAGTGTTACTGATTCTAACCGCCCAAGGGGCGGGGTATTAAACCACAAGGCAGAATAAAATGGATGTTAGGGTTTTTCAAATTTTGAATGCGGAATATAGATATACAGGAGGAAGGATGAGCGGAGGACAGTGTGGCTGCTAACGTTAAAAAGAAGAAAGAAAAGAAGTCGGTATATGAAGGTAATGTTTATATACAGGCAACCTTTAACAATACTATCGTAACCATCACCGATTTGGTGGGAAACGCTATTTCGTGGGCGAGTTCCGGCGGTCTTGGTTTTAGGGGAGCAAAAAAGTCTACGCCGTTTGCGGCGCAGACCGTTACAGAAACAGCCGCTCAAAAGGCTATTCAGTCGGGTCTGCGGGAAGTTCACGTGTATGTGAAAGGGCCCGGCATGGGTAGGGAATCTGCTATACGTCAGCTTGGCGCGCTTGGGATGAAGGTTAAATCAATTAACGATGTAACGCCGATTCCGCATAATGGTTGCAGACCGCGTAAAACACGGCGCATCTAAACGAGGAAAATCATGGCAAGATATACCGGTCCGGTTTGCAGGATATGCCGGACAGAACAGAAGAAATTGATGCTAAAGGGTGAACGGTGCAAAAGTGATAAATGTTCCATAAGCAAAAAGCGAGCGGCACCTGGGAAGGACCCAAAAGGGAGACCGTCAAAGCGATCGGATTATGCGATACAGCTTCGTGAAAAACAAAAACTTAAAAGAGTTTATGGGATGTTGGAAAAACAGTTTAGTCTGTTTTTTGAGCGCGCGCAGCGTATGCCCGGTATTACAGGTGAAAATCTTTTTTTGCTTTTGGAACGCCGCCTGGATAATGTTGTTTATCGCCTGCGTTTTGCGTCAAGCCGGAAAGAGGCGCGCCAAATTGTTTTGCACGGTCATGTTTTGGTGAATGGGAAACGTGTAAATATCCCTTCGTATCTTGTTAAAACGGAAGATTCTATCGAGATAAAGGAATCGAGCAGGAATCTTGCGGTAATTAAAGATGCTTTGAAGGAATATGGAAAATCGGGAGTCATGCCCTGGCTGCAATTGGACCCCGACGCCCTTAAAGGAAAATTGCTCGCTTTCCCGAGAAGAAGTGATATAACGGATCTTTCAGACATCAAAGAACAGATGATCGTTGAATACTATTCCAAGTAAGGAGTCTTCATGGCCCGTAGAAATCTGCTTAAGGGTTTCAAAAAACCGAAAGGTCGGACATTTGAAACCGCTGAGTTAAGAAAAGATTATGGAAAATTTATAGCCTCTCCTTTTGAACCAGGTTTTGGTACAACTATTGGGAATACTTTACGCAGGGTGCTTTTATCATCGATTCAAGGTTATGCGGTTACGGCAGTTCGAATCGTTTCGTACAATGCCGAAGGAACGGCGCATAATATTTCCAGCGAATTTGAACTGATACCAAATGTCGTTGAAGATACCCTTGAAGTGTTGAACAACCTTAAACAGGTATGTTTTAAACTACCCAGTGATCTGGAACAGGATACCGTCACATTTGAATGGTCGGGGAAGCATTTTATTAAGAGTGAACATTTTGCAAAAACCGGATTGCTTGAAGTTTTGAATCCGGGATTTCATGTTATGACTCTTACGGACGATGCCCATATCGAGATGGAATTACAGATAGAACTGGGACGCGGGTATACACCTTCCGAACATAACGCGCAACATATCGAAATTATAGGCACTATACCTATGGATTCGTTTTTTTCGCCGGTAAAAAAGGTTAAGTACAGCGTAGAACCAGTTAGGGTAGGTCAACGCAGCGATTACGATAAACTTATCTTTGAAATATGGACAAACGGAACTATTGGACCGGAGGAGGCCCTGATAGAGTCTGCTAAAATCGCACGAGAACATTTTTCACTGTTTGTCAATATTGAGGAGACTTTGTTTGGCGAAGATGAAGAATCGGATGAGGGTGATGAACGTATACGGCAACTTATGAATACTCCGGTTGAAGAGCTTGAACTGTCGATCCGTTCATCAAACTGCCTAAAGATTGCCAACATAAAAACTATTGGCGAACTGGTCAGAAAAACGGAAGATGATATAAATCAAACCCGTAACTTTGGTAAAAAGTCACTACAGGAGATAAAGGAAAAGTTACTGGAATGGGGCTTAACGCTTGGTATAACAAGTACCGGTGAACTGAAAAACGCGTTAAAAGGTACAAAAAGGGATAACAGCGATGAAACATAAACGTGGTTTTAATCCGCTTGAAAGGATGGCGGCGCACCGTAAGGCTATGGTGCGTAGTATGATGACTTCCTTGTTTAACAAGGAACGGATAAAAACAACAAAGGCTAAGGCGCTGGAAGTAAGACGCTTTGCCGAAAAGTTGATTACCCGCGCAAAGGTGGATTCGGTTCATAACAGACGTATAGTTTCCAGCCGCCTCTATAACGAGGGTGTTGTCGCAAAGCTGTTTACCGATATAGGCCCGCGCATGAAGGACAGGAACGGAGGCTATACAAGAATTCTCAAGCTGGGACAGCGCTATGGCGATGCGGCTGAAATTGTGATTCTGGAACTGGTTGATTATAAGCTGGACAGCGAAAAGAAAAAGGCCGAAACAAAAGCAAAAAAAACGAAGGGAGAAAAAAATGTCCAAAGCGCGTAGAGGAAAAGGTATTAGGGAACTGTTCCACAAAGGCCGCGGTGTATGTCCCGTATGTAATAGATCCAATGTAAAAATACTTTATGAACAGGATAAGGGCGAAACAAAAATAAAAATATGCAAGACCTGTAGGGCCGCCATTAAACACGGAAAGAAAAGCGCCCAATGAAGCGCTGAAAAACGCATGAAGCGTTTTTCAGCGCTTCTGGTGACCTCTTGTCTTTGTTTGGCTGCGGTTTGGGTGGATCCTAAGCGCGCGAGAGATGGCTGTGTTTGTTTTTAACATCCTCCTCGGCCCCGGTTCATTTTTCTTTAAGGAGACAAACAATGAAAGTAGGAATTGTTGAAACACCCGGCGTGTTAAAACTTGCGGAACGAGAAATCCCGAAGGTAAAAAATGCGGATGACGTGCTTGTCAAGGTGAAGCGCGTCGGTATCTGTGGTTCGGATATTCATATCCTACACGGCAAGAATCCGTTTGCCGTATACCCGCGTGTCTGGGGGCATGAGTTTGTAGGCGAGGTAGCCGACACAGGCGCCGGCGTTAAATCCGTTAAAGAGGGTGATCGCATCGTTGTTGAACCGATAACGTACTGTGGGAACTGTTACGCCTGTCTGCAAGGGAGGCCAAACGTGTGCGTCGATGTAAAGGTGTTCGGCGTCCACAGGGACGGCGGCTGCGCCGACTACGTGGTTGTACCGGAAACCAATGTGCATATCCTGCCTGAAGGTTTGTCTTGGGACGAGGCCGCGCTGATTGAACCTTTTACTATAGGCGCGCAGGCTTGTTACCGCGGCAATGTGCAGCAGGGTGACTATGTTCTTGTAATGGGGGCCGGCACGATAGGGCTCACCGCGGCTTCTATGGCAAAACTTTACGGCGGTACCGTGATCGTTTCAGACCTTGTTGATGAAAAACTTAACTACGCAAAAAGCCGGGGCGCCGACTATGTGATCAATTCCGGCAAGGAAGACCTGTTTAAACGGGTGGCTGAGATAAGCGGCGGTATGGGACCCAACGTAACGATAGATGCCGTGTGCATCAAAAAAACTTTTGAGGATGCCGTGCTGATAACGTCAACGGCAGGCCGTGTCGTTGAATTGAGCTTTAACGAAACTCCAAGCGAAATTGCGCCGGTAAACATCATAAAAAAGGAAATCTCTGTCTGCGGTTCGCGTCTACAGACAAAACGTTTCCCGGTTGTGATCGACTTTATCAAAACTGGCAAACTATCGCTTGCCGGTTTTGTATCGAAGGTCTATCCTGTAAGCCAAATGGTGGAAGCATTTGAATATATCGAGAAAAACAACGCTTCCGTACGCAAGGTTTTGATTTCTTTTGAATGAGCGCGCAACAATTTTATGGATCAACAAGCAGCAACGGAAAATTCCTGTGCCAAATTGACGGAACTTGCCCTTAAATGTGGTTTTACCAACGCATGCGCCGTTGATCCGTCAAAAATCAGTATATACAGGGAGGTAAGGGACGCCTGTACGGAAGACAAGTGTAACTCTTACGGTAAAAACTGGGCCTGCCCACCCGCCTGCGGAACGCTTGACGATTGTGCTGACAGAATACACGGTTATAAATCCGGTATCATAATGCAGACGACCGGTGTCCTGTCCGATGAATTTGATTGGAACGGGATGTGTAAGATCGGCAGTGAACATTCTGAGCATATTACATCTTTTTCCAGAGCGGCCAGGCTTGACTATCCTTACTCGATGATTCTGGGCGCGGGCGCCTGCCATATCTGCGAAACCTGTACCTATCCATTCATGCCCTGCCGCTTTCCGCAAAAAATGACCTGTTCTATGGAATCTTATGGAATGCTTGTAAGTGAAGTTTGTACCGGAAGCGGTATCCCTTACCATTACGGTAAGGGCACGATTACCTATGTGGCCTGTTTTCTTATCGTATGAAAGAATTTGCCGGTGAATTCGCCCGTTCGATAGCGTTTATCTGTGAACGCAGTCAGTTTGCGCTAGGCCGGCCACTGCGTTGGACCGTGATCGCGAATACGGCGGCGGGCGGGTTTACAATTAAGAAACGTGTTGCGCGTCACCGCTCCGCCATGGAGGTCTCTGTAAAAAAGGCCGCCGCGCGGCCGGAGGCGGAGTGCCGCGCCCGACCTTCTGACAGCGCGCTGAAATCTGAAAGCCGCTTTGCCGGATACGGTTTTTGCGAAACAAGGGCTGCCGGAGACGCCGCCTTGATAACAAGGGACTTGCTGAAAGAGGCTGTATTGGCCAGTGAAGACGGTGAAGGCTTAGAAAAACCTTTATTTTTAGTTATTTCCGCCGGTGGGGACGGCACGGCGCTTGAGATTCTTGCTGAATTCCATAAACAAGTTACGGCGTCGCCGGAAAAACTACGGGACATGTTTGTGTTTCTACGCCTGCCTATGGGTACCGGTAATGACGGCGCGGATGCCCAAAATCTTGAGGATGCCCTTTCCGGTCTTATGGAAGCGCCCGGTGTGGCTTACACAAGCGCTGTACGGCTAAGCACATCGACGCCGGGGAAAGGGCCCTTTTACGCGTTTAACATACTTTCGGCCGGGCTGGACGCCTTTGTAACACACTGGACCAACAGGATGAAGGGCCGGCTACCGGGCGATTCGTACAAACTGTGGCTGGACGCCGCTTCGCTCTTCTACAACAAAATTTATAAAGTAGGTGTTATGGATGTAAGCGCCTACGATGAAACGGGAAATCCCGTGAAACAATTCCGCGAAAAAACGCTGCTCCTCGCGGTGGGGGCAAGCGGTCATCGTAGCTATGGCGCTGGGAACCGTATCATGCCCGACGAACGCAATGTATGCGTAATGCGCGAAATGCCTCTCTTTCGGAAAATCGCCATAAAGGGACTCGTTGCCCGTGGCGGGCATATCAACAGTCCCGAAGTTTTACTGTTTTCCGCCCGTTACGTCAAATTTATGTACGAACACCCGGTTCTTGCCCAGATGGACGGGGAAACGATTCTTCTTGAGCCGTCCGACTTCCCAGCAGCCATAGAAGTGTTGGAACCGCTGATACCCATACTCTCTCTTCCAAAATGAGGGAGATGGCGGATTAGCATTGACAACGGCTATCCCGGCGTCAATACCGCTGTACCGCCTGTAAGCGAACGGTGGATTTACTTCTTTACCGCAACTTTTTGCGCAGATTGCGGCGGCTGTTGCGATCGGCCTTTTTTTCTTCCTGTGTTTTTTCCACCGCTACGCTTCCGATATTTATGGCGGTGCTTTTTGGGTATTTTATTGTAGGTTTTCTGTCAGGAAGCCATGAGTATACCAGCATCATAACGAGCGAGGCCAGCACCATGAGCGCCGAAAAGATTTGACCGGTGGAAAAACTGGTGAGCGGGTGGGCCAGCGCGAGCGGCAAGTCGTTTGGGACAAGCTCTATGCGGTAGCCCAAATCGTTGTCCGCCTCGCGGAAGTACTCTATTATGAACCGTATCACGCCGTAACCTATCAGGTACAGCGAAAAGATGAAGCCCTTGAACGGCTTTTTGTTTCTTAGCAGCCAGCAGATAAACCATAAAAATATGCCTTCAAAGAAGGCTTCGAAAAGCTGTGTCGGGTAGCGCGGCAGGTTTACTCCCGGCGATACACCGGAAAGGCTTACAGGTATCTTTATACCTGTCTTTTCCGCAGCGTCACGTACCCAGTCCAGGTTGGCCGGGAAACTGGTCGCGTTTGGAAATATCATGCCGAGCGGTCCGGTAGTTACCCTGCCGTACAGTTCCCCGTTTATGAAGTTGCCTATCCTGCCAAAGGTGTACCCCAGCGGTATGGACGCGCCGAACATGTCCCCGATCTCCCGCACCTGGCGGCGGTGGACAATGCTCCATAACAAAAAGCCCAGAATACCGCCTATGACCCCGCCGTGGTAACTCATGCCCTGTAGACCAGTAAAATTTCCGTTACGGAAGGGCCAAAAAATCAGCCAGGGCTGCCTGATATAGATATCGCTGGTTTCGTATACAATGGTCGCGAATATACGCGCACCCAGAAGCAGGCCAAGTATCCCCCAGAAAAACAGGCTGGAAACCTCGTCTTCAGTCATAGGAAAGTTCCGTTCGTGTACCTGTTTACGGTACATGACAAACGCAAGCGCAAACGCGACTATGTACATTAAACCATACCAGCGTATTGGCAACCCAGGTATTATTTCTGGCTTGAGCCAAACTGGATATTTGACGGCTAGAAGCATAAAATTCATACTTTCAATTCCTATTGTAACGGTTTGCGTTCAAAAATTACAATAGCGCCCCAGCGGGCGCTATTGTAGTACATAACGCGATGGAGAGGGGCGGCAATGGCCGCTTAGTCCGCGTCTCCGATCAACGGGACGCCTTCGCCGCGGTGCCGCCTGTCGCCGCCAGAAAGCGAATCGAGCAGGAAGTACGTATAGCCTACCACGCCAGGCCCGCGGTCGGGAACGGGATCGTCCCAGGTGGCGTCGTAGAATTTCCACGCGCCGTCTATGTATACATTGTTCCATGCGTGCCCTATTGAACGGGCCGCGACAATTTTTACCGGAATTCCGGCGGCGCGGAACAGCGCGGCGGAAAGGTTAGCGTAGCCTTCGCAGACGCCAGTGCCGTTTTCTATCACGGAAACCGCGTCCATCTTCCGTGAACGTCCGCTGTTGCTGAACGAGGCGCTGTCGTAAACCAATGTTGATACTACATAATCGTGAATCGCACGCGCCTTTTCAGCTTCGCCGTCCGTTTCAAACGTGATGTTGTTGAGCAGGTTGGTAACGATAAAGTCATCGCTCTGCACATAGAATGATGGGTATATCCAGCGGGCGTCTACGTCGATAAAACCCTCCTCCCTTATGTTAAAAACTGTAAGCGTAAGCGGCTCCTCGCTGTAAGCGCCGCCGCGCAACGCGCCTTCGCCCTTTGGCGGTCTTGTCAGCGTAACACTATCAAACGGAAATATCTCTACCCTGTACTCGCCCGCACCGAACGGCAGCCATACCCTCTGTCTAAAATTATTCTTTACTATGTACCACGATTCGAGTTTGGGTGTCTTTGATGATTGTTTTTTGCCACCGGGCCGCTCGGCGTCAGCGGAATCTATTTTTGTTACAGATACCCGCGCGTAATTCTGACTTTTAGGCTTGTTGACGCTTCCTTCCAGCAGAAAGAAACCGTCTGCCTCGAAAACGGCGTACCGCGGGTTCGTTATACGCAGGCTGTCCCTCATCTCCACCGCGGGGGCGGCATCCCTGTTCCCTATATATCCCTGGTACGTTTTCCCTGTTCCAGGGTACGTGTACGGCCTTTCAAGGTAATCCTCAGGGTGAACCGTGATGAGCCCGCTTAACGCCTTGAGATCGCCTAGTGTGGCGCTTACGGTAAAGCTACCTTCACCTGGCGGCGTCCAAAAACCGTTATCGTCAAACGTTCCGCCGCTTGCTGAAAACATGACGCGCGCGTTGTCATCGCGCTCACTACCGTCGGCGCGCAGGGTTTTTGTCGTAAAACGCAGCTTGTAAGGGCCTTCCGCGTTCACAAACGTATCCAGCCTGCCCCTCGGAAAAAGCAAAAGCTCGACGCCCACATCGTGAACTATCGTAATATCGTCAAGAAAAACGGCGTTGTAACCGTTTGTAACAAACGCGCCCCGCGCGTTCTGAGTTTCGAATTTTATGCTGTGCCGCCCGGCGGAAAGCGGAAGCGTTTCCTTGAGCCAGGAACTATTCACGCCCTCAAAAGACGCCTTCTTCTGATCATCTATATACACATTGAACGACTGCCATGCCTTTGTGCTGATTTCAGTGCGGTACCGAAAACTTATTACCGAATCAACCGGTACGTCAATTTCAGGGAGCGCGAATTCCGCCGCGCCTTTTTCGGCGGCGTTTAGCTTTATGAACGGCGTATCGTTTTCAAAGTACGGTATGTCCGCCTTTTTTATCTCCGCCGGCGCGTCGCTTAGTATGGCGTTCCCTTGCCAGACACCGCTGTCCTCGATAGAGAAGTCGTCATTAAACGTTTCGCTTAAAACGGTAAAGTCCGGATTCTGCGGAAAAACGAATGCCGCCGCCGTAAAAATTTGTAAACAGGTTAAAAAATAGTTTTTCATTATATCAGCCCACACGTACCCGTAAGTAATTATGACAATTTGTAAAGTACGCATACATTCCTAAATGTGTCAATATGTTGTACTGCAAAAATGAGCAAAATTTTTTGTGTTTTACCTGCTTTTAAAGCAAAATCGAAGCGATCTTGCACCATCTCCGTTGTAGTGCTGCTTTTCGAAAAATTCAGGTAGTTATTCTGCCGTGGAGTAGCATAGAATCTGTCAACCTATTTCAGTACCTGACAGTTTTCCCCAGGGAGGATTTGAACCCCCACAAGCAGATCCAGAGTTCCAACCAACTCTGTATCACCAGCATCCAAACTAAGGAATTTTCCTATTTTACTATAAGAAAAGCCGCTTTTTTTGTCAAGATGCTCTTTCCTTGACACTTCCTGAAATCTCCTGAAATTTGGATTTTGCTCATACCCTTTGCTCATAGTTGAGTAAATTACTAGGAAATAATACCGGAATCATCCCCTGCCGGAGCAGGAGGCCGATACTCTGCCTCAATATCCAAACTCTTAAAATAGCCAGATATTCGGTTCCCAAAAATTTCTAGTCGGTCATCAAAAGGTTCCTGTTTTTTATTTGGGGTATCCGGGTACAACATAATCACAACAATGGCCTGAGCCAGCAAATCCAGCCTTTCGTGTTTGAAAAATCGGGTATCAAGGTGTATCGAATGGTTAGCCTGTGCCGTACTGAAAAAAGCCTTGGTAAAAATATCCCTGATTTTCCTATTCCTCAAACTGAACCGCTTGACACATTTTTCAATAAAGCTCATTTCCGGAATGTTCTTCCCGGTCATGTAGTTGGAGAGTATGGCGGGAGATATGCCAAGGTCCTTAGCTAACTGCTCCTGACTTATACCTTCGTCTACCGTAAGCTTTTTTAGCATTTTTCCAAAATCTGTCAACATCATGCCTCCATAATTCTCATCAATATATTTTGATATTATTCAATATAATTGAAACAATTACAATATCTTTGACGGCAATTAAATCATATTTTATAAAAATCTCAGAAACACGGTATGTAAGTCCGACTTTTTTTGTATAGCTATGAGCCCTTTTGTCATCCACGACAATCAGGGCATTTTCGGTCTCAAAAGCCAGGACGATAGCGTTGGATTTCAGGAATCCCTTTCCTTTCGCAGGAAAATGGGTTTGCCGGATTCATAACCATCACTTCCATGCCGATTGATAAGTCAAGCCCTATCCTTTATACTGAGAAATAATGGAAAGGATTACCATAAAGAACTTCGGCCCAATCAAAAACGGCTTTGTGGATATTAACAAGGTTACTTTATTTTGCGGCCCCCAAGGGTCCGGTAAAAGTACCGTGGCAAAACTCATCTCTACCTTTGCGTGGCTTGAAAAATCCCTCGTTCGTGGTGAGAATACTATCAAAGATTTCGAGAAGACCGGTGTTTTCAAAAATCAGTTTCTCAGTTACCACCGGCTTGAAAATTACACCGGGATTGAGAACGCTGAAATTGAATACAAAGGTTCGGCGTATTCCTTTATTTTTTCGAAGAAGGGTTCGCTTTCTATTAAAGAGATTCAGACCGAGTATGAGTTGCCTCAGATCATGTACATTCCAGCCGAGCGTAATTTTGTCTCATATTTCCGAAAACCGAATGAGATTAAGAGTCTTGATCGGTCACTTACCGATTTTCTGACCGAGTTTGATAACTCAAAAGAACTGCTTAAAACTCCGTATGAATTACCGTTTAATGACATCAAGCTCGAATATGACCGGCTTAACGACAACATCAATGTCACTAACGGTCAGTATAAACTTCGGTTATCTCATGCGGCGAGCGGGTTTCAATCGGTCATTCCGGTTTTTTTAGTATCTCAGTATCTTTCAAAAATTGTGCAAGAACAACATTCGGAAAAACCGCAAATGAGCGTTGACGAGCGCAAACGGTTTCTTAAAGAATGGGAATCAATACGGGAGCAAAAGAGCCTAACAGATGAGCAAAAGCAGTTAATGATTCAGTCTTTATCGTCTAAATTCAGGAAAACTGCGTTTATAAACATCGTAGAGGAGCCGGAACAAAATCTGTTCCCGGTATCTCAGATAACCCTTGTTAATGAACTTCTAAAAATTGTAAATCTGGGTAATGGACACAATAAGCTTATTATGACTACCCACAGCCCTTACATTTTGAGCGCTCTCACGATTGCGGTACAGGGGAAATATCTTTCCATTAAGATAGAAGGAAATAAAAACTCTGAAAAGCTGCTGTCTCGACTATCAGGAGTAGTGCCGCTGGATTCCTGTGTGGGTATTGAGGATGTGTCAATTTATCAGATAGATTATGAGACCGGCAGCATACAAGCCTTACCCAAAACATCCGGCGTTCCTTCGGATGACAACTATTTAAATAGTCTCTTGGATAAGGGTAATGTGCAATTTGACTGGCTCCTTGAAATTGAGGAAGACCTTTGAGCTACGATTTCTTTAACCCATTATACCGGGAACCTCCTATTACCTCAGATGAATTTGGCCTGATTGACGCGGTCCCTATTGCCAAGACAGACACAGCAAATACGAATACATGGGTTGCTACAGTTAAAAATCCTGCTTTACTGCCGTTAACTTTCACCGCTATAGATGGCGGTGTTATTCCAACAGATGCTCCGCCTGAAAGATGTGATGGCATGCTTACTTCCGATGAGCATCTTTTTTTCATAGAATTAAAACGGCAAAAAGATGATTGGATTTCCAAAGCAAAAGCACAACTTGAATCAACAATAAAACTTTTTATTGAAAATCATGGTCAGCCGCAACAAAAGCGCAAAAAGGCATACATTTGTAATACCAAGCATCCGAAATTCCATATTCTCGGGCAAGCGGAAAAACGTTTGTTTTTTACTACCTATAAATTCAGGCTTGATATTCAAGCAGAAATCGTGGTCAAGAAATCGGCTCCCTAGTAGCCGCCCCCTCTATAAAACAAATAGAGTTTTTGCTAGTATCACAGAAAAAATAAAATACGGCATATGTCAACAGGTTACTTAGTAACCTCACCCTGCCATTGTTCTACAGAATGACCGGTTAATATGACAAGGATAAGGCCCCGCAAGCTACGGCCG
>JAITIR010000071.1 GCA_031279285.1 Spirochaetaceae bacterium | reverse complement strand
TTTTTTGGCAGAAGGGCTAAATGCGTTCTCCAAACGGTAAAGGCGCTATGTCAGCCAGCGAGTGAGGTCGTCGTTTTTTATGATCTCATCGTAGCAGCCCTCCGTTATAACACCGCCCTTGCCCAGTATGATAATTTTGTCGCAGTTTTTTACCGTGTTTAGGCGCTGGGCGACTATTATTTTGGTTGCTTTTGTCCGGTATATGTGTTCCAGAATTCGCTGTTGGCTGATATTGTCCATCCGGCTTGTTGGTTCGTCAAAAAATATGAACCGGCGTTCTTCCACCAGTGTGCGCGCTATCATTATCCGCTGGCGTTTTTCGTCCGAGAAATCACATTCTTCTATCGGCGTATGAATGCCTTTGGGCAGCCGGCTGACTTCTTCCGCCATGTTTACCTTGTCGAGGGCGGATAGGGCCATGTCGGTAGAAATACGGCGGTCGCTGTCCGTCAGAATATCAAAAATCGAACCTGACGGAATAACGCCGTTTTGCAGCACCACGCCCATCTGTTTCCGCAGATAGCGCAGTTCCAGCGTATCCAGATCATAACCGCCGTAATAAATTTTTCCTTCGGCAAGAGGGTAAAAGCCCAAAAGCGCCTTAAAGAGGCTTGACTTGCCGGAACCTGATGGCCCGATAATCCCAAGGCTCTTTCCTTCCTCCACCTTAAAATAGACGTTGCTGAGAATGTTCCTTTCAAATTCACCGTACCTGAAAGAGAGGTTGTTCACTTCTATTTTTCCGGTCATATCCATCGGGATTATCTTGCTCGCGTTATATTCAACCTCGTTTCCCTGAAGTATGGGCATCACGTTCTGGCAGAGCGCCGCAAGCAAAGGGACTATGTTCATCACATCCAGCAGGGGCAGAATATCGCTTTGCAGAGCCAAAAACGCGCCGATAAAAGCCAGTGTGCGGCCAAGTCCCATGTCGGTCTTTTGCGCGGCCAAATAGAAAATTACGCCTACCGAGGCGGTTTCAAAAAATATTTTGATAACCTTATTTAAGTTTTCGAGTATTTTTATCCGTCCGGCGAGGTAACGGTTTTCCGTTTCAAACTCGCTCCACACTTTAAATATTCGTTCTTCGGCGCGGGAAACCTTGATCCGCTCTATCGCGTCCAGAGCTTGCTGGTTAAAAGCGGCAGCCTTGTTTTCGTTTTCGATATAACGCCGATAATATTTGAAATTCCGGTACTCGATAAGGGTATATACGATAAGGAGTGCCAAAAACATCAATAGCACCCATACCGCGATTGCGGCATCAAGCTGAACCATAACGATGACGTTCAGAAAAGAAAAGAGGGCTATGACCAGAATTTGCAACGTATCGCCTGAAAACAGCGCCTTTATGCGGCCTATGCTTTGCAACTTTTTTAGTAATTCCCCGGACGTATACTGGTTAAAAAACGCAAGGCGCTGTTCCAGCAGGCGATCCCAAACGCCGCCTTCCAATGCTAGTCCAAGTTTGGTAAATATGCGGGTTATGCTGACATTGCTCACCACCCGAAAGCCTATATTGGCGATATTAAAACACAAAAGCAATACGACCGCTTCAAAAAGTATGCCGCGCAGCGTGTTTGGGATAATTACGTCAAAAATTTCGCTCGTAAACATGGGCGGTATCGCTTTCGTAATGCCGGCAAGAAATCCAAAAAACATGACCAGAAATACTTCCCAGCCTATGCTTTCTCCGGCTAAAAAGGCCAGCACGGTTTTGGCGTTTACCTCTCCGGCAGGAAACGGCCTGAATACTGCTATGGCGCGGGTTTTTATCGAGGCTGCGGCTTTCTTGTCCAGACGGGAAAAACTATTCGCAACCGGATCGTAGACTGTGTATCTGCCCAATTTGCCGGGCAACAGGGCCACGGGAATGCCGTCCTCGCGGAGTCCCAGCATCGCATGAGCGTCTTCTTTCCACCATTTTTCCGGCAGGGCTACCTCTTTACAACGCAGGTTTGACAAATAAAGCAATTCTTCCGGTAAATTGGCCATTTCTTTTTGAATTTCATGAACGGGAACCTTGAGTTCCGTGTTTAAAAAGCGGCAGATAATTTTGCAAACACGTATCCTCAAATCCGTATCGGTAAAATCTTCTTTTTCGCCAAGACTGGTAAGCCTTGCGTTTACTTTGGTAAACCGTTCAAGGGCTATATCAAGATCTTTCATCAGGTCCGGCCTTCCGCATAGATGTCCGCATACAGGCTGGAGGCGGCCATCAGTTCCGAGTGGGTCCCCCGCGCCGCAACACGCCCCTCATCAAGCACGATGATTTCATCGTATCCCGTTACCGTAGATAAAATATGCGTCATCTGAAGGCAGGTACAGCCGCGCTTGTGCAAATTTTCTTCGATTTTCGCGCTGACAGCCGGCCCCAACGCGCTAGTCGACTCGTCCAAGAGAATTACCGTGGGGTCATAGACGAGGGCGCGGGCTATCTCTATGCGTTGTTGCTGGCCGCCTGAAAGGTTATGTCCGTTTTCCGCCAGCACGTGATTGTACGCGCCTTCCAGTGAAGCGATATAATCGTGTATATAGGCATCGTTAGCCGCCTCGTACACGGCATGGTCGGAAACTTCTTTATCCCAAAGCGTGATATTATCCTTAAACGACGCGATAAAAAAACATATCTTTTGGTTTGCGCACCCGATCGAACGGACGAAGGTTGAACGGCTTATGTCTTGCGGACGCATACCGTCAATGAGAACCTCGCCGTCGCAGGGAGCATAGAATCCTTGCAACAGTTTGATAAGCGTCGTCTTTCCCGATCCGGACTTTCCCGTAATCGTCGCCCTTTGTCCCGGTTCCAGTGTCAGGTTAAAATGCTTTAACTCAAACGGGCTGTCGTTGCTATACCTGAAACTTACATCCCTGAATTCAACGCGCCCCTTGAGTTTGCCGGAAGACGTATCGCGTGTATGCGGCGGAGAAGCCGTAACCGTTAGGTTTTTCGTCTCGTTCTGCTCTTGATTTTCCTCTTCGGTTTCGCTTTTGTTCCCGCGAGGTTCCTCGTTGCCCGCCCCCAGTTCGCGGTACCGTTTTTCCAAGTGGTCTTCCATATTTTTAATCTGGCCGACAGTCTTGAGCAAACTTTTCATCGGTGAAAAAAAAGCCTCCGCATAAGCCTGAAATACAAGATAGGAACCTATGCTCAGTTCCCTGTTCATGATACGCAGCGCGGATATAAGCAACAAAATATTCAGAAAAAACACGGATGAAAATTTGCTAAACGGCTCAAAGGCTTCCGCTTCGTCGTCTTTAATGCTCGCGTTGATGATCCGTATCTTGGAGCTGATCATGCGTTTGAAAATATGCGGTTCCGATGCCGTTGCCTTAAAAGATTGAATGTTTTGCAGTTCTGTCGCGCTCAACTGTTCGTCGTGGAGGATCAAATCACGCACAGATACTTCTTTATTCTCGCTGCCGGCCGGACTGAGTTCTTGCGGGGATCCGGTTCTCCGTTTACGTTCTATTTTTCTTACGGCCAAAGATTGAATATGGCCAAAACCCGTATCGAGCAGTATCAGCATAATAACGATAAGCGACATGGACAGATTCATCCTGACCATCAGGACAAAATAGAGAACCGTCTGCGTCATCGCGCTGAAAATAGAAAGCATATTTTCCGCGAGCGTTTCGGAAATCAATTTTGAAGCATCCTTGCGGGAAAGCAGCGCAAAACTGTTTTGGCGGTAATAAAAATTTTCATCCGCGATAAAAAGCCGCCACATATACGATGCGACAGATGACAACTCTATTTTATTGGACAACCGTAAAAGACAGCTTTCCTGGAGCCAGGTAACGCCGCTTGAAAACAGCGAAGCATAGGCCATCACAGCCAGCAACGGGAAAAGCCACTCGTAAATTCCGCCTGAAAGTATTGAATCGGTAAAAACTTTTGTATAAATGGGTGTTATTATGGCCGGAATAAACATCAGGAATTCCAGCAGGAATATATAACATACGGCAGAACGGTTATCCGTTATAAGGGTGGTGATTCTTTTTAGTTTCATCAACAACCTCCCGCTACCGCTCGAAAAAGAACACGTCAACAGGCCGTAATTCGTTTACCAGTACGGAGGTCGTACAGATCGTCAAATCGCCAAAAGCTTTGGGGGGCCCCAAAGAGGTGGTCCACTCATAACCGGTAGCGGTTTTTTCCGAAGATACCAGCGTTACATAGATTTCATAACAGGCTGAATCTCCCAGAAAAAAACGCGCCAAATCCTCGCTGCCCAGTCTGTCGTACAGATATTGTTCCGTAACCGGGTAGTCGCTGATAATTGTTACCGTTCCGATCATATTGCCGTACATTTTTCTGTTCACTGCGGCAGGATACACACTCACCTCTAACCCTTTTTTAATATCCCTAAGCTGTTCTACCGGTACATAGAGCAGACATTCAAGGGCCCTGCTCGCGGGCGCTTCTTTTGAAATGGTCGCGAGCCGCTGCCCCCTGCTCACATAGTCCCCCTTGTGGACATAAACATCGACAACCCGTCCCGCCTCCCCTGTTGTAATGCGGCTTTTTGCGATCAGCAGCATCCGCTTTGCTTCTATAACCCCCTCATCCGCTCCGGTGTCGATCAACAGGTTAATCTCTTCCACAAGCTCGTTTTGCTCTACGCGCCCTATTACTTGGTCCTGTTCGACAAACATACCCTGGGTAGGCACAAAATCAAGAAGTATGCCGTCGTCATTGGCGTATATATTAATGATAGCGCCGCTCTTTACCAGTACGCCTGAAAGTTCTTTGCGTATCTGCATCGTACCCAAAAATCCCCAGAAAAGACCGGCAATAAATATGAGCAGAATCGCGCCAAGGGCAAGCCACGCCTTGACATTGACAACCACCATCATAGCGCCAATGTTTTCTACCGTATTTGTGAGTTCTTCGCGTTCTGTCATTGCCGCCCCAATTGTTTGACCTGTAAGTACTGTCCGTCAAATTCCTGCGTTTGCCTATTGTACGAAAGAATTCCAGTAATCGTAGGATACCTGTTGATATTTTTGAGCCATGCTGAAATATACCGGCTGTCCAAGGTCCGGCAGGTGTTCATCGCGTATACCAGCAAATGCACGGCGGCATAAGCTGCAATTTCACATACTGACGGATAATCGTTCCATGTTTCGCTATAATTTTTCACAAAATCACTGCCGCTAAGGTCAGAGCCATGTTCAAACATATAAACACGATCAATATACCCAGCCATAGTTTCTTCAAATGAACGTCTGCGGAAGCTACTGCTGGTCAGAAATACCGGCAGCATAATTCCCGCATCCCTTATGCGTGTAAGCACATCCGTTGTTACAGAAACATCGGCGGCGGCTATGACACCGTCACAGCCAAAGGCCCGCCACCGCCGCATAACCGTACTGGCGTTTACCGGACTTATGCCGCTGATGCGGTCCAAAACCATGATGCCGCGCTGAGCCAGTTCACGTTCCATCGCCATAGCCATAGATGATCCGTACGTGTTTTCGCTGTAATAGATTACCATGCTGCGAAAACCTTGCAGAACCGCGTATTCAGCCATAGCCCGAGCGTACACATTGTCGTCGGGTATTATACGGAAAATATTCTGAAATTCCTGCTCAAACACCAGGCGGCCGTTTGCACCGGGGGTTATCATTACGATTCCACGTTCCTCGTAAATGTCCTCGACATAATAGCAGACATCGGAACTCCAGTGCCCTATTACCGCAGTAATTCCCATATTGTGAAAGGTTTCGGCTATCTGCATTGCCGTCCTCGCGTCATTCTTGTCGTCCCGAAACACAATGGACAGGGGCTTACCCAGAACGCCGCCGTTTTTGTTAACCTCTTCTGCCGCCGTCTCAAGCGCCCAGCGATAGTATGATGATTTATCCAATACGGCCATAGGATAGGCGGCCCCGATACTTACCACGTCTGCTTCGGGGCCGTTATGACTCTCTTCGCTTTTTCCCCGTCCGCACCCGGCCAGTACCAGCAAGACAATGGCAAGCAATATTCGCGCCTGTATGCGCGGGAGGACACACAAAAAAGGTTTGCTGATCACAGCCAAATTTTCTCCCTCCCATCGCAAATTTTCAAAGGTGAAGCATACGAGCCTGTTTCAAAACGCACAGGGGTTTTGACAGGCTGGATCCGTTGACTCATACCGTTTCTGAGACTTAAAAGTCCTTCGTTAAAGCGGGGCTTTAGCCTTACGAAACTACTTTTTAAAGATTGCCGTTCCAAAACTTGACGTTTTTGGACAACCTCATACCGTACCTTATAAAGTAATGCTAAAAAAGACAAGTATGCACCGGAATTCCCTGTTTAGGAAAACCCGATAAACCTTATCTTAGGGGGCTTGTCCCCGGTGGAAACAAAGAAAGGTCGCGGCTGCGCGGCAATGTGCCTATTGTTGCCGTCCCTCGCTCCTGTCCGTCCTCGGGTCGACGGGCATTACGCCAAAAGGTGTGTCCGCACATCCCTCCGTTTATACACTGCCATCCTTCTCTCCTCTCGTTTGGAAGAGGGGCAGTTTCCCCAAGGTATCAAGGATGCTCCGATCCCCATCAACGCTCCCGTTTCCGAGCAAGTGGCCTGTTCCTGCCCCTCCTCTATCCTCAATAAATCCGGTTCTAATGCACTAAACTTGATCCACGGAATAACCACACGGAATAGCCGTAAGGCACCGTAGGCGCCCCGCACGAAGGCCGTACGGTGCGGTGTTGGGCAGGCTTCCCTTGGGGCTGTTTTCGGGTGGCGGGGGCTGTCTCCCTGTGGCGGAAGCCATCTCCTCGTAAGGAGGGGGCTGTCCCTCACAAATCGGGGGCTGTCCCTCGTTGCGAGGAGGCTGTCCCCGACGACCGACAGGGGCCGTTTCCACGTTCTTCCGGGCATTTTTCACCGTATTTTGTCCCGTCCGTCCCCTTTCACCCTCCGATTACCCGCCAAACCGCCCTCTTTCACCGCCGCTTTGCCCCATCAATGCGCAAAACCGCCCCTTTCACCGCCCTCAGCCTTACCATCAGGACAGACCTCCCACGCAGCCGTCTCTGGACGGCATTGCCGAGGCTGTCTTGATCACCCCTTTTGCCCTGTACTACGCCGGTTAGACGGGCGGAGCAGCGGGTTTGGGCGGTTTTTTCCGCGTAGTACTCTGGTTTTTGGCTGTTTCCGCCCGGCGGGGGCTGTCCCAGGACAGTTTGTAGGTCATGCCCTTAGGGATCTCTGTCTTGGCCTTCGCCTCCACCATCCCCCAGTCCACCTCTTCCGCCCATTCAGGCGGCTCCCCCGCGA
>JAITIR010000028.1 GCA_031279285.1 Spirochaetaceae bacterium | reverse complement strand
ATTTTGCAAGACTTGCTCAAGAACCCGTGGGCTTTTGCCCACATTCAAATAGGTTCTTGAACAAGTCCAGTCAACCAGGCTGGGAAGACCGTGGCGGGCACAATACACGCCAGTTAACGCATTGCGGCTTGACAGGACTGGACAATTTTTCGTCCGCGTAATACCATATCAAACGTACACAGGATTTAAGGAGTTCAAATTTATGAGCAATGTTGTTTTTTCTGCCAAAACAAGGATGGACTTTGGTTCGGCAAAGTCTGTGCGTCTCCGGAAACAGGGGCGAGTTCCGGGCATCATATACGGGAAGGGCGCGGCCGTAGCGATAGACCTTGACGGGCGGGAGCTATCCGCTCACCTACGGACTATTTCCGAGAGCACCATCGTTAAGATTGATGTGGACGGCAAGACGCACGACGCCTTTGTAAAGTCCACCCAGCGGAATATACAGGATGGCAACATCCTTCATGTCGATTTTTATGAAATTGAAATGGGCAAGCTGCTTCGCGCCCGTGTTTCCGTGCATATTACCGGTAATCCGATCGGCGTAAGGGACGGCGGCATACTTGAGACGCCGCTGCACGATATCGAGGTAGAGTGTTTTCCCAAAGACCTGCCGGAGCGTATCAATATTGATATATCGAATCTGGGGGTGAACCAGTCGATACATGTCCGCGATCTTGCGCTGGGGAATGGCGTAAAGCTGATTTCGGCGGAGGATCAGGTGGTTGCCCTCGTCAAGTTTGCCAAATCGGAAGCGGAGTCCGCCGGGGAGGGCGAAGAAGCCGCCGCGACGGAGGCCGCCACTCCCGCAAAGGATACGAAGTCTGGCGAAAAGAGCTAGGAAAACACCAAAAAGTATTGGCCGGGATATGTACGGTACGAGGAGAGCTTAATGGCTGAAAAAAAATCCGAAAAACATGGTAAAAGCACGGAAATTTCGGGAGGCTCCGATATTGAACGGCGTTTCAAACAGCACCCCCTTATCTTCATAGGAACGGTGCTGGTTCTTATCATTGTGATAATAGCCTTCGTTCTTGTACCGGCCATCGTGCCGGGGGAGGGGTTGACGGTTTCGCGCCTGGAGTTCGGCTCCTGGGATGGCAAGCCGATAGCCTACTCAGTCGGCGGCTTCTTTGCCCGCGTGAGGGAGAGGAATTCGCAGGAGTACGGCATGAATGACTACCAGGCGTGGCGAAGCGCCTTCGATATGACCGTTGAGCGTACCGCGATTCTTGATATTATGGACGGATCGGGCTATACGCCGTCCAAACCCTTTGTGGACAAAAAAGTTGCGGAACTTCCGTACTTCCAGGAGAACGGGCGGTTTTCGGCTGTAAAGTACAACAAGGTGGATGCCGCCGCGAGGATAAAGCTATGGCAGGATATGCGGAATGATTCAATTGTCAACATCTATCACGACGATGTTAGTACGATAAAAACCGCCGAAGCGGAGACCGAATTTATCGGGAGGATGGCGCTCCCCCAGCGCAAATTCAGCATGGCGGCCTTCCCATACACGTCATATCCCGACAGCGAGGTTGCCTCTTACGCGAGCAGGAATGTGGATATGTTCAAAACGGTGCACCTTTCCAGGATAACGGTCACAGGCGGGAGACGTGAAGCTCAGGTGGTACTGTCCAAGATTCAATCGGGCGAGATCACGTTTGAGGATGCCGCCCGCACACAGTCCGGTGACGATTACGCAGACCGTGGCGGGGATACCGGCGTACGGACAGCGTTTGAGCTTTCAACTGAAATCCCGGACGAGGAACAGTGGCAAACCGTGATCAACCTACCCAAGGACGAGGTGGCAGGCCCGTTTGAGCTTTCTTCCGGCTGGGTTATATTCCGCGCAAACGAGATGTCCCGGCCGCCCAACCTGCAAGATTCGGAGGTTCTGGGCAAGGCGCGTGACTTTTTGATGGACAGCGAGCGCGGCGTGATCGAAGATTGGCTTATCACACAGGCCGAAAACTTTGCACGGGAGGCGCGCTCTACAAGCTTTACCCGCGCGGCAGCGGGTGCAAGCCTGGAGGTACACGAATTCGGCGCCCTTCCGGTAAATTACGGCGACAGTCCCCTGTTCGCCAGCCTCAGTTCCTTCCAGGCGCCCGGTCTGCGGGACGCGGTTTCCGATGAAAATTTCTGGCGCACCGCCTTTTCTACCCCTGTAGGCGAGCCTTCCCGTCCTATAGTGCTGAGCGGCAGCGAAAGTAACATAGTTGTCCTTTATCCTGACGAGGAGATTACGGATGAAAGTGATGCCGCCGAAAACAGCAAAACGACGTTTTCATCCTGGTGGGCAGAAAACGAGACTCAGCGTAGCGTGGCGGCTTCGATCCTGGCAAGCGATAAGTTTAATGATAACTTCGACAACACGTACTTTCGCCTCTTTTTCAATTAGTATGATTTTATGGGCGCATCCTTGCCGCCGGGCGGTTCCCTTCCTTTTAGGGTAGAACATACGGTAGAACGTAAGACAAAACAGCTTATGAGCTGTTTTGTGCTTCAACCCCTTGCCCGGTTTGCTTTGTAGGCCTTGGCCGGGTGATGTGCCCTCTGCGTAACATACAGGCAGGTGAAAACGTATCCGGCGGGGCGCCCCGCCTGGAGCCGGCGGAGCAGGGTTTTTCCGTTTACCACCGGGGCAGGGCGCTGTTGTCGCGGGTGGACCCGTTACGGCAGGCTGAACGCGCGGCGTTACAGTACCTGCCGCTTTCGGCAGGTACACTGTACCTGCTGCCTTCCCCCCTTTTGGGCTACGGCATACCGCTCGTTATGCAAAATTTGCCGTCCGATTCGGCACTGCTATGCGTCGAGGTGGATCCAGCGCTGTACGATCTCTCCGCCGAACATATCGGCGCCCTGGAAACAGTAAGAGACGACAGGTTCCGTTTTGTGCGAACCGAAAACCCGGCGGCGCTTGCGGCGTTTGCCGGACGGACATGGGGATGTCGCCGCTTCAGGCGGGTGGAAGAGCTCCGTTTAACTGCCGGGTGGCAGTTAAACGCGGATTTTTACGGGACGGCGCTCGGTACGCTGCGTAGAGCAGTCGCGACGGAATGGTCAAACGTGCTGACGCTTACAAGGTTGGGACGGCGGTACATGCGTAACGCGATACGGAACCTTTGCCTGCTTGCGGAAAGGCCCGGCGTGGAGAGCCTTGATTTTGGAGGTTGTCCCGTAATAGTGCTTGGCGCGGGGCCTTCCCTTGACACTTTTCTTGACAGGATCGAAGGTCGGCGCCTGCCGTCCGCCTGCCGGATTCTGTGCGTCGATACCGCGTTGCGTCCGCTCAAGGAACGAAATATCAGGCCCGATCTTGTAGTTGCGCTGGAAGCCCAACACTGGAATCTGAATGATTTTAGCGGCACAGGCGATTGGCGCATCCCTGTCGCTATGGATATGTCCGCACTGCCTGCCACAGGCGGGGTTTTGGGCGGTGAAACCTATATGTTTTGGACACGCTGGACGGACTTAAGCGTATTTGAACGGTTGTCGGCGCTCAAACTGTTGCCTGCCGAGCTTCCGCCGCTCGGTTCTGTCGGCCTTAGCGCGGTAAGCCTCGCGTTGCGTCTTGGGACAGGGCCCATTTTTACCGCCGGAATGGACTTTGCGTTTACGCTTGACAAGTACCATTGCCGCGGGAGTCCGTCCCACGGAAAAATTCTCAAAAACCATACGCGCTTTGGTGGATTGTACCCGACGGCGGCTGCGATGCGAGCGCACACTGTAGCGGACAGCAACCTCTACAGTGATCCCGCGATGGAGAACTACCGCAGACTCTTCGGGCAGGAATTCACCGGTGGAGGCCGCGTGTTTGCGATAGCGGGAAGCGGTCTGGATCTCGGTGTGGAGACCCTGCCCTACGATGAGGCGATGCGGTTAGTTGAGGCGACTTCCACCGGCGGAGTTTTTTCCACCGCAGGAGGGGATCCCGCCGTAGCCGCACCGATACCATCCAGGACACGCCGCTTACGCTCATTCGTGGAACGGGAGGAGGGGCTGCTTTACGAGTTGCTTGGCATACTGAAGGGCGAGGCGAGGGCCGCCGGCGGACGCTTGGACAGCCTGTTAGACGAGGCCTCGTACCTGTGGGCTCACTTTCCCGACTGCGCCGGTGGAAGCGTGCGGCCTACGTCAAACGACATTATCTTCCTGAAGCGCGTTCGCGTCGAAATAGAACCGTTCATAAGAGTCTGGGAGTACGCCGCCCACCGCTTGTTAAAGTAATGTATATTATCAGCCGATATTTGAAATGAGCGGAACCTAATGGGGAAGGTCGAGCTCAAAAGGGGCAAGGATGCCCTTTATGCGGAGCCCCAGTCCGCAACAAATCATGGAGGAAGATAATGATTATCAACCACAACCTTAGCGCCATGTTCGCAGATCGCTCTCTCAAAGTAACACAGACTGCTCTGGAAAAAAACATGGAAAAACTGTCGTCCGGCTTGCGGATTAACCGTGCCGGCGATGACGCATCGGGACTTGCCGTTTCCGAAAAAATGCGGAGCCAAATCCGCGGCCTGAACCGCGCCTCGGCCAACGCCGCGGACGGCGTTTCCTTTATTCAGACTACAGAAGGCTACCTACAGGAAACAGAAGACATCATTCAGCGCATACGTGAACTTGCGGTTCAATCGGCCAACGGCATCTACACCGCCGAAGATCGTATGCAGATTCAGGTTGAAGTTTCACAGCTTATCGACGAAGTGGACCGGATTGCCAGCCACGCCCAGTTTAACGGCCTCAACATGCTTACCGGACGCTTTGCACGGGAAACAGGCCAGAATGCAGTTACCGGTTCCATGTGGTTCCACATCGGCGCGAACATAGACCAGAGAGAGCAAGTCTTTATCGGCACTATGACGGCAAAGGGACTCGGTATCCGCAATGTGGACGACGAAAGCATCCTGTCTCTCGAAGACGCTGCTTCTGCCAACCGCGCGATCGGTACACTCGATAGCGCGATCAAAACGATCAACAAGCAACGAGCCGACCTTGGAGCCTACCAGAACAGGCTGGAACACGCAATCCGCGGCATAGACATAGGTGCGGAAAACCTGCAAGCCGCTGAATCCCGTATCCGCGATACCAACATGGCCAACGAGATGGTAAAATACGTTACCGATCAGATACTGAGTCAATCCGGTACCGCGATGCTCGCCCAGGCTAACCAGAGGGCATCCTCAATACTTCAACTTCTACAGTAAAAAAGGCGTGGGGACAATAGGGGGATTAAAGAAGCTGTTTTGAAACAGCCTCTTTACCCCCTATTCCCTTTTTAGAGAAACACTTGAATATTTAAAAAAAAGAAATTATAATGTTTATAGGCTGTAAAAGCCACTGATAATTGACAAACACCCTCGTTGGATACTACACGGCAGATACGTCAGAATAGTCAATTCGCTGTAAAGCAGTAGTTGGCTGTTTTATGAATTGAGTAGTCTGACGTTCCGCTTTCAGGAAGTCGGTACGGCGTAGCGCGAAGACCTGCCGGAACCTGTTGCGTGTACGATCTTAAGCTAAGGATAGCTAAAGATTACCAACACATGGAGGGTTATATGATTATTAATCACAATTTGAGCGCCATGTTTGCCAACCGTCAGCTTGGGGTTACCCAGGCAGATACGACAAAAGCAATGGAAAAGCTCAGTTCGGGTCTGCGTATAAACCGTGCTGGGGATGACGCGTCCGGTCTTGCGGTTTCTGAGAAGATGAGGGGTCAGATCAGGGGCCTTAACCAGGCAGAACGCAATATTCAAAACGGCGTATCGTTCATTCAGACGACGGAGGGTTACCTTCAGGAAACGCAAGATATTTTGCATCGCATGAGGGAACTGTCTGTACAGTCAGCCAACGGTATTTACAGCGGCGAGGATCGTATGCAGATACAGGTTGAAGTTTCGGCGCTTGTAGACGAAGTCAACCGTATAGCAAGCCACGCCCAGTTTAACGGCATGAATATGCTTACCGGCGCGTTTGCCCGTGAGAGTGCTACCGGCGCTATTATGCAGCTTCAGGTTGGAGCTAACATGGACCAAAACAAACAGATTTTCATCGGTACGATGACGGCGCAAGCCTTGGGTCTACAGTTTGATCAGGGCGGCATTGATCTTTCCAGTCCTGAAGGTGCCAATAGCTCTATTGGCATCCTGGATGAAGCGCTTAAAAGGATATCCAAGCAGCGCGCGGATCTTGGCGCTTACCAGAACCGTTTTGAAACGGCGGCTATTGGTGTAGCTACAGCGGCGGAAAATATTCAGGCAGCCGAATCGCGCATCCGCGATCAGGACATGGCGTCGGGTATGGTTCAGTATACAAAGGACCAGATCCTTTCGCAGGCCGGTATCGCAATGCTTGCCCAGGCTAATGTAAGGAACCAGTCGGTTCTTTCGCTGCTCGGCTAAGAGTGAGGTAAAACTTTTTACGGTAAGAGACTTCTGGACGTTGTCTTTTATCACAAAAGATGGGGAGATTCGCGCACTTCCCCATCTTTTTCTTTTTGTAATGCCAGGTTTATACCGGTATAAATTCAATTTGGACAGTGGTTTTCATTGTCCAAGAGAGGAGGTATATTTTGAGTATGGTAGCAAGTGTTGTTGAAATGGGGTTTTCCATGCCTCAGGCTGCGACAGCAAAACGTAAGCCGAATTTTGAATATGGCGCTTCCCTAACAAATGACTCAAACTGGGACAACGAGGTTAAACGTTTCGCTTCGAGTCTGCCCGGAAATGATACATTGAAAAATATTAGGGCCGGGGTTGAACGCCTTCAAAAAATAAGCCTCGCTTTTAACAAAAAATTACAGTTTGTCATAAACCATGAATCAAACGAGATAACAGTCAATGTTATAGACCCCGATACTGATAAGGTGATAAAGGTGTTGCCGCCGGAAGAATTGCAGCGTCTTCAAAGCAAGATAGAAGAGGCGATAGGTTTCTTGTTCGACGAAAAAGTTTAGCGGGGCGGGGAAAGGAGGCTCATGCCTGACATATCAATACCAGGTGTAAAAAGCCGCTTCGATACGGAAAAGATTGTCGAAGACCTTATGAAGATTGAACGCCTGCCCAGGCAGCGGATCGAACGGACCAACGAAACGCTTACCGCGCAAAAGACAAACTGGCAGAACCTTGGACGGCGTATCACCCAAGTGCGGGAAGACTCCCGCCTGCTGTACTCGTACCAGAATCCGTTTAACGACAAGTCCGCAGTTTCCAGCAACGAGGGGACGCTCGGCGCGATCGTATCGCGTGAGGCGGACGCCCGGCAGTATGAATTCACCGTGAAACAGACGGCGGCAGCCGATCGCTTCCTTTCAAAGCCGCTGGACGGCTCTTTTCAAGTGCCTGAAGGCGACTACTCCTTTTCTGTGGGCAGTAAAAGTGTTTCATTTAAGTTTTCGAGCGGCAGCCTACAGGAATTTGTTGATACGCTGAACCGGCGAGGACAGGGCACGATAAAGGCCGGCCTCGTTGCCGTGCAGAGAGGCAACAAGTCCCTAGTGCTGGAATCGCTTGTAACAGGCGCAGAGAACCGCCTCACTTTTTCAGGCGACGCGCTCCGCCTCGCTCTGCAAACCGGTATTGTGGGGCAGGCTGCAGGCGAGCCTAAAATTACCAACATCAAGGCTATAGCGGCGCGGGGCGCTTCGGCAATAAACGAGTCAGTCTCAGGCGACGGTATGCAGGCGCCGCCGATGTCCAACATAACCATTTCGCTGGGCGATGTAGCGCCGACACGTACGTTGATACTGCGTTTCGAAACATCAATTACGGCGACGGATGTACTGCCGGCCTTCTCTGCCTCCGTCCCCGCCGCCGGCGGGGACGGGCTCGCAGACGGAGGCAGCATCCCGGGCAGCGGCGTTCCCGCCGCGGACGCCGCGTTCCCGCCCCAACCCGCCATTCCCGCTGCCCCGGCGGGTGGAGAGGATACCGTCGTGGACGGCAAGTACGTTATACAGCGTCAGCGCGCCGGCACAGGTTCCGCGGACGGATCTACAGATGTCCAGTCGGACGCGGCTGCGCCGGAAGGGCTCTCCTCCGATTCCCCACCCGTCCAGGCGGCGGAAGCCCCCGCACAGGCCGGCGTGGCCGCCCGCGTGGACAACCTGTCAATCCTTAGCCTGGAATTCAGCGACGGGACGAGCGTTGCGCTCCCGCCGATAAAGGACTCCCCCGCCTTCTCCCAGAACCAGTACCAGCTCTACCCGCTTGCAGATGGCAGGACCATCACCGGCATAAACATCAACAACGACAACACCCACCGCTCGGTGTCGATACGAAACATACAGCTTTTCGATCCTGCCCCCGCCGGCGGGGATGTCAGGCCGCTTAACCCAGTATCAAACGCGCGGGACGCAATCGTGCTTATGGACGGCATTGAGATACAACGCCCATCCAACACGATAGACGATCTTGTACCCGGCATAACCCTGAACGCGCGGGCGGCCGGTGAGACGCCCGTAACGCTTGATGTGGAGGCGGACACGGAGGCTGTCAAGGATGCCGTGATAACGCTTGTCGGTAACTACAACCGTCTGATGGCGGAACTAAACGTGCTTACCCGCAACGACGAAAGCGTGATACGGGAGCTTACATACCTTACCGAGGAGGAGCAGAACGAACTGCGCGGCAGGCTAGGCGTATTTTCCGCCGATAACGATCTGGTGCGTTTCAGGGGCAGGCTCCAGCAGATAATGACATCCCCGTACACGGACGCGGCGGGGCAGGAACACCTGCTCTCGTCCTTTGGTATAATGACCGACGCGCGGCGGGGCGGCGGCTACGACCCGACCAAGATGCGCGGCTACCTGGAAATAAACGAATCGGCCCTTGACGAGGCACTACGAACCAACATGGATGAGATGAAACAGCTCTTTGGCAGGGACAGTGACGGAGATCTGATCATTGATACGGGGCTTGCATACACGTTAAACCAAACCCTCCAACCCTACGTAGAACTGGGCGGCATCATAGCGACAAAGACCGACGGCATAGATTCCCGCATATCGGCCAACGACCGCCGCATAGACACCCTGGACCGTCAACTTACGATAAAGGAGCAAACGCTCAAGGCCCAGTACAGCGAACTTGAAGGCGCCTATACCCGCATGGAACGTATGACTGATTCCCTCGATCAGTTTGGCCGTCAAACAGGCAGCCGCCGCTAAGCGCGCAAGCGCGCAAGCGGCGCAACGTTGCGCCTTGAGCTTGGGAATTTGCGGTGAGCAAGCTTACAAACTTTAAGGCTTCACACCCGGCGCTTGCGACGGTTATGGTGTGTTCGCTACGAGCTACACTTTTTCGCGCTGGGACATTGATCAAAAAACATTCTTGATATAAAATTAAGGCCACTTTCCATTTTGGAAACATCGAAAGGGTGAGTATGTCGCCGTAAACCTGTTTGAAAAAGCAGTCTTACGGCGGTGTGTTCTCAGTTAGATTCTTTCATGCCGTTTGGCCTTCTGCGCGATGGGCGCGCAGAAGGCCTTCTTTTTGGGCAATGGACGAAAGGTGTGGGCTTCTTGGTAGAAAGCAGCCCCAATGCCTTTCATTTCCGGTGATACAACGCGGGCGCTTGCAAAGGATGCTGCTAACTGTTAAATTGATTTAAGAAACTAAGTTTAGCACTCTCGAGGTCGACTCATGACAGACATTGTTAGTATACACCGAAAAGAATATGAAATTGGACATGGCGCGGATGATAAGATCATCGTGGCTGAGGCGCCGGGCTGCCTGCATTATTTAGGGGATCATGGGCAGTTGAATGACGCTCTTTATTTCAGTTCAAGCATAGATCGTACCGTTCAGGTGGCGATAAGCCTGCGTAAAGACAGTTCTCTGCGTTTCTACGCCGCCGATGCTGGGGAGCGCAAGCGTACATCCCTGGCCAATGTACGCTACAAACGAGAGGATCGCTGGGCGAATTATATAAAGACCGCCCTGTTCGCTTTTTCCGAAATGGGCTGCAAGGTGCGGGGACTCAACGTTACGCTTTTAGGAAACATACCCAAAAACCTGTCGCTTTCGTCTTCACAGGCGATAGAAGTTGCCTCCGCCCTTGTATTACGCCGCTTTTTTCTGTCAAATATGGGGGACAAAGAGCTTTTGGGCCGCCTTAACGCGGCGCATTGTTCGTTTTACGAGAATGAAAATAAGGTGGTTGAATACCTTTGCATCATGTATGCGCGGAAAAACAATTTTTTGGTGATAAACGAAGAAAAACTCGATGTTACGCATATAAGAAACCCGTTTTCCAAGTATAAAATCATGCTTTTCGACTCCCGTGTGCCGTTAATTGATGTTGAGTCTGAACTGAAGTTACGCCGTGAAGACATAGAAAAAGGTTTCCAGATACTTTCAAAGAAACGGCAGGGTTTTAGTTTTAAGGACTATACCACCTCCGATCTGGATGAATTTATGGGCGCCCTGAACGAGGAGGTAAGGCGGCGGAGTCTGTTTGTCGTTCAGGAAATAATGCGGATACGCGAGATCGAAAAAGCGCTCCGCGATAAGGATGCCGATGCTTTTGCCCGCATCATTTACCATTCGCACGAGGGTTTGCGCGATATGTACGAGGTTTCCTGTCCTGAAACGGACTGGCTCGTCAAAAGGGCCCAGGAAACGCCCGGAATTATCGGTTCGCGTTTGACCGGAAGGGGCTTCGGCGGCTGTACCTACGCGATTATCCGCTCAGATATGACGGATGAGTACCAAAAAAAGTTTGAAGACTATGAACGTATATTCGGCTTTCACCCGGTAAGCTACGAGCTCCAGCCCGCCGCAGCAGCAAGGGTTCTGCCAAACTAGGATACAGACCGCTATAACGCGCTTAACCACCGCAACGCCTGTAATTCTTGATTTCCGTATGAAGCCGCGCCCCAAGTTCCGCGCGGTTTAGCCTGATCTGTTCCATCGAGTCACGGAAACGCAAGGTTACCGTGCCGTTCTCCTTCGATTCGTAGTCAACTGTCACGCAGAACGGCGTGCCGGCCTCGTCCTGACGGCGGTAACGGCGGCCTATCGCGCCGCCCTGGTCGTAGTCCGTCGAAAAATCCTCCCTCAGTTCGTGCCTGATGTCCTCCGCAAGCTCGGCAAGGCCGTCCTTCTTCATCAGCGGCAGAACCGCCACCGTAACAGGCGCGACCACCGGGTGGAAACGCAGCACGGTACGCCAGTCGTCGTCGCTGCCCTTGTCCGCGACCTTTTCCTCGTCGTACGCGTCACAGAGCAGCATCAACAGCGTCCGCGTAAGTCCCGCCGAGGTCTCAATGATGAACGGCGTGTACTTCTTGTTGCCGTCGTCCTGATCGATGTACTGCAAGTCCTTGCCGCTGTACTGAGTATGCCGCGACAGATCGTAATCGGAACGGTTGTGGACGCCTTCAAGCTCCTTCCAGCCCATCGGGAACAGGTACTCGATGTCGTAAGCGTCCTTCGCGTAGTGGGCAAGCTCGTCCGGCCCGTGCCGGTGCCAGCGGAGGTGGCTAGTCTTGACACCGAGTTTCTCGTAGTAGGCCCAGCGGCGCTTCTTCCACTCATTGAACCAGCCCTCATCCGTGCCCGGCTTTACAAAGTACTGCATCTCCATCTGTTCAAACTCGCAGGTACGGAAAATGAAGTTTTTTGTTACGATCTCGTTGCGGAACGCCTTGCCTATCTGCGCGATACCAAAAGGCAGCTTCATGCGATTGGACTGGATTATGTTTTTGTAGTTCACGTAGATGCCTTGGGCCGTCTCCGGGCGCAGGTAGATCACGCTTGCGTCCTCCTCCACCGCGCCTATGTGCGTCCTGAACATCAGGTTGAATTTGCGCGTGTCCGTCAGATCCCCGCCGCATTCGGGGCATTTCTTTGCCTCAAGCGCCTCCGGCGGTATCTGGTCGGCGCGAAAACGGGCCTTGCACTTCTTGCAGTCCACGAGCGGGTCGGTAAAGTTCTCCACATGCCCGGAAGCCTCCCAGGTCCGCGGGTGCATCAGGATCGCGGCGTCAAGGCCGACGATGTCATCGTGGAGTTGGGTCATCTCCTTCCACCAGTTTCCGGCTATACGGTTCTTCAACTCAACTCCGAGCGGCCCGTAGTCCCACGCCCCGCTCTGGCCCCCGTAAATCTCGGAAGACTGGAACACAAAACCGCGTCGTTTTGCCAACGACGTGATTTTTTCCATCGTTGCCGGTCCCTTATATTCTGTTAATTCTTCAGACATACTTTTTCCTTTAAGTTTTTCAGTAAATATACAGAAAACCTTACTGAATGTTAAGCAGCCGGCCACTTACCGTCATAGCCTTCACCGTGACGTGTAGCCCATATACGCACCTTATGTCCCATACACCGCGACCTTGATTTTTTCCGCACGCTTTTGCACACCATTGTAACAATGCCGAGCGGCGTGTATCGCGTAAGTCCAGGCAGGGGCCTGTCAGATTTTTTGTGTAAATGAACCCGACTGGGATTTTTACCGGCATTCTGCCTTCATTTTCCCATAAAGCTGGTTTCTGCAATTCCTTGTGGTACAAGGAGTTACGGCAAC
>JAITIR010000100.1 GCA_031279285.1 Spirochaetaceae bacterium | reverse complement strand
CCCAGGCGCAGATATGGAACGCGGCGCTCGACATCGTAAAGAGGCGGAACATGGGGCTGCTCATCATCACGCACAACCCCCATCTGGCGGAAAAACTATGCACCCGCATCATGCCTTTCGAGGAACTCGTCCGCAGACCTGATCAAAACCGCGCAATTTTGCCTTGAGTATTCCCACTCCCATGCCTCATTTTACCATATTTTTCTAAATGTAAAACTGCTGAACCGTTGTATCGTTAACAAGTGGTAAGTTCAGCCCCAAGACTAACGATGGAGCGCGAACCGCAGGTTCTCCTATCACCCTCACGTATTTTTTGTCAGCAGCACAACGGCTTGTAATTGATTAATGGGACTGTTTGTAGATATACTAAAAAAAACGAAAATATGTGGTTCATACTGGCGCAAGAGACCGCATTGTTAAAAAGGAGACGGCTATGGCGTTTTCACTAAACAGTTATCCTGTTGTTTACAGGGCAAAGTATTCAGGGGTCTGGGAGGAAGAGTTTATCGAGAAACCCCACAAGACTCATGACGAGGAGAAGGCGCTGCCCGAAGCTGAACGTGAGCGGCTTGTCGCGTCGCGCAACTATTTTGACGATATGCCTCTTGTCGGCTACTCGACACAGTACGGGCTCAGCGTGTTTGAAGGCTTAAAGGCTTTACCTCAGAAGGACGGCGGACTCGCGGTTTTCAGGCCCGGCAAGAATGCGGCGCGCTTTTTCAAGTCTATGAAGGGGCTTTACATGCCGCCGTTTCCTGAAAATATGTTTGTGACGGCCTGCCTGGAAGTTGTCAGACGGAACGCCGCGTTAGGCTTTACGCCTAAATACAACCCGGACTGGGAAAAGGACTCGTTTTCGACGGCGGACGCCGTTTATATAAGGCCGTTCACATACTCTGAGAGCGGTGTGGGCGTAAAACTTTCCAATGAACCGTGGGTGCTAATCGTCTGTACGACGGTGGGCCCATACTTTGAGACCGGCCTCAAGGGGGCGGTGATAAGTAACCGTATACGGGCTACGCCGAACGGCACGGGCTGGATAAAGGCGGCCTCGAACTATGTGATCTCGGCAATGGCCAAACACGAGGCCGCCGAGCAGGGCTTCATGGAGTGCCTCTACCTTGACGCGGTTGAGCGCAAGTATGTGGAGGAAGGTTCCTCGTGCAATATATTTTTTTACCTCAAATCTGGCGAGTTGGTAACGCCTGAACTTGGCGATACGATTCTACCGGGAATCACACGCGAAAGCATCATAGAACTGGCCCGTGACAAGGGTATAAGGGTTTGCGAGCGCAGGATCAGCATTGACGAGGCTCTGTCCGAAACCCGTGAATGTTTCGTAAGCGGTACGGCGGCGGGAGCCACCCCGATAGAATCGATCACATACAACGGCAAAATGGTGGAATTTTCAGACGGAAAATGCGGCGATCTAACGGCGGAAATCCACGATACAATCAAGGCGATTCAGTACGGTAAGACCGCCGACAGCAAAGGTTGGATGGTGAGGGTCTAGCAGCCAACCCCTGCTTACCAAGGGTATTTGGATAGAGCCGCCGGCGGCTCACTGTGCCGGAGGCAAGGTTTGAAAGCCGCCGGTTGTCGGGCTGGTCAGCAGCCTATACGCTTCGGCGCTGTCTTTCACAACCACGAGAGCATTACGTAACTTGTTGCTCTTTAAATGGGCGCTAAAGAATGACAGCGTCTGCAAGTATTCGGTATGCTGTGTATAGGCCGCCGCAATCATAATGAGTATACGTACAGGTTCATCGTCAAGCGGCAGGAAGTCTGTGATTGGTACCCTGCTGATACCAACCGATACGGCAAGATCGCTGACGGAAGCAAGCCTGACATGCGGAATCGCGATGCCGAAGCCTATGGCCGTGCTGATAATCGCCTCACGCTGTAGTATTGCATCTTTCAACTCGGCATGATTCTTGATTTGCGGGGCGGTGGAAAGGTTGTCCGCCAGAGCCTTAAGCGCGTCATGCTTGTTCTGGAAATCAAGAAATACGATCCGCTCCGGCGTTATTATGGACTCCACATCTATAGGCGGAGACTTGTGGCGTTTCTTCGAGGCGGAAAGCCTTTCGTTTACCCAACGTTCTATGCTCTCCTTCTTGAAGCGCCAAACCGTTCCTATTTTGCCTGCCGGTATCTCACCCTTCTGCGCCCAGTCGTAAACCGTCCGCTCAGAAACCCGCAGGTACTTTGCCACTTCTTCAATCGTTAAAATATCTTCAGTCATACTCAATCCTCCAACGTTTTCTAAAGTATTCCATTATATTCAATACTTTTGCAATGAAACGTAAAGGATGTCAAGGCTGAAACAATGAATAGCCGGTATTGAAAACATTCATGCTGCCTCAGTTGCCTAAAGAAAAGTCCCATTCTTAAAGTGCTACCTTCTTTCGGTACTTGGAGAGGATTGGTACATGGTACTTACATTCCCGTTTTGTATGCCCTCTTTAAAACAAAGTTAAAAAACATGTAATATAATTTAAGGAGAACGCGTTATGAAAAAATTTATGGATAGGGATTTTTTGCTGAGTACGGAGACAGCAAGGCGGCTTTACCACGAAGCAGCGGCTTTGCAGCCTATATTTGACTATCACTGCCACCTTTCTCCAAAAGAGATAGCGGAAAACCGCCGTTACAACAACCTTGCGGAAGTCTGGCTTGGTGGTGACCACTACAAGTGGCGGGCGATGCGGGCAAACGGGGTGGATGAGCGGCTGATTACCGGGGACGCCGACCCATACGACAAGTTTCTTGCCTGGGCGGAAACCGTACCACGGTTGCCGGGAAACCCGCTTTATCACTGGACACATCTGGAGTTGCAGCGTTACTTCGACATACACACACCGCTTGACGCCGGCAGCGCGCCGGAAATCTGGCGTGAGGCCAACGATATATTGGAAAATGCCGCGGAGTTTTCACCGCTCCGCATACTCCGCAAATTCAACGTGTACGCGGTTGGCACTACGGACGACCCTGTAGACAGTCTTGAATACCACGAAAGTATAGCGAAAGAGGCGAATAAGGAGGCTGCGATAGCGACAAAAGTGCTGCCTTCGTTCAGGCCGGACAAGGCGCTTGAAATTGCTGAACCGGGCTTTGCCGCTTACACCGCGGAACTGGGCAGGATCGCCGGCAAACCGGTAAACTCGCTTAAGAGTATGCTGGCGGCGCTGGCGGCGCGAATAGACTATTTTGACGAACACGGCTGCCTCGCAAGTGATCACGCGCTGGAATACGCGCCGTTCGAGGCGGCCTCAAACGGCAGCACGGAAGCGGACTGGGAAAAGGAGACCGCCGCCGTTTTTGACAAGGTTATGTCGGGCGACAACGTGAACCCGCGTGAGGTGGAACTCTACAAGACTTATACGCTCTGCTTCCTTGCGGGCGAGTACAAGAAACACGGCTGGGCAATGCAGCTTCATTTGAGTGCGCTCCGTTCTATCAACAGCGATGCGCTCAAGCGGCTCGGTCCGAACACCGGCTTTGACGTGCTTCACGACCATCCCGTTGCGGCAAAACTAGCGCGCCTTTTGAACGAGATGAACCGTAGGGGCGGTCTCCCAAAAACGATTCTGTACAGCCTTAACCCCAAGGATTACTACCCACTCGCCACGATAATGGGTTCGTTTCAGTCGGAAATACCGGGGAAGATGCAGTTTGGTTCCGCATGGTGGTTCCTCGACAGCAGGGACGGGATGGAATTTCAGATCAGAACACTTGCCAACGTCGGTCTTTTGTCACGTTTTGTTGGGATGTTAACAGACTCGCGAAGTTTCCTCTCGTACCCTCGTCACGAGTATTTCAGGCGCATACTATGCAACCTCGTAGGGGGCTGGGTCGAAAGCGGAGAATTTCCCTACGATTGGGAGTTTTTAAGCGGCTTGGTAAACGATATTTCGTTTGGGAACGCAAAAACTTATTTCGAGGGCGGCAACGGCCTTTAACATGAGCTTAGCTGTGATAGATAACGGCTCAATGCATCGCATTGAGCCGTTGATACGTTATTGTAGCAAAGACAGATTTCCACGTGTAAACATCACGAATCCTCTCATCTGAAGAGACCGAGGATTGATGGAACCGGCACCCGCGGTGTATAGCCCGCAAACCACTTGAGTGGTACCATAATAGTTTCGGGAATCAGAGTCATCACGAGCAGGAGAACGCACTGAACGATGAAGTAAGGCAGGGTGGGCATTAGAATTTCTTCCATTTTGATTTTACCCGTTGCGCAGGCTACATTAAGCACCGGTCCAACCGGCGGGGTGAGCAGGCCGAGTACATTTACCAGTACAAAATTTATGCCAAAGTAAACCGGATCTATTCCCGAAGCTCTTAGTAGGGGCAAAAAAATCGGGGTCAAAATAAGAATCGTGGGAACTACGTCCATGGCTGTTCCTACCAGAAGAACCACAGCCATCAGCATTAGATTTAACAGGATTGGCCGATCTGTTAATCCGCTCAAAGCTGCGGTGATCATCTGTGGCATCCGGGCAATCGTCATGATATAGGCCGCAACCTGGGCGGCGGCCGCGAGGAACATGACCACACTGGAAGTTTTTGCAGCGCCGATGAGGGCCTTGGCTATATCCTTGGGCCTGAGTTCCCTGTACACGCAAACGCCCACGACGAGGGCGTACACAACGGCCACAACCCCAGCTTCGGTGGCGGTAAACACCCCTCCACGTAGCCCCACAATGATAATGACCGGAAGGAGCAGCGCCCATAAACCGCTCAAAAATATCCGCAGTGTTTCTTTGATCGTCGGTTTCGGCATGTCAGTTTTAACCGCGTCCTTGCGAGAGATAAAGAACCAGCATACGCTCATAATTACGGTGAGGTATATTGCCGGAGCTATACCGCCCAGAAAAAGAGACTTGATCGAAACCCCGGCGGCGACACCGTATACAATCATCGGTACCGAAGGCGGCATAATGGGAGCTACCATATTGCCCGCAGCCACAAGCCCCGCAGATTTAGCGCGGTTGTACCCGGAGTTTGCCATCATGGGAATAAGGATAGCCCCTAGGGCAGCGGTACTTGCCACGGCGGACCCGACGAGGCTGGCGAACATGAGGCAAGCGAGTATCGTTACATAGCCCAGCCCGCCGCGGAGCCTGCCAACGAAGATGTTACAAAAGTCTATGATCCGCTTGGTAAGGCCGCCACGGTTCATCAACTCTCCGGCAACAACAAAGAAGGGCAAGGCCATCATGGTAACACTGTCTACTCCTCTCAGGAGTTGGGCCGCTACAATTTGCGGATTGGTGGAGGTTCCCCCCATGTGGAGCGCCGTTGCGGACGAGCCGAACAGCAGGGAAAATGCTATTGGAAGGCCGAGCATCATCGATCCGCAGAGGTACACCAAAAATAAAATTATTAAACCCATTATTTCCTCCTACTGTATGCTTTCCTGCACCTGATCCACTTCCGAGTCATCTCGTATTTTAAGTAGATCGGAAACCGACATTTTCATAACTATTAGGCGGAATATATTGGCCAGGGCAATTATACTAATAGCAATACCGGTGATAAGTCCGGCAAAATAGACCATGAAGGTGGGAAATTGAGTAGCCACCCAGCGATCCCGGAAGTTTTGCATCATAAGCAGCCAACTGCCGCGGGCCAAAATGAACATAAGCCAGATGATTCCAAACTGCACCAAGAGGTAGATAATCCGCTGGGCAATAACCGGTACCCGCGACAGTATGCTGTCGATAATAAGATGCTGGTTATCCTTCATAGCCCCGATGGAACCCAGGTATACCAGGTATATAAAGCAAAGCCTGGCGATTTCCTCGGACCAAGCAAAACCTTTGCTGAACAGGTACCGAAAAACCACATTCATAAAGACAAGGATAATCATAACCGTAAGAAAAAAAGCGATAAGAATTTCAACAACCTTAAAAAGGATTCCCAAAAACTTTTTCACCAAAACCTCCTTGTTGTATTTTATTCTGCCTAGGGGTCTAATACCCCGCCGCAAACAAGTTTGCGACTTCAGGGCGGTTCGAGTCAGCAACACTAACAAAAATTTGGTAGTAGACCACTGCCTCTACCGCGTGTTTGGTGTGCACCGGCACACCAAACAGCGGCAAGCCGCAAAACGGCTTGTCTTACAGAACGAACCTCTTCTCAAATAATGTAATGCTTACAAGATACTCAACCGCAAATTTTGCGTGCAAACTTGTTTGCGACTCCAGGGCGGAGGAGGTTCATTATGCATAAACACATAGAGGAGCAAGGTCTCCCCGGCTCCTCTATATTTAACTTAAATTCCCATTTTTTCTTAATCCCTCTACTGGACCGCTTTGATACGGTCGGTCAGGGGTTTGGCCCAGGCATGCTGAGCGAAGAGCTGATCGGTAAGAGGCTGGATCATCTGGATGATCCGGGTCTGATCCGCGGAGGTTGTGGGGGTTACCGTTACGCCCTTGTCCTTTAGAAATTGCCGGTCATTATCTACACTCTTGATATAGTCGTCCCAGGCATTGACCGTCGTGGCTTTGGCTGCGCTGCTCACGATTTCCTGCTGTGCCGGTGTAAGTTTATCGTAGAAGGAGGCGCTGACGATGATTTCCAGCGTAGCGATGATATGGTTGGTCTCGTAGAGGTACTTCTGCACTTCGTAGAAAGCCTCGCTGATAACCGTTACCATTCCGTTATCCTGGCCATCCACCACACCGGTCTCCAGGGCGGAAAAGAGTTCTCCCAGCGGGATAACCTGGGCGCTGGCGCCTAGGTTTTCAGCGATTCCTACGTGGATTGGGTTACCGGGCATCCGGAACTTCTGGCCTTTGAAATCGTCTACCGATGTAAGCTTTTTGTTGCTGGTGAATGTCCGGGCGCTGTTCGGTCCCCAGGCCAACATGTACACCGTGGGGAATTTCTGGTGGAATTCTGTATTGATCTCCTCGGCAATGGGGCCGGTCCAGACTTTCTTTGCGTGGCTCAGGTCTCTGTACAGGAATGGCCAGTCGGAAATCATCATAGTTGGGTATTCCTGATTCATGGGGGTGCCTACGATAGCAATCTCAATTGTCCCATTTCGAACCCCGTTCCATAAGTCGGCTTCGTTCCCCAGGGTACCTGAGTGGTAAATATCCACAGTCAACGCACCTCCCGAAGCCTGCTCAACCTGCGGCTTGAATACATTATCCAGAGCCGCCGCCATAGGATGGGATGCCCCCCAGTTGTCCCCAACTTTGATGGTCACTTTCTTCTGTTCTGCGATTTGCCCTGCGGCTTGTTCCTTTTTTTTGCAGCCCAATACAAAAAGACTCGTTACGCACAGTACCATCATCAATAAAGAACGTTTACTAATCTGCATAATTCCTCCAAATAAAGTGAATTTTTATATACAGAGTAACACGGCGGTGTTCAGCCGTCAAGTATTTAATATGTGGTGAAGAAGCAACTAAAATTATCGGCGTTGAAGCACTTAAAGACTATAAAATCAGATTAGACTATGAAACTAGTGAGATTAAATTATTTGATGTATCGCCCTATATTTCTGGTGAATGGTATAAGGAATTAAATAATGTGGCTGTTACAAAACTTCAGTTTTGGAACAGTCACTAATTATAATATTTTAAAACAGTTCATACAATTTCAAGCGGAAATGGAATCGAATTGGAACATGGGCAAGATATTGCGCCGCATGAATTATATGATATGGATGTTTCTACAAAAAAATATCCTGCACACTTGGAGTGTACGTCAATGAACCGCCCCGCCACAAAACAGCGTTAAGCTGTTTTGCCTGACGTTTTGCCGCTTGCCCAACCCGATAATGAATGGTAGGCGGGGTATCTCTTGTAAGCGTTGAATTATTTACACGGTTAGATCGGCTGCGGAAATTTATAATATTTTTCTTGATTTTTTTTTTTGGGGGGGGGGGGGGGGGCATTTAGTTAACAGTTTTTTGGAGTGGGGGGGAAAACCCCCCCCCGTGGGGGGGGGGGGGTAATTTTTTACAAACACCGCAAA
>JAITIR010000011.1 GCA_031279285.1 Spirochaetaceae bacterium | reverse complement strand
TATACCCCGGCGTCCGCAGAGCCGCTACGCCCCTTAAAGTTCCGGTTAAATGTACGGAGGCTTAGTCCGCCAGACTTGGGCGCAAAGCCCATCCCGATACAGGGGCCGCACGCGCTTTCAAGCATCCTGAAACCGGCGCGGAACAACTCGGAAAGTATCCCGGCATCCTCCGCGGCAAGAATCGTCGTCCGGCTGCCGCAGGCAATCGCCGCCGAAACATCGGGATGAACGACTCTCCCCTTCATTATCTCAGCCGCGGCGGCAAGATCGTCTATCGATGAGTTTGTACAGGAGCCTATCACAACCTGATCCACCCTGAGACCGGCCAGTTCCGCGACGGGCTTGATGTTATCCGGCGAATGGGGACAGGCCGCGGCGGGCTCCAGTCTTGCCAGGTCTATCTCGATTACGCGCTCGTACCCCGCCTCCTCGTCCGCGGAAAGTTCCCGCCAGGCGGCGGCCCGCCCCCGCTCCTCCAGAAAGAGCCGCGTCATCTCATCGGATGGAAAGAGCGAGGATGTCGCGCCCAGTTCCGCCCCCATGTTCGTGATGGTCGCCCGCTCCGGCACGGAAAGGCCGGACACCCCGTCTCCAAAGTATTCGTATACCCGCCCGACACCGCCTTTCACGGTCTCGCGCCGCAGTAGTTCCAGGATGATGTCCTTTGCCGCGACGCCGTTCCGCAGTCGTCCCGTAAGCTTTACACCTGTAACATTAGGCATCGCAAGGCGGAAAGCGCCGCCCCCCATAGCTACCGCTACGTCCAGGCCGCCGGCCCCTATCGCCAGCATCCCAAGTCCTCCGGCCGTCGGCGTGTGCGAATCGGAACCGAGCAGCGTCTTGCCCGGTTCGCCAAAGCGTTCAAGGTGAACCTGGTGGCAGATGCCGTTGCCAGGACGGGAAAACCAGAGCCCGTACCGCGCCGCGGCTGTCTGCAAGTAGCGATGATCGTCCGAATTCCTGTGATCCTCCTGCAATGTGTTGTGGTCAACGTACGAGACGGAAAGTTCTGTCCTGACACGGTCTATCCCCATAGTCTCAAACTGAAGGTAGGACATGGTCCCGGTCGCGTCCTGTGTCAATGTTTGGTCAATCTTGATCTCTATATCGCCGGAAAGCCTGCCATCCGGAACACGGCCTCCGGCAAGATGAGCGCGTATTATCTTCTCTGTAAGCGTTAGCTTCATGTTTTTACTTTAGTATTTGGGACGGAAGGACTGCCTGCCACAGGTACACCCTGTGACAGGCAGCGGTTTTGTACATTTCAGACAGCGGCCTTATTCTATTACAGCGATTATATCCGCCATCTTTACGATAAGGTGCTCTACGCCGTCCAGTTTGAGCTGTGAACCCGCGTACTTGTCGTACATTACTTTCTGTCCGGGCGACACTGTAACCTTTTCCTTCTCTGTTCCGGGACCTACAGAAACCACCGTTCCGGTTTGAGTTTTCTCTTGAGCGGTATCGGGAATTATGATCCCGCCGGCGCTCTTTGTCTCCGCCTTCTCAATTTTGATAAGAACACGGTCAGACAAGGGTTTAATAGCCATGGCTACCTCCATATTATAAATGATTTGATTTTTATAGTAGAAATTTAGCAAGGATTTTTGATAGTGTCAATTATGCGGGTGATAAAAGCGCGGGTACTAGGCTTTTGCGCGGGCGTCCGGCGCACCGTTGATTTGGCGCTGGATACGGCACATGAGCAGACGGGGCGGAAGCGGCTTTTTACGATGGGGCCCTTGATACACAACGGACGGACCCTGCGGGAACTGGCGGACCTGGGCTTTTCCGTGCTGGATGAAGAAAAGCTCCCCGAAACGCTTGTAGATTCGGCTACCGTGATTCGCGCCCACGGGGTAGGGCCGCAGACGCGACGGGAACTGCTGCGGCGCGGTACAAAGATAATCGACGCGACCTGCCCCAAGGTACGCAAGAGTCAGCTTAAGGCACAGGAACTCTCCAAAAAAGGCTTTGCCGTTTTTATCGCAGGCGAAAAAAATCACGGTGAAGTGCGCGGAATCAGAATGTTTGCGCCAAATAGCCTTGTGGTTGAAAATGGGGAAGCGGCCTTCGAGATGGCAAAAACACTTTTTTCAATAAATAAAACGGCTAAAACGGCCATGATCGGGCAGACAACGATTTCTACCACGGAATACAAGACGATATGTGCCGCGGTAAGGCAATTTTTTCCGGATCTGGCAGTTTATGACACCATTTGCGGCGCGACGCTGGCCCGTCAGGAAGCGCTTGCAGGGCTTTGTACGGAGGTGGACGCGCTCGTGATAGCGGGGGACCCCACCTCGTCCAACACCCGCCGCCTCTTTGCAGTTGCGGTTGAACGCGGAAAACCGGCCTGGATAGTCTCCGACGCCTCCGCCCTGCCGCCGGAGCTTGCCTCTTTCGGTATAGTGGGCATATCCGCCGGGACGTCCACGCCTGATGCCCTTATCGGCGAGATAGAGCTGGCTATAAGCCTGCTTCAATGTTAAAAGCTGTCGTCCGGAAGCCTCCCCCTAAATATAGCGGCTCTCCCTTGTCTTTCACCAATTGTAATGCTAATTGCCGGGAATCAGCGCTAGTTGATAGTAAAGCTCAGTGGACGTGCCGTCCGGCGCGGCAGTCTGTGGCGCGCGTACCAAAAGGGAAGAATCAAGACGTTCGCTCGCCGCTTTGCTTATCAGTGCGCTTGTTTTGCTGTTTTGCGCAAGCGTCGACAGGAGGCGTGAACGGAAAACGGCGCTGCCTGTTGCGGTGTAACCGGCGAGGGGCGTGTAGCTGAACACACATTCACCGTAGTCTATGCCGACGTACAGGGCTGCGGATGGGTGGGAGGCCGGCAGCGCGTTTACCGCCTTAACAGCCCTAGCTACGGCGTTTTTTTCCGCCTCCGTATTCCGCCGTTTTTTGAATTTATTTACGGCAAGGCGTTCAAGTGGAGAGTCGAAGGCGGCGCTTAGAGTCTCATTTTCGCAGCCTGTTATCACGGCGCCGGCTTTGATCAGGGCGGCGCTTACTTTGTTTCGGAACTGTTTCAAGACTGCCGCAGATTTTTGCGGATCGTTTCCGTTTTCGAGCGCGGCAAGATCAGGACAGCGTACAGACACGATGACGGCCTTGCAGTTCCTCTCCTTTCCATCAAGTACGCCTCCGCTTCGCGCCATGTTTTTCAGGTACGATTCCGGGGCGATCGCTCCGTAGGCGCAGCGCAACTGTATTTCGGCCCGTTTTTTTATGGATACGGCGTATAACGAGGACACGAGGGCGCCTACTGCCAGCGGAATGCCGGGAATCAGCGGGTCTATCCACAAGCCGCTCACTATAAAGCTGAAAGAGAAGCCCGCGACGGTGAGGGCCGTCATCAGGACAGAAAAACAGAACGAGAGCACCGGGCCCATGCGGCATACCGCAAGCAGCAGGAACATGACAACCACAATGGAACTGAACAGTGTTTGTTTGATGTTTGCGGGAATTGTATAGTTTCCGGTTATGATGCTGTTTGCGAACATGGCGGAAAGTTCAGTGTCATGTGAGAGCGGACCCAAAATACAGAACGATCCGTTTAGCTCCGCTTTAAGTTTTTCGCGCTGTGCGGCAAGTTCCATGTACAGTTCCCTCGCGGTGTTAAACATTTCCAACTGTTCGTCCAGCAGGGCCGCAAGCCTTGCCCTGCCTTGCTCATCAAGGTTCTCCTCTTCCTCCAGGCTGCGGAACGAAGAAGTTATTTTTGCCCCCGCGCCGTCCGTCCCGTCAAAAAATTTATCGAGTGAGTCGTAGTAAGAGGCGCATGAATACTTCCAGCGGTTTTTCAATTCGGCCAGGGGATTTTCCAGCAGCGTTTCACGGAGGCGCAGGGCCTGTTCGTACAGGAATGGCGGGTAGTTTTCTATCGAGATGTCCGCGTACCGGGCAAGCGTAGGGGCCTCGTCCAGTAGTTGGTACAAGGTCCTGTCCGTTTCGGCGTATTCGAGGAACAGGGAAAGCTCTATTTTCCTGAATGCCTGCCCGCCGCCGGAAGGAACACTAAACAGCAGGCTAGCGTTACCGTCAAGCACAAAAGTTTGTCCGTCTCCACCGCCGTTTAAATCTTCAGTGCCAAGCTCAAGAACAAAGCCGTCGTCCGTAACCTTGATTTCGGATTTTGGATACCGTTTTTTTAGCGCGCTGTAGGCGGCGTACTCGTACTCCTGTCCGCCTCCGACACTCAGTACCGGCGCTATGCGGCGGATTTTTCCGTCCGAATCGGGTGGCGGGCGCGAGTACACGGGGACGTAGAGCCGGTTTAGCGGGGGCGGCGCGCCACTTCCCGGCCTTATCACATCTACAAGCAGGTCGCCGGGTATGAATACGGAACCCAGGACGGCGGACGCGCCCTCCAACTGCGCAGCCTGCTCCTCATCCCCCTGCGCCGTGGCGGAAAGCAACCGGTTCTTGCCCTGTTCGGTAAGCCTTACCACATCATCAACATAGCGGGCGGCGTCGTGCGGTGTGACGGAGCCGAGCCTGATCCCATCAAACAGGTTCTTTATGTTCGATTCGATCATGTTGAACTCTTCGTCAAAACGGTAAACCAGTTCCGCCTCGCCCAAGCTGCGCCCGCTTGAAACGCCGAGTACCGGCGTTTCAAGCAGCAACGAGGCGGCATCCATCTCGGCCAGCGTCATTATTAGCGCGAAGGCGGTTGAGGCCGCAATAAGGTTTTCGGTTTCGCCGCCGCTTTCGATAAGAAGAATCTCGCGCGCCACAGCCTGTTTACCGGGGCCGCTATGTGACGCACTGTCCTCCGTGACCTGCCTCCTACCCTTTTCGAACAGGCGGGTGGGTTCGAAGCGCGGGCGTATTTCCGCCAAAAAATCATAGTGCGGTCCGAGCCGGGGTACGCGCAAAAAATGTATTGCCAGGTAAAGTGTAACGAACGCGGCAAACACCGAAGCCGCAAAACGGCGCGGAGCGTTTTTTCCTGTTAGAACCATAGCTTAAAATATATCACCGCGTTGAATCTGAGGTACAGCCATGCTTACGAGCCCGGGCCGGCCCCTTTTGTTTCCCCTTTTCACCGTAGCTAAATGTAAGGCGCTGTATCGGCGAAGGGCCCACCATTTTTAGTATTCTGATGTGTTCCTTTGTTGGATAGCCCTTGTGTTTTTCATAGCCATAGGACGGGTACATCAGCGCAAAGTCGCACATCAACGCGTCACGTGTCGTCTTTGCCAGTATTGAGGCGGCCATAACCTCCGGTACCTGCGCGTCCGCCTTGACCAAGGTACGGCACGAAAAATCGCCATCGTAAGAAAAAGCGTCCCGCTTTGGGCAGGGGATGCTGGGCTTACGGTTACCGTCAACGATCACCTCAAAACGGGGCGCTTTGAGCATTTCCCGTAGAAAGGCCTCGTCCGCCTCCTCCATCATCGCGTGGAACGCCCGCATCATCGCAAGGAGGCTGGCCTCCAGGATGTTCACCTTGTCTATCTCCGAATGTGTCGCCCAGCCTATCCCCCAGGCGGACGCTTTTGCGTAGATCATGGCCGCCGCTTCTTCACGCCTCCGTTTACCTAGCCTCTTTGAATCGTCGAGGGTATCCCGCGGAAAAATTTCAGGTAGTACGACCGCCGCCGCGCATACCGGCCCCGCCAGTGGCCCTCGGCCCGCCTCATCGATCCCGCAAATCATTGTCGTCCTTAGTACCCAAAACATCCAGAAAAGGCCGCAAGTCCGCATCTTTTGAATAGTAGTATTTCTCGACTTCAGCCCTGGAAAGCCCGACAAGCTCGTGACTCAGGTAGTGTATCCACCGCGCCTCGTCTTTCACGGAAAGTTCTATCTTGCGGCACCAGTAATCGGGCTGTACGGGACGCTGCGGATCGAGGTCATAAAAATGCTTGTAATCATGCACCGCGATTTTCAGGTCGCGGCGCGGAATGCCCTTCTCCATGATAATGTTCGCCAGATGATTCAGGGTTCTTCCGGAATCAAAAATATCGTCAACAAGCAGCACCTTGTCCCCGTTCCGCAAATACTCAGGCGCGTAGGTCCAGCCGTCAACGGCGACCTGCTCAGCCCGCGCCACATCCGTATAAGAACGCGCCACCACCGCCGCATAGTACACGGGGCGCTGCCCCCTGCGGACAACCTTGAAGTACTCGCTGATCATATTCCCAAGGTAAGCACCGCCCCGCAACGAAACGTATATCACATCCGGCACAAACCCGTCCTTGTAAATCCGCGCCGCAAGCCTTATCGCATTGTTCCGCACCGTGTCATACGCTGTAAATTCCTTTATCATAACGGAATTATAACCTAAAGCCCTACACACCACCAGCAGGCCGGCCCGTACTCAGCAGATGATTTACACACCAGTGGGGCGGCCAGCCGGCTCAACGCTTCGCGTTGAGCCGCAATTTTGATTCTGTTTTGGGGTTTAATACCCGGCCTACCCTTCCTTGTCGGGTTAGGCAAACGGCAAAACAGCTTAACGCTTTTTTGTGGCGGTTAGAATCAATAATACTGACAAAAAATGGTATTAACCACCATATTATAAATTTCCGCAGCCGATCGAACCGTGTAAATGATGCAACGCTTCCAAGAGATACCCCGCCGCAAATTTTGCGCGCAAAATTGTTTGCGCGCAAACTTATTTGCGCCTTCAGTTCGGAGTAGGTCTATTTTCAGACAAATTCAGCTTAAAATTTCTGTGGGTCAAGGTTAGAGTCTATGAAGGGACCCCCTCCCGTGCTAAAATGTACAGACTGGGGTCTGCCCCGGAATGAGGGGTTCAGGATGGAACGATACATTGATCTGCGTAGCGATACGGTAACCCGGCCTACGGCGGAGATGCGTGAGGCGATGGCGGTAGCCGATGTGGGGGACGATGTCTATGGGGACGACCCCACCGTGAACAGGCTCGAAGAACTGGCGGCTTGCGGCATGGGTAAGGAGGCGGCGCTGTTTGTCCCGTCGGGAACGATGGGGAACCAGCTTTGCATAATGACCCATACCCAGCCGGGGAACGAGATCATCGCCGGGGCCGCCAGCCACATCGTCCGCTACGAAGCGGGCGCGGCGGCAAAACTTTCCGGCGTCGCCTATGCCTTGGTGGACAACCCCGATCACTTTATCTACGATAGCGATATCCGGCGCCTGGCCCGTCCCGGCGGGAATGTTCATTATCCGAAAACGACTCTGCTCTGCCTGGAAAACGCACTCTCCGACGGGAATGTTGTCCCGCAGGCCGATCTGCTGGCAGCCGCGGATACGGCACATGAACTGGGCATCAAGGTTCATCTGGACGGAGCCCGGATATTCAACGCCGCGCTGGCACTTGGGATTCCGGCAAGAGGTATAGCTGCCTGCGCCGATTCGGTGATGTTCTGCGTGTCCAAGGGGCTCTGCTCCCCGGTCGGTTCCCTCATCTGCGGCACGGCGGAATTCGTGAAAAGGGCCAGGTACAACCGGAAGATTCTGGGTGGTGGTATGCGTCAGGCCGGGGTGCTGGCCGCCTGCGGCATCATAGCGCTGGAAAAGATGACAGGGCGTCTTGCGGTAGATCACGAAAACGCAAGGCTCTTGGGGGAACAGCTTTCCAGGATTCAGGGTATCAGCGTGAAGCGGGAGGGTATGCGGATCAACATGGTGTTCTGGAGGACGGAAATTCCCGGCTTTGACAGCGACACTTTTGTCAACTTCATGCGGGAGCGGCACATCAAAATCTCAGGCGGCCCCGAATACCGCTTTGTCACCCACAACGATGTATTCCAGGAAGATGTTGATACAGTGATAAGCGCCCTGCGGGACTACATCGTAAGCCTGGGTTCCACATAAACCGCCCGCCTTGCGGCGCAAATTAGCGGCATGGGGCGGGCGTTTTAGGAACTGTTCGTAAATGAAATGCACAGCATTTTATGAGACTTGGGAGACAAGCGACAAACTTGTCGAACAAGTCCAATTGCTTACGCAATTAGGAAATGGCATGACCAAACGATCATGTTATTTCTGAACAGTTCCTTACGAGATGAACGCCGGGTCAAAGACGGCCGGGGAGCCGTACGGCGCAACCTGCGGAAATACCGGCGCGTTCAAACCAGCCCTGCGGCGCTTCGAGCGCGTACCGGACGGAACGGCTCGATCTGACTGTTTCCAGGCTTTGCGGCCGCATATCGCGTATTTCTATGATGCGCCCATCACGGCTGATAAACGCGATGGACAACGGGATAATGGTATTTTTCATCCAGAATGAAAGTATTTGGTCACGTTGATAGACAAACAGCATACCACAGCCATCGTCCAAATTTTTCCTGAACATTAGTCCCATGCGCTGTTCTTCTGCGGTAACGGCGAGTTCCGCATCTACGTTAACATCCTCTCCGGCCTGATTCACGATCACTATCGTCTTTGACGTCAACCTTGGCTGGGCCATTTGTTCCGCGGGGATACAAGCCACAAAGGTAAATGTAAAGTTAATTATAAGGGCAGAGAAAGATAAATATTTCAACGTCGTACCAACTCATCCAGAGAACGCAATTCTACGGGGCGGCATACGCGGTCGGAAGAATCGAGCAGCATGACGCAGTTTCGGCCCGCTCCTTTGGCTTTGTACAGCGCTACATCCGCATTGTTATACAATTCTTCTTTGTTGTCCATGCTTCCGCCGCGCATAAAATACAGGCCAAAACTGGCCGTAATGTAGGGGGCAACACTTGATCTTTCGTGCTGTATTTTCAGATCGATAATTTTTTGGCGGAGTTTAAGAACGACACGTTCCGCTTCCAGCAGGCGGTTTTCGGTCCACAGAATAATAAACTCCTCGCCACCGACACGCGCTACGTAAATCCCCTCTTCCTCCGACAGTTCCTTGAGCGCCTTGCCTATGGATTGCAGGACAGTATCGCCTTTTGTATGGCCATAAAAGTCATTGTAGGGTTTGAAAAAATCAACATCCATCATAACCACGCACACGGTTTGATGAACATGGCGGCAGACGGAAGTGTAAAAGTCCACAGACTGATCGAAACTGCGTCTGTTGTTGAGGCCGGTAAGCTGGTCGTGGTTGTAAGATATAATACCGCTTATAATAACATGCGCCGTATACCAGTTAAGTGTTATGCATATTAGCCCGGAAAGTATGATGTTATAAACATCGAATATACTGTTGTTTGGAATATGAATGCCAAGAACCGCTGAAGAATATTTATTTGCCATGTAAAAAAGCACTACGACGCTTGTGTTTACAAGGATGATTGGGATTATGCCGACAACAAAAACGATCTGAAAGCTCAGGAACATCAGCAAAAAACGGACTGCAAACGGCGATTGGTCTATCACGTAGATAAGCAGGCAAAAACATAAAACAGAACAATGAAATACCATAAGACAAATATTAATGCCTAAACCGGACGTAGGCTTTTTTCTTAACGCGTACAACGCATAAACAAATACACCTATCTCTGTCACACTCAGCAAATAATGAAACAGGTTGTTGTCGTTATTGTATTTGGGATAAAACGAAAGCAGCAGTATCAGTATTCCGTTTACCAGGCTCACTACCGAAAGACTTACCACGTTGTGGTGTCTCAATTCATCCCGACAACTTACAACATCTTCTTTCGTGAAATTATAGTACAGCAGTTTACTTAAAAGTGAAATATTGAACCCCCGCTAGTAATATATTAGCAAGACAAACTAAAGATTTTCAAGAGGGAGGATTCTGAGCGCATAGACACACCGGTATATGTCGGACTTGGTAAAGTCCGGGTTGGGGCTTAGGGCAACGCTGATTAACTTGAGGCCAATCATCGTTGCCCTATGTATTTGCTCATTTCATTACGCAAATGGGGTAAACTTTGGTTACCTTGCATTAAAGTAGCACCGATTTATGCGCATTCGCATAAATCAGTGCTTCCTTAAATGTAAAATTTCTGTATCACAGATAGCTGTAATTGACAACGAGAGGTTAAAAAAATATCAATGCGGGTAAAGCAAAACGTGATGTAGCGCCAATATATAGTTGGAGGATGTCATGAAAAACAACAATTTTGGCGACCCTATTACGGGCGCTGTAAAAAAGCTGTTTGGGTTGGATTATCTTTTTCCGTACCAGCGGCTTGTGGTCGGCAACATAATTGAGGCGGCGGAGGCTTCCGGCATAAGGGTACGCTGGGAACTTGCGGACGAGGCAGGGGACTCCGGTCAGGCCGTGGCGGCGGAGGCGCCGGACGGTGAGAGCGGCGTTTTGGACGGGGACAGGGCGGCTCTGGGGCGGCAGATCGTGATACTCCCCACCGGTGCGGGTAAATCGCTATGCTTCCAACTCCCCGCGATGCTGCTGGACGGCCCCACCCTCGTGATCTACCCGATTCTTTCGCTAATGGCAGACCAGGAACGCCGGCTAATGGAAAAAAAATTCGCGCCGGTGATACTGCGTGGCGGTCAGAGCGCGGAGGAACGGGATGCGATCATGGAAAAGCTGGCAAAGGGCGAAAGCCGCTTCATCATCGCCAACCCGGAAGTACTTCTGACAGAGAAACTACTTAAAAGGCTGCCGGAAATGGGTATAGTTCATGTCGTAATTGATGAGGCGCACTGTGTAAGCGAATGGGGTGAAAGTTTCAGGCCGAGCTACCTCGAAATCGGCAAGATAATCGAGGCCGCCGCCGCGCCACTCGTTACCGCGTTTACCGCAACCGCCTCCGCACCCGTCCTGGAAAAGATAGACCGTTATGTTTTTGGCGGGGCGGGCGCCCACCAGATTGTCGGTAACCCGGACCGTTCAAACATCGCGTACGCGGCGCAGGGCGTGATACTGCGCGACCTTGCCGTCCGTGACCTGCTTGCCACCAATGCCCGGCCCGCGATAGTGTTCTGCTCGTCCCGGCACGGTACGGAAAATCTTGCCCGCTACCTGCGAAACAGCCTGGGAAGCCGCGAGATTCGGTTTTACCACGCGGGTCTTGAACGTGCCGAAAAAACTGAGGTTGAAAAATGGTTCTTTTCGAGCGATGCAGGGACGCTTGTCGCCACCTGCGCTTACGGGATGGGCGTGGATAAGGCAAACATACGCACAGTGATACACCGTGATTGCCCGCCGTCAGTGGAGGCTTACCTACAAGAGTCCGGACGGGCGGGGCGTGACGGTGCTTTTTCGAGGGCCTTCCTGTTGTGGGGGCCGGACGACGAGACGGCGCTTGAACGGGCAAAGACTCAGGCGGACAAAAAACGCCTGACGGATCTGTTTGAATACGCCCGCGACGCATCGTACTGTAGGCGGGAACGGCTTTTGGAACTGTTGAACTACGAGGGCGGCGGCGAAAAACCTCCCGGTGAATGTTGCGATGTCTGCACGGGAAGGGCCAGTACAACCCTGCGCGAGGAAGCGCCGCTGTCGGCCTTCTTCCGCCGGAACAAGCGCTGCTACACGCTTGAGGAGGCGTCGCTCATACTGGCCGCCGCCCGTGGCCTTGACAGGGCTTCCTCCGACGGCGCCGGATCCGTTCGCTGGACACAGGCGGAGGCAGGCTACGCGGTAAACTCCCTTATAAAGATGGACCGCCTCAGAAGGATGAGGTTTTTCCCGTGGAAAAACAAGATATGTTAGGACAAGCGCCTGCAACGTTTGCCCCCTGAGTTTTGCGAAGCAAAACTCAGGGGGCAGGGGGCAGGGTCTATTCAGCCGTCTATTCATTGGAGAGCCGCCTGTTAAACCGGCTTGCGTTTAAAGCGTGATTCCGGTATACTGGAAAGTATGGCTGAACAAAGTGTAGTACCTATAGAGCAGATACTGCCCCCAAAGCTGCCTATTGTAGCGCTTTCGGGGCGCCCGATTTTTCCGGGTATTTTTACCCCCATAATGATTGGAAATCCGGTCGATGTGCGGGTTGTTGATGATACGACTTCCCGTGATGGTCATATCGGGCTCGTGCTTGTGGAGCACGATGCTGAAACACCCGACATCGGCGACCTATACAAGGTGGGGACAGTCGCTAAAATCGTCAAAAAAATCAACCTGCCGGACGGCGGCTTGAACGTATTCATATCTACGATCAAGCGTTTTGTCATAAAAAAGGCGATCAGTTCCTCCAACCCCATCATAGCGGCAGTCAGCTACATTGAGGATGAGGAAGACGACACAAGCGAGGTAAAGGCGCTGACTCGCGCCTTGATCAGCGAGATGAAGCAGATATCAGAGAATAACCCGCTGTTTTCCGAAGAGATGCGCCTCAACATGGTGAACATAGACCACCCCGGGAAGATTGCCGATTTTATTACCAGCATCCTTAACATCGACAAAGCAGAACAACAGAAGGTGCTGGAGGTGTTCAATGTCCGCAAAAGAATGGAGCAGGTGCTGGTTTACATCAAAAAGGAACAGGAACTCCTGCGGATTCAGAAGCGGATTCAGCGTGAAATCAACGATAAAATCGAAAAGTCACAGCGTGAGTACTTCCTTAAGGAAGAATTGAAGGTAATTAGGACTGAATTGGGGCAGGCGGCGGACGCTAAAAGCTCGGAATTCAAACGAATCAAGGATAAAATCGATTCTTTCAAGTTTGAAGGCGAGATAAAGGAAGCTGTTAACGAAGAATTGGAGAAATTCAGCCTGATGGAGCCGAATTCAGCCGAATTTATCGTTACCAGGAACTACCTTGACTGGATTGTCGAACTACCCTGGCTCGATCCCAAGCCTGAAAACTTTGACCTGGCCAAGGCATCCGCCATCCTGGAGGCGGACCACTACGGCCTGAAGGACGTGAAGACCCGCATCACGGAGTACCTTGCGGTGCGAAAACTGAGACGGGACAACAAGGGTTCTATCGTCTGCCTTGTCGGGCCGCCCGGCGTCGGCAAAACTTCGGTGGGGCGCTCGATCTCCCACGCGCTCGGCAAGCAGTTTTTCCGGTTTTCTGTCGGCGGCATGAGGGACGAGGCGGAGATCAAGGGACACCGCCGCACCTACATAGGCTCAATGCCCGGAAAAATCATCCAGGGACTCAAAATATGCAAGGTTAAGGACCCCGTCTTCATGATCGACGAGATAGACAAGATGGGTAGCAGCTTTCAGGGCGACCCGTCCAGCGCGCTGCTAGAGGTGCTTGACCCGGAGCAGAACATCAGTTTCCGCGACCACTACCTCGACCTGCCCTTCGACATATCGCACATATTCTTCATCGTTACAGCGAACACGCTGGATACGATACCAGCGCCGCTGATCGACCGTATGGAGGTGATAGAACTGCCCGGTTATATCGACACCGAAAAACTTGAAATCGCAAAGCACTACCTGCTGCCAAAGAGCCTTGAAAAGAATGGCATCAAAAAGAGCAGGGTAAAGTATACAAAAGAATCTCTGCTACACATTGCCAACGGCTATGCCCGCGAGGCCGGTGTGCGTAACTTTGAAAAGAACCTGGACAAGATTCACCGCAAACTGGCAAAGCAGATCGTTGAGGCCGAGGAAAGCAAGGACGAAAGTAAAGCCGTACCCGCCCAGTTCGCGATCGACAAGAAAACTATCGAAAAGCATCTGGGGAAGCCGATTTTTCCGGAGGGCTTGTACAAGAAGGCGGACCGACCCGGCATGTCGCTGGGGCTTGCGTGGACGAGTATGGGCGGCGATACGCTGATAATTGAGGCGACATCCATGCCGGGCAAGGAAGGGTTTACGCTGACCGGCAAGATGGGCGATATAATGAAAGAGTCGGCCACAATCGCGATGACCTTTGCACGCAAGTTGGGGGTGGAAAGGTACGGCCTTGCATCTGAATGGTTTGAAAAAAACCATATCCACCTGCATATTCCCGAAGGCGCAACCCCAAAGGACGGCCCTTCCGCCGGAATTACGATGGCAACCGCCCTGCTTTCCATGATGCGCAACAAAACCATTGCCCCCAACCTCGCGATGACGGGAGAGCTGAGTCTCACGGGTCAGGTTTTGCCGATAGGCGGCCTCAAGGAAAAAACCGTAGCCGCCCAGCGCAACAGGGCTAGACACATCATCATCCCAAAGCAGAATATGCGCGACCTTGACGACATCCCGGACCTTGTAAAAAAGGGTATTGAGTTCCATCCTGTAGAGCGTTTTGAAGAAGTGTTGTCGCTGGCTCTCCCCGGCTGATTGCGCGCAAACCCCTTCTGGGTTTGCGCACGTACCCTTCCCGTACGAAATCATTCACTAGCCGGCAAACTTCAATGACAACTAAACCTCCACCCGCGTATGTTGACGCAGGCGGCTCAAGCCTGCGGCTTGGGCTTGGGGTTTACTCCGCAAACTCCATGTAATCATTGGCTTGACAGGAGCAGGGCAAAATTTTATGGTTAGCAGACGCGGAGGTGAATGTCGCCTGGTGGCGGCTGCGGACTTCAAATCCGTCAAAGGGTGGAAACGTCCTTGGTGAGTTCGATTCTCACACGCCTCCGCCATTTTTTTCCTGTAAATACGATGGAAAGCGTTAACGAAGTCATCATCTGTTTTGAAAGCGTATCCCGGGCAATCATGGCGGAAGAGGCGCTTACAAAACAGGCGTTTAACGTCCGTGTCATGCCCGTGCCGTCCGGCATAAGGGGGGGCTGCGGTTTTTGTCTGCGGTTTTCGCCGGAAGACATTGATAGGGCGTCCGCGTTTCTGTCGGAGTGCGGCTTTGACATCAGCGAAGCATGGGAGAAATCGGGAACAACGGGAACGTACAGGAAATTCACAATCGACAGGACGGCTGGAGGAACGGATGGGGAAAAACGCTGAATCGTTGCTTTCAAATTGCGTGAGCGGCGGATGCGGGGCAAAGATAGAGAGCGACGGGCTGGCGCGACTGTTGGCGGGTCTGCCCTCAGGCGGGGACAGCAGGCTGCTTGTCGGGTTCGACGCCGCCGATGACGCCGCGGTCTATGTGCTTGACGAGGAACGTTCACTTATCTTTACGGCGGATTTTTTCCCGCCTATGGTCGATGAGCCCCGCGTCTTTGGGCGGATCGCCGCCGCAAACGCCCTGAGCGATGTGTGGGCCATGGGCGGCAAACCTATGGTAGCGCTGAACCTTGTGAGCTTCCCCGAATCGATGGAAAAACTTGTTCTTGCGGAGATACTTGCCGGCGGCGCCGAGAAGATTGCGGAGGCGGGCGCTGTGCTGGGCGGCGGGCATTCTATATACGACAGGGAGCCCAAGTACGGCTTGGCCGTTGCCGGTATCATCGAGACATCGAAGGTGCTACGGAACAATACGCCAAAGGCCGGGCACAAGTTGATACTTACCAAGCCGCTGGGCGTCGGGATTGTGATGGCCGCGCTACGGGTGGAAATGGCGG
>JAITIR010000025.1 GCA_031279285.1 Spirochaetaceae bacterium | reverse complement strand
TTGAACAGGTTTTTCAGCGGAAGTTGTTCAGAAACTGAGGTTTCTGACAACTCTAATGAACGGCCCGCCAAGGGCGGGGGGAGAAGTCGCGGGGACGGTCCGGTTTCGCGGTTCACGCCGACAGGAAGGCTGTATGTTGATTTGCCAAAAAAGCCTATTCCCTGGGGGGGGGGGGGGGTCGGAGCTAATGAGCGCGAATGAACGGGACGAGGACCTGGTGGATGGCACACTGTTTGTACCGGCGAGCGTCACCTGTGAGCGGCGCATGGGGACGGGGCTGCTTTGCGAGGCAGCGGGCGACCGTTCGGGCGAGAGAATGTTTGGACTGTGGCTGCCCATAAAGTACATACTGACAGTATAGCAATATATGGCGGAATTGTCAATGTGAGATCATGGAAGGATTGCACAAGATAGAAACAAAATACAACATGGGAACATTCTCTCATTTCCGGGACAATGGTGATCGGTACAACCGACGGGGATATCCACAACATAGGCAAGGACCTTTTTGCGGACGCCCTGAGGTACCGGGGCATGAATGTAATCGATCTTGGGGTTGATGTTCCGGCCCATAATTTTCTGGAGGCGGCCACCCTGCACAAGCCGGATATTCTAATACGAATCTAGCCTTGCATCTGAAACCCGCCGGCGGTCCGGAGGAGGGAAGGCAGGTCGAGGCTGTCGTACAGGGCGGCGGCCTCGTGGAGCGGGGCATGGATCACCGGGTGGGGCGGGCTGAAAATCGTGCAACAGTCCTGGTATGGCAGAATCGATGTTTCATAGGTACCAATCTTGACCGCTTGCCTTATGATGCTTTCCTTGTCGAGCCCGATCAGCGGGCGCAGCACGGGAAGGCGGGCGCGGCTTTCCGCACAGGTCATGTTCTCGATCGTTTGGCTGGCGACCTGACCTAAACTTTCACCCGTGATGAGGCATTTGCAACGCTTGCCCACGGCAAGCGTTGACGCGCAGTCCATCATCGCCATGCGGAGCAGTACGGTTGACCACTCCGGCGGGGCGCGTTCCTTGATACGCTGCTCCACCTTGGTGAAAGAAACCACGCTCAGCTTTACGCCCATCCCGTACAACCCAACGATTTCGGCAAGACGCACAACCTTTTGACGGGCCTCGTCCGGCGTGTAAGGGTATGCGTGAAAGTACACGGCAAAGATGCGCATCCCACGAAGCGCCATCAGGTAGCCCGCTACAGGCGAATCGATGCCGCCGGACAACAGCAGCATACCGCGCCCCGATACCCCGACCGGTAGACCGCGGAGGCCGCGCCGTTCCGCGCCGTAAATGTAGGCACGCTCCCGTACCTCTATGTTTACCGTGGCTTCTGGTGAATGGACATCCACCTTAAAACCGGGTATCGCGCCTGCTATCCGATCCCCAGCCATGCAGCAAATCTGGTACGAATTGAGCGGAAAGCTTTTGTCGGTCCGCCGCGCTTCCACCTTGAAAGAATGCGCGCCCCCGTCGTAGCAGACACGCGCTTCGTCCACTGCGGCGCCCATAAGTGCCTCCACCGTTTTTTCACTCCCGCGCGCCCTGGCCCAGCCGCTTATTCCGGCAAGCCGCGAAAACACATCCTCACAGACAGCCTGTTTTTCTACGGAGCAGTTTACGTACAGGCGTCCTTCCGTCCTTGTGATGGACGCGCCCGTGCCGCGCAGCATGGCGGCAAGATTCCCCATCAAAACCCTGACAAAGGTTTCCCGGTTGCCACCCTTCAGCGTGAGTTCTCCAAACTTCAGCAGATACAGCGCACCCTGTTCGTTCATTCTGTGTCAGCGCCCCCCATTCGCAGCGTGAACCATTTTATCAGAGCTTCGGCGCGCGAGACAAACGAGTCGCCGGCCTTTTTTTTAAGACCGGAAAACGGAGGCGCCTTGGTCATGCTGGCGGCGTATATCAAAAAGTATTCACCGGCGTCAATAACAGCGGAAAGGACACAAAGTTTTTCCTTTGCAGCAAGCGGCACTATGCCGTAACTGATAGCGTTGCAATTCTTTTGGGTAAAAATTATCGCCCCGTCCCTGATAAAATAATCGTAGCGGTACACATTATCGCCAAAACTCAAGTCTTTTTGTCGTGCGTAAAGCGTAATTTTTGACGGAAGGTACTCCGGTAAAAAAACAGGATCGTCCTGGATAAGTTTTTGCCGGGGGTCGTTTATTACGGACGACTCTTCATAAAAAGTCCGCATGCGGCCGCGGCTTCGCGAATAGTATTCGATTCCGGAAAGCGTGCTTATAGATACAAGCACATTCAACACGGCCGTTTTTTCAGGTCCGGTCCACCCGGCTTTATGGTACGAGGCCGGTTTTTTGTACAAAAAAAGGCTTTCGACAAGCATGGACGGCGTTAGGGAGGCGATGCTTTCCGCAAAAATTGAGCGCAGTTCAACGTTATCCGGCATCAGGCCCGGGTTTACCTCTCCAAACTGAACATCGTTTAGCAGCTTGCCCTGTAGAAGTTCCACCGCTATGGTCTTGCTGACAAAACCGCCGCCAAACGAATCGCCCTGTTCATCGAGCGATGCGGGCAGGCAGGGTTCGGCAAAAGCAAAACAACAAATAACGAATAATGATCGGCGGATAATGCTTTTCATAGGCGAAAATGAGCTATACCATGCGCGGCAAGCAGATCGTAAAAACGTTTTTCGTTTCTGCGCGGAACTACGAGTAAGCCTCCTTCCGCCCGCATCGCCGTATCACGCAGTTCAGGATCGGCAAGAAGTTCTACGGAAGCCTCCCGCTTTTCAGGCGTATCAAACGGCAGCCGGTAGACAACAGCGTCCAGCATTTGATCGTCCAAAAAATCCGTGCGATCGAGTACCGTTTTGAACAGTTTTTCCCAATGCGGCGCGGGACTTTTTTCTATCAAGTTATGAAATCTTTTTACACGGTCCTCTATATGCGCTTTGGTTAGGCAGCCTGAAATAAACGTTGACGGGTTTATGCGCCATCTGTCCGTTCCCAGTTTTTCGCCTATGCGGTCAAGAAATATTGTACGCTCAAGTGACTTCCCGCGCACGGTAACAAGGAACAGTTCGTTATCCGCTATCGCCTCGTAATTACTTTTTTCTATTTCAGGCACTTTGCCACTGAGTCCCAGGCACCAAAGCCCGAATTCCGTAATCTTTACCGTTTTAAGGCTGTCAAAAATTGAGGCGGGCAATTTTTTATTACCTCGCTCACAGATAAGCGGAGGCGGCGCCTGTGTTATTTCAAGTATCCCAAGGCTTGCGCAGAGGTAAAAGTAGCCCAAAAAAAGCGGTTTTTCCATAAAATCAAAACGCAACACCCCGGAAGGGCGAAAAGTCTCCCAGGAGTCTTTTTCCATTTCGTTTTCGGAAACATAGATTTTGTCAGCCTTTATCTTTAAGTACTGAAATTCACTTCCTTTAAAAAAAGAAAGCCCTTTCCCGGAGTACTTTAGCTGCTTTACCAGCGCGGCGGCATCGAATGTGCGCCCTTCTTTCGCGATGGAAATCAGGCTGCCCATCAGCGTATGGCGCAAAGAAAAAATTTCCGAATTATTTCTTTGACTATAGGTTGACAAGGACGTTTTACCCAAATGGTTAAAAAACATATTGTTCTCAATCGTTTCTATAATCCAGCATCTGCCATCGCTATTTTTTTGGCCAATTAAACCAAAAAACCGTTTCAGAAAATTACTCAAAGTTTCAGCCGCATTTTCCGGCCTTGTCAACATGCGAAAATTTTCCATGAAGAGCAGAAAATGCCCGAGCAGATCGGCTGCCACCGGCGAATACGGAGCGAGCGCCTTTTCCGTTTCAAACGGAAAAGGCGCAAAACCGGAAGCCGTGTAAAGTTTATTAACGCTTTTTTTTGTGAAAGACCGGATGATTTTTTTTTCTCCAGCTTCCTCACGTAAAACCTCGTTTAACGCTTCGCAGAAAAGAGGCACGGACTCCGCAATCTCATTACTATTGTTGTACAGCACCGCGCCTGGCGGCTCGTTACATACGCAATTTTCCAGCAAGGCCTCAGGCGGCGGTATAAATTGCTGTAGAAGCGCGAAACGGTAAAGCGGTTTTATGCCGATACAGCAAGGAAAATCGTCATCATCTCTGGATAACATAAGAAAGGGCAGCTTATACCAGTGGTCCAAATCGTACGCGCACCAGCCTATTTTGATGATATTTATTTTTATATTTAACGTTTTTTCTAGTATGTCAATGAAAACAAATTCTTCAAACACAACCGCATAGAGTATCTTCTGGGAATCAGGAGGCAGCGAAAAAAACCATTTGTCAAACGAACCGGCATCGGTGAATAAAAAATCATTTACAGCGTTATCAATTTTTTCGGTCTTAAATTTTCCGCGTATATTCCTGCCAAAAAAATCATTATACAGCCTGCTAGCCTCACTCAGAGTCAAATAGTCTGGGGCAAAAAACCGGCTTATGTTTTTTTCCGCTTCTTTCAGCGCGTCGCCTTTAAGCGGCGTCTTTCGGGTTTCGATCTTTTCCGGTATGGTAATCATTATTCATCCCCTACAAGGTACGCGATGTCTTCCGGAGAAAGAGCCTTGAGCGAGCCGGTATCGTCCGACAGGAGGGACGCGGCTAGATCGGCCTTGCGCCCTTGCAGTTCGAGTATCCGTTCCTCTATCGTGTCACGTGCGATCAGACGGTAGCAGAACACAGGGTTTTCTTGTCCTATCCTGTGCGCGCGGTCTATGGCCTGCATCTCTGCCGCCGCATTCCACCACGGATCCATGATGAAAATGTAGTCCGCCGCGGTAAGGTTAAGGCCGGTACCGCCAGTTTTTAACGTCATAATGAAGGCCTTTACGTCCGGATTCGTCTGAAAACGGTGTACAAGGGTCTGCCTGTCGCTTGTGGAGCCTGTCATCGTGATGTTTTCTATACCGCGCGCCGTTAAATCACCGCTTACATTCTCGACATTGGCCAAAAAGTTTGTAAAAATGAGGCACTTATGCCCGTTTCCCGCAAGTTCCGCCACAACATCCATCAAATAACGCCGTTTTTCCGAGATGCCGTCATAAGCGCCGCCGCCATTCATTGGCGCAGATTCCGGAGCGGAGGCAAGACGGCGCAACTCGGAAAGCGCCTTGAAGATGAAGAAAGCCTGCTTGTTGTACTGGCCGCTTGCGACTATCCCTTCGATCAGCCGCTTGTACTCGATCCGCCGCCTGTGGTATACGGCAAGATGTTCCGCCGGCAGCTCGATGAATGCGGTTTCCTCGGTCTTTGGCGGTAGATCACGCAGCACGTCACGCTTCAGCCGGCGCAGCATAAACGGGTAGATGCGGACCTTAAGGTCGCGCAGGGCGTCCTCATTGTTTTCATCCTGAATCGGATGGAGGTAACGGGACATGAACTGTTTCTGCGAGCCGAAGAACGCGGGGTTCAGGAAGCGGAACAGGCTGTATAGGTCGGAAAGGTTGTTTTCTATCGGTGTTCCGCTCATCGCAAGGCGGTGTTTTGCCTTTAGGCTCATTACGGCGGCGGCGGTTTGGCTTGCAAGATTTTTGATGTTCTGCGATTCATCAAGGATGACGTACAGGAATTCTATTGTCCCGAATTCCTCCACGTCGCGTCTCAGCGTGGCGTAGGTGCTTAGTACTACGCTGAATTGATCCGCTTTGATCTCCAAAAAGTCGCGTTCCACACCGTAATGCACGGAAATCGGCAGTTCCGGCGCAAAGCGCCGTATCTCGGCCTCCCAGTTGAACACCACGGACTTTGGGCATAGAACAAGGCAGGGAGCGGCGGCTTCCGGTTTAGGTTTAGCGCTGCCAGGTTTAGCTTTGCCCGCGGAGCCATCCCCTGTTTTGGCAAGCGCCTCCGCGTACAGGGCGCGGAGCAGCGATATTACCTGAATCGTCTTGCCAAGCCCCATCTCGTCCGCGAGACAGCCGCCCATGCCGTACTCCCGCAGATAGTCCAACCAGCGTACACCGTACTGCTGGTATGGCCGCAGGCAGCCTCCCGCCAGCGTCCATTCACCGGTACGTGAAGCTATGCCATTGTAGTTAGTGAAGAAGGGGCGGGCATCCTCCCACGCCGCTCCATCGACCTCGAAATTATCATCCTGTAACAGCAACGGAATATCGAAGTATGACAGTTCTATCGCGCCGCCGTCCAGTACGGAGACCAGCCTATCCAGCTTGTCCATCGTCCGTTTGTCAGGAAATGTGCGCGATCCGTCCGCAAGCGTGATGAACGATGAGGCCCTGTACTCGCGCATGAAATCCTGAAATGAGAAGGTCTGTCCCTCAAGTTCTATCTCGCAGGAGCCGGACAGGTAGTCTATGCCACGGCCCATCGAAAGCCGCACCTTTGGACGCGAAAAATTGAGCCGGTAATCTTTAAGCACCGCCGTTTGCAGCAGCACAAAACGCCGGGTAAGCTCTATGATGTTTTCGGCAAAGAAAGATTTAGCAAAATCCGGCGCCAGTATGAATCGCCCGTTTTCCTCGTGCAGCATACTCTTTGCCGTCTTGTTCCATTTTAACAAGAGGCCGCGGAAAAGCTCGCCGGAATCTTCCGGGAATACGATCTCGGAAATACCTATCGTTCTTTCCGCCTCGTCCACGTTCACCGCCGAGACTATCTCCTCGTTTTCGAGGAACAGGGGCGGGAAGTTTTGTAGATGAGCTATAGGGCGTATATGGAGGTACCCGTAGCGGTCAATTTCCATGAAGAGCAGGGCGGGCAACGCCTGGACAGGACGCACCCTGCGGACAGTCCAGCCATCGTAGAGAAGCGGTATACCGGTAAAACGTGAAAAGACGAGGGAGAGGAAGGCGCTCATCTCTGATTTTGGAATGCTTGTATTGAGAAAATTGGTTTCGGTCCAGCGGGGGCCCAGGTCCTCTATACGGTAGACGGTGTTTCCCGCCACGGCAAGCGAGGCGCTGTAAACGGCAATGTTTGTGGGGGATTCGCCATCGACTTTGATTATGCTGCCTGAGCCGTCCTCCAGCACGAGGCTTGCCTTAACGGAAGAATCGCTATGCGAGTCCAACTTGAGCGCGCAACGGAAAAAACCGTCCGCGGCGTTTAACGACTCGCCCGCGGCGTTACGCAACAGGCCAGACGCCAAAAGCCGGTCGATAAGCCGGCTTTCCGGGTTAAATACCAGGGAGCCTTGCGTTTTAGCTGCGCCGTAGCCTCCAAAATCGACAAAAAAGCCCCTCGCCTGCCTGCCGTATTCGGTAAGAAATTCCCGCAACGCCTCACGTTCAACGCCTGTGTAACGACGGTAATCCGGTAAGCCGCCCTTGCCGCCCGAAAAACGCAATGTTGTTCCCGCTGAAAAACCATCATCCTCACGTTCAAACGTAAAGTAAAAACTGGCCACGTTATTAACTCTATTGGTAATTAAGGAATTTTACAAGCATTCATGTCCGTAAGCGGTAAAAAAGCCGAAACCCAGGTTGCTTAAAAAAAACCCCCCGGGAAAAGGAGGTGATGAAACCCGGGGGGCAAACTGAAACACAATCATAAATCATGCTCCAGCACTATATACTCAATATACTTGCATATTTTTTTTTAGTCAACTGATCGCATTGCAAAACAGTGATTCCGATTTTGGAAAATTTTAAGCTTTTCGATACGGCCAACAAAAAACGGAGATACGGCGCGCATAGTGGTTAAGTGAGGGGCTAAGATTCTCCTACGAGGAGGGAAAGCGTCCGCCCGGCCTACATCCTTGAATAGTTGGGCGCTTCCTGAGTTATCTGGACATCGTGCGCGTGGCTTTCACGCAGGCCCGCCGCCGTAATCTTTAAAAATTTGCGGTAACTCTTTAGTTCGGCGATACTCTTGCAGCCGCAGTAGCCCATACCCTTGCGGAGCCCGGCCACCAGTTGATGGAGGAACAGGCGGAGTTCACCCTTGTAAGGAACGCGGCCTTCTATGCCTTCGGGCGTAGGCTCCTCGTCCTTTGCTATCTGGTAGCGCTCGCCGCCGCCGTCCTTCAACGCGCCGATGCTGCCCATGCCCCTGTACTCCTTGTAGATGCGGCCGTCAAAGATGATTTCGCTGCCGGGCGATTCTTTCAGACCGGCAAACAGGCTGCCTATCATAACCGTATCGGCGCCCGCGCCTATAGCCTTCGTTATATCGCCTGAAAACTTTATGCCACCGTCCGCGATAACGGGGATATTGTCCTTCCCCGCTTCCTCAGCGCAGTCCCATACGGCGGTAAATTGAGGCACGCCTACCCCCGCTACTACACGGGTAGTGCAGATGGAGCCCGGCCCCATCCCCACCTTTACCGCGTCAGTCCCCGCGTCTATCAGGCGGCGCGTCCCCTCTTTTGTCGCCACGTTTCCGCTGATTACCGGTATGTCAAACTTCTTTTTTATTCCGCTCACCGCGCCGGCGACATTCCTGGTGTCCCCGTGCGCCGTATCTACTACAACAAAGTCAACATGGGCGTTTTTTAACAGCGGGATACGAATCTCATAGTCCAGCGGAGAGATCGCGGCTCCGACGATCAGCCTCCCCGTTCCGTCAGTCGCGGCATACGGGTACTGCGCGTGTTTTTCCATGTCTTTGACGGTGATAAGGCCGGTCAAACGGTTTTCACTGTCAACTACAGGCAGTTTTTCGATACGATTCTCGTCAAATTTCCTGCGGGCGCTGTCAGGTGAGGGAGAACCCTGCTCGGTAACCAGTTTCCGCGTCATCACTTGGTAAACAGGGAGCGTATCATCGCTGCAAAACCTAAGGTCGCGGCTCGTGATTATACCTACAAGGCGCTTGTCGCTGTCCAGTACGGGCATCCCGGACACGTTGTAGCGGCGCATCATCTCTTTTACCTCGCCGACTTTCACATCCACCCCTACCGTTACAGGCGTTTCTATCACCCAGTTAAGGTATCTTTTGACTGAGGCAACCTGCCGCGCCTGTTCCTCCGGGCTCAGGTTATGGTGTATGACCCCCGCGCCGCCTTCAAGCGCTATCGCTATCGCCAGTTTCTCCTCGGTTACCGTATCCATCGCGGCGGACAAAACCGGCACGTTCAACTCCAAACCGGCGCAAAGCCGCGTCTTTACGTCGCAGTCCCTCGGCAGAATCTCCGAATACCCGGGCAGCAACAACACATCATCATAAGAGTACGCTTCTACAAACATAGAAAGATTGTACCTCGCAGCCGGGTTTCAAACAAGCCTCCGCGTTGCCGCCCAGGTGTTAATCGGTTCACTGGTCGCCATCGGAAACATAGATAACCTGCAAATCAACCACGTCAGGCATGGTCTTAACCGGATTGAGGATATGCGGCCGTTTTACCGAATATGATGCATACCGCAGTTGTAGTACCGCCTCCCGCTCCACCGTCATCCGGTTTTCGACTATCATGATAAGTACAGGCTCATTTAGGGAAACGCTGATTAACTTGACGCTAATCGCGTTTCCCTAATGTATTTGCTCATTTCATTGCGCAAATGGGGTAAACTTTGTTTACCTTGCGTTAAAGTAGCACCGATTGCGCCA
>JAITIR010000123.1 GCA_031279285.1 Spirochaetaceae bacterium | reverse complement strand
TGAGCCTGGAGGTTGCGGTAAACAAACTTCAATGCTCAACTCCAAACATTGAGCCTGGAGTTTGCGGTAAACAAACTTCAATGCTCAACTCCAAACATTGAGCCTGGAGTTTGCGGTAAGCAAGCGCAGCTTGCTTACCGCAAACACCGAAGCTCAACGCGCAGCGTTGAGCCGCTTGCCGCCCCGGGTAAGCCGGGTTATACTTAGAGAACCGTTCCTGGGGCGGGCAAAAGGGAGGGAAAAAAATCGTTTTGGAGGAAAGTATGGATTTTGTTCAGAAAATGAAGGAAAAGGCATTTAAATTGCAAAAGAAGCTGGTTTTGGCGGAGGGACACGAGCCGCGCACGGTAAAGGCGGCCCGTCTTTTGGTTGACGGAAAGCTGGCGTCTGAAGTCACGCTTGTGGGGGCAAAGGACGCGATAGAAAGCGTGGCAAAGAAGGAAGGCGTCAAGCTGGACGGTATAAAGATAGCCGATCCGGCGACATCGGCGGATCTGGGCAGGTATGCCAAGGCTTACTACGACATACTTCACGCGAAGGAGGAGGCGAACAAAGCTAAGGGCAAACCGGTAAAGGAGCCGGTAACGGAAGACAAGGCAAAGAGCGAGATACAGCACTTCCTTCGCTGGGGAGCGATTATGGTGAATCTGGGAGACGCGGACGCTATGGTTGCCGGCGCCGAAAGCTCAACCGCCGATGTGCTTCGCGCCGGGCTGGCGATAATCGGCACACAGAAAGGCTCAAAGACGGCCTCCTCATGCTTTGTGATGACTGTGCCGGACAAGAGCTGGGGCGCAGAAGGCGGCCTAGTATTCTCGGACTGCGCCGTGCTGCCGGACCCGACCGCCGAACAACTGGCGGACATAGCGGAGAGCGCGGCCCAGTCCTGCCGCGAATTCCTTGATGTGGAGCCTGTCGTGGCGCTGATGTCGTTCTCGACAAAAGGGTCGGCATCTCATCTCAACGTTACCAAGGTTCAGCAGGCAACCGAGATACTTAAAGAAAAAAAACCCGACTTCCTGTTTGATGGCGAACTACAGGCGGATGCCGCGCTCGTGCCGTCCGTAACGGACAAGAAGGCACCCGGCAGCCCGGTACGCGGCAAGGTGAATACGCTCGTGTTCCCGGACCTTGGCGCGGGAAACATAGGCTACAAACTCGTGCAGAGACTCGGCAATGCAGAAGCCTTTGGCCCCTTCCTGCAAGGTTTTGCCAAACCCATCAGCGACCTTTCGCGCGGCTGCTCGGTTGATGACATAGTGGTAACTTCCGCCGTCACGCTTGCAAGGTGCAAATAGATGGACAGTGGTGAGCACGAGGAGCAAATAGAACTGGAGGAATCAGGGAACAGCGTACAGGAACAGTGCGCCTACCCGCCTCCGCTTACGGAGACGGCAGCTTCCTACCTGAAAGATTCAGGCCCGTGGATGTCGTTCCTCGGAATTGTTAGCTTTATCAGCTACGGAATAATGCTGGTAAGCGGCATCGTGATGGTTGCGCTTGGAGCGAATACTCCGCACCTGCCGAACAGTTTGATAGTAGGCTTCTTGTATATTGTGCTTGCCGTGATATGCTTCTTTCCGGCAAGGTTTCTTTTTCTTGCCGGATCAAAACTCCGCGCGCTGAAAATGGACAACAGCGCGGATGTACTGGAAGCAGCATTGCGGAACAACAGTGCGTACTGGAAGTTCAGCGGCATCTTCGTTATTGTATGCCTAGCGTTTGCGGTTTTGGCGATAATTGTTATCGTCATTGCCCTGCTGTTTGGCGGGCTGGGCGGTTTCTGATGATGTTTGCTAACGGGAAGCGCTGAAAAACATCTATCCGTTTTTCAGCGCTTTCTTTGTGCCGCTTTACCCACGCTGCCCGCCTGGCGAGACACTTCAACCTTGAAAACACCGATCATTGTTCTAAGCGCCATTTTCCTGTTTAACTCCTGCACAAAAAAAACTCCTGAACCAGTCCCTGTCGTTCCGGAACCGCCTGGGTTGGACAGGGAAGCGGTGTTGTTGGAGGAAGCGGCTGTGCTCGTCAGCCTTATGACGGACGGGCAGCTTGCGGCCCAGGTGATAATGGCCGGCGTGGACGCGTGCGGCCCGCCGGATGGGGACGAGGAAGAACGCCTCCGCCGCGTACCGGTGGGCGCCGTGATGCTGTTCAGGAAAAACCTTGACACGGATGCCGATTCCATAAGGCGCATGACGGACGGGATTCTCGCGGCGGCGGGTTACAGCCTTCCCGGAACGGAAGACAGGTTAGAGCCGTTCATAGCGCTCGACCACGAGGGCGGAGACGTGCACCGCTTTACATCCGGTGTAGAACGGCTACCCGCGCCGCTTTCGTACTTTGATATGGCGGAACGGAGTGGGCGGGAAGCGGCGCTACTTGCGGTGGAGGCCGACGCTGCCAGGTCGGCGGCTGGGCTCGCCGCGCTCGGCATAACGATGAACCTCGCCCCGCTCGCCGAAACGCTGACGGACGGTAACAGGGCCTTTCTCGGCACACGTTCGTACGGTCCCGACCCGGACTTTACCGCTGCTGCCGCCGCCGCCTTCATGCACGGCATGAAGGCGGCCGGCATAGCCTGCGTCCTTAAACATTTCCCCGGAAACTCAGAGATTGACCCGCATCTGGGGACACCCATACTGTCCGGTGGCGAGGAGGCTCTACGGCAGGCTACGGCTCCGTTTGCCGCTCTGATTGCGGTTTCCGGCGGCGGCCTTCAACCGGCGGGTGTGATGATCTCGCATGTGGTAGTCCCCGGCTGGGACGAAGGGCGGAACGCCAGCCTGTCCGAGGTAGCGATGAGGCAAAAGTTGCGCGGCGAGCTTGGATTTAACGGCATAATCCTGGCGGACGATTTTTCGATGGGCGCGGTTTCCGGCGGTTACGGTACGGCGGAAAAGTCTGTAACGGCGCTCGCTGCCGGCGCGGACATGGTGATGGCCTGGCCGCGTAACCTTGCAGGCGTACACAACACGATACTCTCCGCACTGGCGGACGGCAGGCTGACCCGCGCCCGCCTCCGGGACGCCGCCTCACGCATTGTCCGCGAAAAGCTACGCCGGGCCGCGGCCCCTATTCCAGGTTAAGCCCGTTTTAGCGCGGACAACGTAAAACTGATGCCGTCAATCAACTCGCTGCAATCATTTGGTGTAAAATGGAGAAAGCCCGCTATAGCCTTCACTTCGCTTTCCAGCGGAGCGTCTTTTGCCGCATCTATCCTTTTCAGCGCATCCTCCCGCGCCGTGTCCAACGCCGCCAGAAGCCCTGAGCTAAGGGCAGTTGTGGCCGTCTTGTAACGTTCGTTGCGCGCTGCGCGTTCGGTTTCGGAGTTCCATTTCTGAAAAATTTCGCTTAAAACCTGTTCGGTACGGCGCGAAATCTCGGCACGGCAGGGTGGCAGGTCTAAAACCTCTTCGATACCGGCCGTTTTCATCCCGTTTATCGCCAGGCCCCTGCCGGAAAGCCGGAAGCTACCGCGGTTTTCCGGTGATTTCAGCCGGTTTTCAAACCACGAGGCGTACAAGGCGAGGCGTTTGTCCGTTAAAACGAGCGTCCCGTCCGCCGCCGCAGCGAAAAATGGCGCGCCGTCCAGCAAGGCGCGGAAAGACAGGGTCTCGGCAGGCAGGAAGCGCGTCGCGGTGACGAGCGCCCGCTCCTCGAAAAGTGCGCCCCTGTAGTGCGTCGCGAAGCCGGGGAAGGCAAGGTCCAGCCCTGCGATGAAGATTGGCCGGGCCGCGCGAGCCGGTGCAAGGGACGCGGCGAAGTCCCAGGCGGCGCTGGCAACGGAACCACCGGACCCCAGCCGTCCCTTCACATCCACCCGTCTCTCGATGAAACCGGATAGCGGGTAGAGGGAGCCGCATAGGAATGAGGGCCGCCCCACACCTACCCCGTCCAGCCTGTCACGGAGCAAGGTTGGGTAGCAGGCCGCTTCCGCTACCAACACGCTTTTTTCAGACAGACAGCGGTCCAGGTGTCGCGTGTTCCAGTACTGGGGATCAACGGAAACAACGAAATCGGGCTTGACCCCTTCGCGTCTTAAAAAACGGAGCGCGGTATCCACCGCCACAACAACGCAACGTTCGGCAAGGGCGGCCACTTTTCTGTCAAGCTGATCCAGCGTGGGGCCCGCCGCCAGCAGCAGCACAGGAAAGTCAAAACGTCCGGCCAAAAGTCCAATGCCCGGCAGGTCGCGTACAGCGGGAAGGTTCGCGGCCTGGTTCTTCACCCAGCGTTTACCAAAACGGCGCAGCGTCGCCTCGTTCACAGCGTCCTTCGTACGCCAGTTTTCGATGTGCCGTTCCAGTTCGCGGTAAAATTCAGCGTCCGCCGCGGTCAAGGCCGGATTCCGTATAATCGACAATTCTTTTGGAGCAATGCGTAGCGCCTCGGTAACGGCGCCTGGTTCGTCCCCCAGGACAAACACGAGTCGGCCCCCAAGAAGGCCGCTTAGATCACGGGTTTCAAAAGCCGCGCGCAGGACATCCACCCGCTTTTCCACCGCTATGACGAGCGGGGGCGGATCGAGCGCAGCCGCGGCCTCCGCGGCGTAACCAAGTCCGAAGCCGAGTAGCAGGAAGGCACGGTTTTGGCTTGTCTTGCCAACGTCCGCCACCAGGACAAGCCGCGCCGCCTCCCGCGCCGGGTCCCGCGTCGAATGCAGGTAGCGCCCGTCAAGCCGTGCCGTGGGAGCGCCGGAGGCGGTCTCTTCCAAAACAAGGTACGGCCCGGACTTGGCCCCCTCAATCTTTTGTTCAATGCCTGGGAAAAAGCGCCGCGCCGCCTCCATGTTTTTTTTGTACGTGTCAGTTTTTCCCATTAGAAATTGCGCAATCCTGCCGGTTCTGTCATCATTCCTTTACCTCGCTTCCCTGCCGCCATATTACACGCTGCACCGGCCCGCCGGTATGTCCAAAACGATTCCTGACGCTTGATGAAAGATTCCTGCCGTCAAAGTAGATCGTATACTCGGTGTGCAACTCCAGGTTGTTCAACTCAATTTGATTAAAAAAGTTTTGGGTGCTTACCAGCGAGCCGTCGTACAAAAGCAAGGAATTCATAAGCGCATCTTCCGGGAATGACGGGAAGTATAGCCTTAAACGCAGCCGACGATAGTCAACCAGATTCAAGCCGGTCAGGATGCAACGCCGCTGTCCCCCTATCAACGGCACTATACGGTTGATAGTAACTATGACGGCGGTGTATTCCAACGTAAAAGGGTGAGACTTGTCGTAATAATTCTTATACCGAATCCGCGCTTCGTTACCGGCAAATAAATTTTTATTTGCAAGCATAAATTTTGGGTACTCCGGTTCTATCAAAATGGTATCGGCTGCGCCGAGCTCGATTCTTGTTACCGGTATACGGCTGTAAATCTGGGGATAACGTAAAAAAATATGGGCCCCAAACACAACACAGACGCCGCTTACCACGATCACCGGAAACAGAAATGTTTCCGGTAACAGCACCGCGAGCCCCCCTGCCGCCATCATGCAGGTGGCCATGATTAGGATACCCCTTTCCTGTAGCACATCTCCGCCAGACAGGATGAAAGCGGCGAACGCGGCCAGGATGGCGGCGGGTAGCAGCCAAAAACCAGCCGTAACACGATTTTCTTTTTGGCCGTACCGCAGGCCCTTTTTATAAAAACTAAAGAAAAACCCGATGGCTGCGCCTAACAGAATCGCAGACAGGTAAAAAAAATCCCGTGCGGAATAAAAATCACCGGCGTACAAATTTTCCTCCGCCGCAGCATTGTGAAAAACTAGGGCATAACGGAATATTCATGCACCACCTGAATTTCCGATTTTACCCCCTCAATGGACGGGACTTCCCTTGCCGCGTTAATTGCGGCGTCCGCTATGGACGCGGAAGATGCAACCCCAAACAGGCAGGCGTTGCCAAGCGAAACAGATGCTTCCAAAAAGTGTATCGCTATCCCTTGTTCGTACAGCACATGATGAATTATCCTCTGCGCCAGGAGTAAATCTTTCATGCGAATCTTGAATGCGTCTTCTGTCCCGCTGTTTATTGTGTTTGAAAGCAAATTCTTTATTAGCTCCGCGCAGGCTAACGGGTGAAGATGCGAAGTATTTATTGTCAGTTGGTAGTTTGACGGGTCCCTCCAGTCAACTTCAAAAAAATACTTATGAAAACCAATCCTGTCCTGATCACTTTGCGAGATTATTTGCAGCGCCCGTTTTTCATCACAGTGAAAATAACTTTTTACCCGCGCCACCCTTACCTCTTTTGACGATACAAGATACACGGGCAGCACACCGGGCAATCCGTCAAGAATCGCAAACGCGCCCCGTCCTGTTACAACGCAGTTACCGTCTTTTGCTTCACTTAAAACCGCGGACTTTAAATAATGCAGGTAATCGTCCCTGTCCTGCGATAACGAGGCAAAAAACGACGGTTTTCTCTCATCATACTTTTCCAGTTTCTGTTTGGTAACGCCGTAGCCTTTTATGCATTCTTCCAACTTAAACCGGTCTACAAAGCGGTAGTTTAGATGCTTTGCCAGCTCCCTTGCAATCTCATCACCAAGCGCCGCCAATTCCCTTGAAATGGTAACAATAGCCATATAATTCTCCCTTTGTAATGAGTATAGACAGATATAATTAAAATGTATAGCATTTGACGATGAAAACAAAACTGCATAAGGGACAGACGCTTGACAGCGGATTTAAGGTTTTAGATATTGTTTACCTTGATGAATTTAAAGCAGACGGTATTTATGCGCGGCATGAAAAAACAAAAACAGAAGTATTTCATATTTATAATGATGATGATGAAAATCTTTTTGCGTATGCGTTTGCTACAGCCCCCGATGACTCAAGCGGCGTCGCCCATATAATCGAACATTCGGTTTTATGCGGTTCAAAAAATTATCCGCTAAAAGACGCCTTTCTTGTTTTGGCGCAGGGCAGCCTGCAAACATACCTTAACGCATGGACATTTCCGGACAAAACTGTTTACCCCGCAAGTTCCATCAACGAAAAAGATTATTTTAATTTGATGTCCGTTTACGGCGATGCGGTATTCAACCCAAACCTTGATGAATGGACATTCATGCAGGAGGGCCACCACCTTGAATATTCAGGCGGCAGGCTTGGTATATCCGGCGTTGTGTACAGCGAGATGAAGGGCGCATATTCCAGCATGGACCAGTACGCGGCCGACTGGTCGCTTCGTTCCGTTCTGCCGGATACGATATACTCACTCGATTCGGGCGGCGACCCGGACTGTATACCGGATTTAACTTACGAAGCGTTTAAACGTTTTCATGCCGAACGTTACAGCCCGGCAAACTGCCTTATATTTCTTGCAGGAAATATTCCGACAGAAAAACAGCTTTCATTTTTGAACGAAAAATTTCTCGTGAATGTTGAACCTGACAACATTGTAATCCCGCCCGTGAACACGGCAAAAGGCTGGGACGCGCCAAAGAAGTACAGGGCGGAGGTTCCGGCGGGTGCGGATGAAAAGGCGAGTGTGTTTATATCATGGCTCTGCGATTTTCCGGATACACAGGACGACACGCTTCCGCTGTCCGCCCTGGCGGAAATTCTGTTGGGGCACGACGGCGCCCCTCTCAGCCGGGCGCTTGTCGAATCGGCCCTTGGAGAGGACCTTGTTCCGGTCTGCGGTCTGGAAAACGAAATTAAACAGCCTGTATTTACGGCAGGGCTGCGCGGCGTAGCGGCCGCGGACGGCGATATTGAAAAAAAAGCGGCTGAAATTGAAGCGCTGATAGTGGAGCAATTCAAGCGTCTTGTAACCGGTGGTATTCCAAAAGAAGAAATTGAATCTGCCATGCTTTCGCTTGAATTTTCAAACCGCGAAATAAAACGGATTCACGGCCCGCGCTCACTGGTATGGCTCCGGCGTTCGCTACGCGGCTGGATTCACGGCGCGTCTCCGTGGAAAACGCTGCTGTTTGTACCCAAGTTTGAAAAACTAAAAAAAGCGATAGAAAACGATGATCGTTTTTTTGAAAAACTAATACAAAGAATATTTTTGGATAACCCGCACCGCGCGCTTGTAATTCTGCGGCCTGAAAAAGATTTTTTATCAAAAAAAGAAAAAGCCCTGAATGAAAAACTGCTGCAAAAAGAAAGCTCCTTAACAGCGCGGGGGAAAAAAGATATTAAGCAAAAGAATAAAAAACTCCTGGAATTGCAGAACACTCCCGATTCCGCTGATGCATTAAAAACAATTCCGCATTTAAGCATAAGCGATCTGTCACACGATATTGAAAGAATTCCGCGCGATCTGATCGATGCGGGCGGAATACCTGTTCTGAATCACGCGATTTTCACAAACGGCATAACGTACTGCGAGCTCGCGTTCCCGCTCGATATACTCAGCCCGGAAGACTATCTCTGGATACCGCTCTTTTCGCACTGCATAACGGGGCTTGGGATTCCCGGCATGAATTATGCCGAAGTTTCCAGCCTGCTTGCGCGAAACACGGGAGATTTTTTTTCCGCGCTGCGTACAAGTTCCATACCGTCCGGCACGAACGAAATGATAAAAACACCGTCCGGCATGCTTGATATTGCCGGACGGGACTGGCTTATGTTCCGCGTTAAAACCTTTGATCACAAGACTGAGCCGGCGCTTGAGCTTGTAAAAAAAATTATTACAAGCGCCGATTTTTCCGATCTGCGCCGCTTGCGCGATCTTGTACTTGAAATGAGGAACGAGTTTGACGCAAACCTCGCAAACTCAGGCAGCATGTTTGCATGTCTGCGCGGAAACCGTTCTGCCACGCGCGCCTCCGGAATTGTCGAATTGTGGGCTGGTTTTACGGCGCTGGAATTTGTACACAGAATAGCGGAATACGACACGGTGGAACTGAGCCGCAACCTTGCAAGGATACGTGATAAACTTGTTTCCGAAGCGGGACTGTTCATAAATATAACGGGCGAAAACGGCGCGGCGCCGGCAATTATTGAAAAAACATTTTCATCTTTCACGCCACCTTGCCGCCGCGGTGAACTTTGTTATGAAAGCGGCTTTTTTGACAAAGTTGTATCATCTCAAAATATATTAAGCGGCGCCGCAAAGAATACGCCTGAGGTTTTTTCATCACCCGCGCTACAGATCGGTTTTGCCGTACTTTCACTTAATGGTTCCGGCATTGGTACAAGGGAAGCGTCCGCCGAAACGGTTCTGGCTCACTATCTTTCAACAGGCGCGCTCTGGACGGCGCTACGGATGAAGGGTGGCGCCTACGGCGCCGGCGCGTCCGTAAACAGCATCGAACGCACGTTTACATTTTCGACTTACCGCGACCCGCAGCCGCACGAATCGCTTGGGGCATTTTCAAAAATACTTAAGGCCGCGCAAAAAACAAAAATCACAGACGATATGCTGGAAAAAATAATCATCGGTGCGTACGCGAAAGAAAAACAACCCACAGCGAATCCGGTGAAAGGCTTCAAAGATTTTATGCGTTTTCTGTACAACATAAGCGATGAACAGCGGGAAGCAAACTTAAGAAATATAATTGCCACGGGCGCAGGCGATATTGCGGACGCGGCAGAGCGTATTTACCGTACGATTAACAAAACTTCTCCGCGTGTCATACTTGCCGGAGACGCCGGCGCGGCCTTAGCCGCCCGTAAATTCAAGACCGGAATTCACAAACTACTCGTCTAACTGAGTTGGCAAAGATTAGTAATCTTTAAAAATATCTACATAAACCGAATCAAAACCGCGAAGCGGTTTTGATTCATTTCACCGTTACAAGTTCGTATTCGCCCGATCCAAGGCCGATTTTTTCGGCGTGAGTTATCTGTGCAGCGCCGTCTGTCGTCGGGTGCACGTCGACAAAATGGTCGCCGTGCGTACGCTCCCGCTCCGACAGTACACTGGTGTTTATTACAGGCGCGGCGTTTACCGCGTCCAGGCAGGCCTTGTCCAGCGCTACAGGATCGAACCCTGCGAACATACCTATATCGGGAATTATCGCCGCGTCGTTCTCTCCATGGCAGTCGCAGTACGGCGACACCTGATTCACGATGCTGATGTGAAAATTAGGTCTCCCGTCCAGCACCGCCTTCGTGTACTCCGCCATCTTACAGTTTAGTTTTACGCTGCCTGAATCGCTGTCATTAAAGATCGCGTTGTAGTTGCAACTACCGATACAGCGTCCGCAGCCAACGCATTTCCCGTGATCTATCGCGGCCTTCTTGCCCGCGCCATAGGAGATCGCGCCGTGGGCGCAGTATTTTGAACAGAATTTACAGCCTGTACATCTCTTTGCGCTAACCTCCGGTTTGCCGTCGTTGTGCATCTGCATCTTTCCGGCGCGGCTGCCGGAACCCATGCCGATATTCTTTATCGCCCCGCCAAAACTCGCAACCTCGTGCCCTTTGAAGTGGGTAAGCGAAATCAGAATATCCGCATCCATGATCGTGCGCCCTATAAGAGCCGTCTTACAGTACTCCCCGCCTACAACCGGGACTTCCACGTCGTCCGTCCCCTTAAGCCCGTCCGCTATGATGTTCTGTACGCCGGTTGACAGCGGCGTATAGCCGTTTTCAAACGCGGCGTCCATGTGGACTATCGCGTTGTTCCGCCGCCCGACGTACAGCGTGTTGCAGTCCGTCAGGAACGGAATGCCGCCCCTCGCTTTTACATGCTCCGCCACAACCTTCGAGAAGTTAGGCCTCAAGAAGGCAAGGTTGCCCGGCTCTCCAAAATGAATCTTGATCGCGGTAAACTTGTTTTCAAAATCAATCTCGTCGATACCCGCCTTTGTGATGAGCCGTTCCAGCTTTTTCAAAAGGCCGTCGCCCACCCTGCACCTCATGTCGGTGAAGTACACTTTTGATCTACCCATTTTTGTCTCCTACAAAAATATTTTTTTGGGGGGAAGTCTCCCCCTCTACCAGGGGCTTCAGCCACTAAAACCCCGCATTAGCGAACCTTAACGCCCTCCAAAATCCCGCTCCCCGTTATACGAGGCCGTATTTTTTGAAGGCCTTGGCGAGGCCGTCATTTTCCACGCTGTCCGCTACATCGCCGGCTATTGCTTTAAGCGAAGGGTCCGCGTTCCCCATAGCGACGCCGAGCCCCGCCCGTTGTATCATCGCGCGGTCGTTGTCGCTGTCGCCGAACGCTATCGTATCGGCCCGCTCAAAGCCATGGTAAGCCGAAACTCTTTCCAACGCCGATCCCTTATGTACGCCGTACGGACCAATCTCGCCACCGATCATGCCGGCGACCGGTATTGAAAGGCGGGTAAGATCAAGGCCGTCGCCGAATTCACGCGCCACATCCTCAAACGTAAGGCTGCCGGAATCCCAGAAAGTCACCTTGCGCACAGCGCCGCGGTCCAAACTGTAGTTATTCCATTTACATTTTGTGAATACCGCCCGCCGTAAAAACTGCCGTTCCCGCAGATGGCTAAGGGTAAATGGCCGCCACGTTAAGTATTTCGCGGCATGTGCTCTAAGGTAGGGGCCGGCAACCAGCCTGTCCGTAAGCTCAAGCATGTATGCGGCGCGGCGTCCGTTAAAATAAGAGGTCAACGCGCGGAGTTTTTCCCGCTCTATCGAGGCTTCAAACAAAACTTTTCCGCCGTTTTCCATGGTTTCGACATAAGCGCCGCCGGAACTAACAAGCCCGTCGAAGCCAACCCTTACTATTGCCGCGCTTATCTGTAAACGGGCCCTGCCGGTGCATATATACAGGATATGGCCGTTCTTCCGCGCCGCGCGGCAGGCGCGCTTTGCGGACTCAGGCACACGGTTCTCGTTGGAAAGCGTGCCGTCAATGTCTAAAAAAACGATTTTTCTGTTCAAATTTTTCCCGCCGATTCAACAAGTTTAAACCGGCTATTGTTTCCCTCTGATCTTTGCCCAGGTATCGCGCAGCCCCACGGTCTTGTTGAATACAGGCCGCCCGTCCGTTCCGTCTTCCGTGTCACGGACAAAGTAGCCCTGTCGTTCAAACTGGTAAAACGGTGTACCATTCAACAGCGTGTCCGCCACCGGCGCTATCGCGGAGGCGAGGCAGGGTTCGGCTAACGCGCCCTTTATCACGGTGAGGGACACAGGGTTAAGCCCGTCAAGGAGGGTTTTTCCAGTAGGAACTTCCATCGGACGCTCCTGCGCGAACAGGTGATCGTAGATCCTTACCTCTATGGGCAGCGCGTCCTCCGCGGATACCCAGTGAATCGTCCCCTTAACCTTCCTGTTGTCGACCGCGTTTCCGCCCTTCGTCGCCGGATCGTATAAGGCGCGCACGGCGCTTATGTTCCCGTAGGCATCCTTTTCAAAGCCGGAACAGGTAACGATGAAGCCGTAACGTAGCCGCACACTGTTCCCCGGATATAGCCGGTGGTATTTGGACGGCGGGATCTCGGCAAAATCATCCTCCTCTATCCATAGCTCACGGGTAAACTTTATCTTTCGCGTACCGGCGGACGGATCTTCCGGGTTGTTCACAGCGTCAAGCTCCACCGCACTCCCCGCCTGGAAGTTCTCTATTATCAGTTTGAGCGGCTTTAGCACAGCCATCACCCGCAATGCCCGCCTGTTCAGGTCTTCCCTCAGGCAGTATTCCAGCAACGCTATGTCCACCATGCTGTCTGTCTTTGCGACGCCTATACGCGCCATAAAATCACGGAGCGCCTCCGGGGTATAACCCCGACGGCGCAGGCCGGCCAGCGTCGGCATACGCGGGTCGTCCCAGCCTGAAACGCGCCCCTCCTCCACGAGCCGCAACAGGTAACGCTTCGACAGGACGGTATACGTCAGGTTGAGCCGGGCAAACTCTATCTGCCTGCTCGGAAAGACCTCCGCCTCCCTTATGAACCACTCATACAGCGGGCGGTGTATCTCGTACTCCAGCGAGCAGAGCGAATGCGTGACGCCCTCTTTCGCGTCGGAAAGCGGGTGCTGAAAGTCGTACATCGGGTAGATGCACCAGTCGTTCCCCCTACGGTAGTGTCTTTCCCGCCTGATGCGGTACATCACCGGGTCGCGCATCACAAGGTTTGGGTGCCTCATGTCGATTTTTGCCCGCAGTGTCTTTGCCCCGTCTGGAAATTCCCCCAGCCGCATCCGCTCAAACAGGGCGAGGTTCTCATCAATCCCGCGATTCCTGTACGGACTGTCCCTGCCAGGCGGCGTTTCGGTGATGTTATCCTTGTCCACCGCCGTCCCGCGGTACTCGCGTATCTCATCCTCCGACAGGTCGTCAACGTAAGCCTTTCCCCTCCTGATTATCTTCACCGCAAGCTCGTACAGGTACTCGTAGTAGTCCGATGCGTAGTATTCGCGGTCTTCCCAGTCAAAGCCAAGCCACTTTATGTCCCGTTTTATCGCCTCGACGTACGCAATGTCCTCTTTTTCCGGGTTCGTGTCGTCAAAACGCAGGTTGCACTTGCCGCCAAACCGCGCCGCCATCGAAAAATCAATTGTCATCGCCTTGCAGTGCCCGATGTGAAGCCAGCCGTTGGGTTCAGGCGGAAACCGCGTACATACATAACCAAAACGCTCGTTTACGAGATCTTCTTTTATAAAATCGCTGATAAAATCGTTTTTTTCCGCAACTTCCGCATAATCCATGCTGAAATTATGCCACCCATCCCCTTCCCCCTGTCAAGCCTACCAGAGGCGCCCGGCACCTTTTACGGATAGCGGCGCTTGAAACCTTTTACGCGGGCCGAGGCGTCCGCGCTTAACGGGGAACTGTCACCGCGCAAAAAGTGCTGAAAGGCAAGTCCGGCCACCATCGCGCCGTTATCGCCGCAGAGTTCCTTTGGAGGGAATATGCAGGTAAGGCCGTCGCGGTCCGCAAGGCGCGCGCGGAGGTACGAGTTGGCGGCCACCCCTCCGCCGGAGACAACGGTTTTTATGCCAGTGTCGTCTGTGGCGGTAATCAGGGCGCGCAACAGTATCTCGACGGCCGTCTTTTGAAACGACGCAGCGATGTCGCTGGTGTTAAGCTCGCCGGCCCTACCCTTCTTTCTGAACTGTTCAAGCTGATTCACGACCGCGGTCTTCAAACCGGAATACGATACGTCGTAGCGATGTTGCCCCTTGTGAAGGCTGGGTATAGGAAACGCGAAAGCGCCCGAATCTCCCTGCCTGGCCGCCTCGTCGATATGGACGCCGCCCGGATAGCCAAGACCGTAATGTTTTGCGACCTTGTCGAACGCTTCACCCACAGCGTCATCTATCGTCGTACCGAGAACTTCCACCGCGTCAAAGTCATCTACCCGGCAGATAATCGTATGCCCGCCGGAAACAAGAAGTCCGATGTAAGGGTAGGCCGGCGCGTTTTCACAGAGGCGGGCCGCGTACAGGTGGGCAAGCATGTGGTTACAGGCCAGGAACGGGATACGCCTTGACCAGGCAAAGGCCTTCGCGAAGGTAAGCCCGACAAGCAGAGAACCGAGAAGACCGGGCTCAGCCGTCGCAGCCACGCCGTCAATGTCCCGCGCCGTTTTCCCTGCGCGAGAGAGGGCCTCCTCCACAACGCCGTAAATCCATTCGGTATGCTTGCGGCTGGCAATCTCCGGCACAACCCCTGAAAATTCGCGGTGAAACGGAATCTGCGTCGCCACAACGTTTGAAAGTATAAGCTTACCGTCCTCGACAAGGGCGGCGGCACACTCGTCGCACGATGTTTCTATGCCGAGCACTATCATCGCGTGTCCCCCATCATTTCGGAAACCGAGAGAAAAACATAACCCTCGTCTCTTAAACCGGCATAACTGTCCGTCAATATTCCGGCAAGTTCCGGCGACCAGGTATGCCCTATCATCACGGCAATGTTTTTTTTCCCCGCTATACCGATGCCCTGTTCAAGGCTCCCCCGTATCGCGTTCCTGTCCTGTTCGTTATCCAAAAAAATGTTCCGTTCCGCTATTTTAACGCCGGCATCCCGCGCTATTTTTGGCGTAACTGTACCCGCCGTCGTCCGCGAATCGAGGAAGTACAGGTTGTTTTCACGACAAAATTCGATCACAACCTTCATTATTTCCTCATCCTGCGTTACCAGCGAACCCTGGTGATTGTTCATGCCGGCTATGGGGCCAATTTCCCGGACGTTCTTTTCCAGCACGGACCGCGCTTCCTCCGCGCTCATCCCGATGTATATCGCGCCGGGACCGGGATCCGCGCCGCCCACCGCCTCCATAGGCTGATGTAGGAACACTTCCTTGCCGGCCTCCCGTACCAGACGCGCTGCCTGCACCGAATGCGGCAGGCCGGGCAGCACCGCCACCGTCAGCGCCCCCGGAAACCGCAGAAACGGCTCAAGCTCACGCAGGTTGTTTCCGGCATCATCGATCACGTACACGATGCCGCCCTTCCGCTCGGGGCTGGGTGGACGCGGTCTTTCCGGCGGGGGCTGCGCGGCAGGGCCGGACATCTGCCGGGCCGGCGTCCGGACAGGCGGGCTGACCGGCTGCATCGTGGGAGGCGGCCTTGCGGCAGGCGGCGCACCAGCGGTCAGGCGGCCCGTCTCCAATGCGGGATCCGCCTTCACCGTTTCCGCCGCGCCGTCCGGTTCAGGCCTGACCTCCGGAGGCACAGTGGCCAAAGGCTCTTCCGTCACCGGCCGCTTTTCCGCCGAAACCTGGCCGCGCCGGTCTGCGCCGTTAACCCGGTCGTCTACAATCAACACCGTCAAAAAGAGCAAAACACCAAGGGCTCCTATAATAACGGCGGCGAATCTTTCCTTTGACGTTAGTTTTTTACTTCGTTTCCTTTGCTTCAAGGCTTAAACATATCACAGCCGCCGCGTTTTTTCGAGGGCTTTCCAGCGTACACCGCGCCGTCGTCCGCCGGCAGGGCGGTCAACTGATCGTCAAAATTGCCGGTCTCAATTTTCTATTTTTATAAATTGTCCAGTATAAATTTTCATACAATGCTGACGTATTAAGATTTCATCCTATAAAAAATTTTGTATAAGTCTATATCCTATAATCAATTACAAAATAAATGAAATTTCCGTACACATTGGCACGATTTTTGCGATAACAGTAGTATAAAAATAAATTTGGGAGAGTATTATGAGTAAAATTTCATTGGAAACACATACGGACGATGCTTACAAAGCTTATATTGAGCAGGTACGAAAGATCCCCCTCCTCACAGTTAAAGAAGAACTGGAACTTACCCGCCGGGCTGTCGAGGGTGATGAGAATGCTATCAAACGGCTAATCGAAGCCAACCTGCGTCTGGTTATAAAGATCGGACGAAAGTATGTATCCCCCGGTGTATCGTTTATGGATATTATTCAGGAAGGAAATTTCGGCCTGATGCATGCCATTGAAAAATTCGATACAAGTAAAAATGCACGTTTCTCTACCTATGCCGTTTTCTGGATCAGACAGTATATAGGCCGTTTTGTAGCGAGCAAACGCCGTGCGATAAGGCTTCCCCTCAAAAAAGAAGATATGTTGCGCAAAATCTCTATCTTGAAATATGTACTTAACCAAAAACTTGGACGTGAGCCAAAAATTGACGAAATAGCCGCCGAAACCGGCTACTCCGTCTTTGATATTGAATTTGTTATGAACATTTCCAGCAACCCGCTCTCGCTGGAAAATGAATTCATAGATAACGACGGCAGTTTATTTGCTGAAATTTGTGAAGACAGCCGTCAATGCAATCCTGAACGTGATTTTTTAATATATTCTTCCAGAAATGAAACCCGTCGTTTTCTGAAAAGGCACCTGAGTTTTCGTGAAAGAAACGTTATCCTTCACCGTTTTAATTTTGTAGACTCGGAGGTCTATACCTTCCAAAAACTGGCTGTCATCATGGGTATCAGCGCGGAAGCAGTCCGCCAGATTGAAAAGCGGGCCTTAAACAAGATCCGCACAAAAAGTGACGAACTGCTCAGTTGCGTTTATGCGTGAATAGTCTTAAAAACGGGCTCCAACAGCTTTTTGGGCCGGCGTTGTCAAAAACGCCGGCAGCGGGCCTGCGGGATACCGATCAAACAGAGGCTCTGTTGAATCGCTTCAGCGATGAGATAGAGCTTTTTAATCCGGCTTACGGCCTTGTTTCCGTTAAAGACAGAAACGAACTGGTAGTAAAGCATATCCTCGATTCGCTTGCCCCAATCATTACGATAAAACAATTGCTGAATGCCCGCGTTAACCAAACCCCGCACATAGTGGATGTCGGTTCCGGGGCAGGTTTGCCGGGGATACCGCTGGCAATAGCCATGCCTGGTGTTTCCGTCAACCTGATCGAACGTATGGGTAGGCGGGCCGGCTTCCTGCGAAACACGCAGGCCGTTTTGGCGTTGTCCAACCTTGAAGTTTTTGAGATCGAGATGGAAAAAGCGCAGCCTGCCATCGCGGACATTGTATGTTTCCGGGCCTTCCAACCGTTAACTGAGGAGATTCTAAAACATCTGTTTCGCATTCTCAAAAAAGACGCCTGCATCGCCGCCTACAAGGGCCGCCTCCACTCAATTAACGCGGAAATGCTACCGCTTTCGTCTTTTTTGGAACGACAGAACGCGGAATGGGAAGCCGTACCCTGCCCCGTCCCTTTTTTGGACGATGAACGAAACCTGCTACTGATCCGCCGCGCCGCCGTGTCAGCGGTTTGACCTGGATTGGAGATTCTGAATAACCTTGTCCGTTATATCAATAGCGGGGCTGTACCAAAGTATGCCTTTCGCATCCCTCAGATTAAGTACCATACTGTAACCCTCGCTTTCGGCAACAATACGCAATTCGCTGTACACCTGCTCCAAAAATGCTGACGACTGGGAAAGCTTTTTCTTTTGATCCTCAAGCTCCGCGGTTTTTAGTTTGAAGTATTCTTTAAGGAATTCACCCTTTTTGTAAATCTCGCTTTCCAGGCGGACGGACTTTTCACTGTCACCCTGTAGTTCCGCATTGCTTTGAGAATTTTTCAGGTCCTGAATCTCTTTGGACATACGATCGATATCCACCTGCACACGGGCACTCCGTTCTTCAAAATCACGTACCGCGCGAGACTCCCTAAAAAAGACGGTGTAAACTTTTGACATGTCCACAACGGCAAAACGTGTAATCTGCTGCGCAGAAAGAAAAAGCGGAAATGTTAATAAATATATTTTTAATAAAAAGATTTTTTTCATTTCTGCCAAATACTATATCAAACAAACAAACAAGCCGCCAGTAGTCAGCCGGCTTGCTCCGGCATCACGGATAGTAGCGGTTGGCTTGCATTTCGGCGCATTTCGGCGGGGCGGCGGAAGATGTCCCCAGACTGTGCAAGTTATAACCCGCACAGTCTGTGGACATTTCCAGGGTTTATTTCACTTCACGTTAACCACTATTCCACCGGCCCTTCGTCCAAGGAAATTACCGTGCCGGGATCGTCGGAAATTTTGACGGTAAGCATACCAATCGCCGTCATGATTATTACCGCGAGCGGCATGAAGTAGTTAAAGAATGCCCAGGGCGCGTAATGCATCACGCTTATTCCGAGTACGCCGGACATATAGACGCCGCAGGTATTCCACGGCACGAGGGCGCTTGTTACAGTCCCGGAGCTTTCAAGCGCGTTGCTCAGCATTTTGGGGTGGAGCCCGCGCTTCCGGTACGAGGCGTTGTACATACGTCCCGGTACGACAATCGAGATATACTGTTCCGGCATACAGGCATTGCTGCCTATGCAGGTTAGTATAGTCAGCGTAACGAGTGAGGTAACGCCACTGGCGAGCTTGATAAGCTGGTTTACGATCACTTCGAGCTGGCCCGTGCTTTCCATGATGCCGCCGAACATCATCGCCAGAATGGTCAGCGAGATTGAGTACATCATGTTTTCAAGGCCGCCGCTTGTAAGAAGCTCGTCTATAGCTTCGACGCCGGTTTCGCTGACAAAGCCGCTGTAAGCGCAGGACAGCAGGTCTCCAAAGTTGTTGCCCTGTATCAGCGCTCCCAGGAGTCCGCCGGTAACTATGCCTAAGAAAATCCCCGGTATGGCGGGAACTTTTAGGGCTATAGACACTATTACGACTATGGGCGGTATCAACAGGGCGGGGTTTATGTTGAACGTGCCGCGCAGCCCCTCCGTGATGATCTCAATGTTGCTCATGTCCGTGTTATCTCCTGCAAAACGGAGTCCCAGTATCAGGTATATCACCAGGACGATTATGTACACAGGCACGGTGGATTTGAGCATGAACTTTACATGGGTAAACACGTCAGTCCCGGCCATGGCGGGGGCAAGGTTTGTCGTGTCGCTTAACGGGGACATCTTGTCGCCGAAGTAAGCGCCGCTGATGATCGCGCC
>JAITIR010000102.1 GCA_031279285.1 Spirochaetaceae bacterium | reverse complement strand
GTCCTTAACTTTATCCGCTACCTTTCCGAGCAGGGGCTTAACTCTACGGGCGGACTTTCCAACGTGTCTAACGGTATGCCAAAGCAAATCCGCCCAATCGTAAACTCGTTTATGATAGCGATGTCGATTGGCGCCGGCCTTACTTCGGCCATCGTTAATCCTTGCGAGGTTCAGCTTAACACAGGTATCAGAACCGCCGATGTTATCATGGATGCTGTTCTGTTTGCCGACTCTTTCCTTGACGACGTTGACGAAGCCTGCGGCGTCAAAAAGTAAGCAGACAAGGGGCCGGTAAGGTGCGACTGCCGGCGGGCCGCTAACGTGTGCCTGCCGGTGTAAAATCTAGCTTTAACTAAAACACCGCCAAAACCTGTAGGTTTTGGCGGTGTTTTGATTCTGCCTGTCAGCGGAAGCGTTTTTTAAACGCCTGAAACAGCGGATCACGGTTGCCCTGAAACAGGGGCGGGTCTTTGAACAGCCTTTCTTGACAATTTTTCCTAATGAAGCGGTGATTTATGCGAATGCCAACTTTTTATTCTGTCTTGGGGTTTAATACCCCCTACCCTTCCTTATCGGGTTGGGCAAGCGGCAAAACAGTTTAACGCTGTTTTGTGGCGGGGCGGTTCATTTACACGTCAACTTTGTTGACACATTTGCGTAATGAAATAAGCTCTCTCCTTGGGCAACAATGATGCGCCAACGTAGTTGGCCGCCAACCCTCGTTGGTGCGGTCTCAAGTTAATCAGTGTTGCCCTAACGGGATATACCGGAGTTGTTCAAAAACTTCAGTTTCCGAACAAGTTCCGCTAAAAAACGCGGTTTTGCAAGGCTTTAACTTCAATGTGGCTTTCATCCGCTAAAAAACCCACCGTCTTTAGGCGGCGGTCGTTTAAAGAATTAATTCCCCCTTGTATTTTGGTTGAAGCGGTAGATATTATTCAGTCTTGGGTTTAATACCCTGTTGCGAATCAATTTAGGCCGTGAAGGGGGATGCTGTGTACAAACTTGAAAAAACCGTTTTAGACTCGCTTGAAGCCGCCGCCGTCAAAGCGGAAGATACCCTGCTTGCCGCCGTCTCGGGCGGGGCCGACTCGACGGCCTTGCTCGCCGCCCTTGCCGCCCTGCGCGGCAAGGGCGGCTGCCCCGGCTTCCGCCTATCCGCGCTACACGTTGACCACGCCCTGCGCGGGGACGAAAGCCGCGCGGATGCCGCGGCTGTGGTTGACCTTTGCGAGAGTCTCGACGTACAGTGCCTTGTCGTTACGGCGGCGGACGGGCTTATCGAACGTGAGGCACGGCGCGTGGGACACGGCATCGAGGCTGCGGCGCGTGACTTCCGCCACGCGGCGCTGTGCGAGAAGGCGGATCGACTTGGAGCTCGTTTCATCCTGATAGCACACACCAGTAACGATGCCCTTGAAAGTACGCTGCTCCGCATACTGCGTGGCGCGGGACCCGCCGGACTTGCCGCTATGCCGGAACAGAGAGGCCGAATCCTCCGTCCCTTGCTGAAACTGGATCGCGGCGAAATATGCGCCTACCTGAGTGAACGCGGCATTACATGGCGTGTGGATTCTTCGAACAGTGACGAACGCTACCTGCGTAACCGCATTCGGCTCCGCCTCGTCCCGCTGCTGGACGAGCATTTTCCTGACTGGCGCAAAGCCATAGCCGCGCTTGCGGAAACGCAGGCGCTCACCGCCGAATTTCTAGGCAGGGAGGCGGCGCGCCGTATAGACTGGGACGAGGAGGCGGACGGAAAGTTAGGCTGCGCCGTCTCCCGTTTCGCGGCGGAAAGCCGCATAATTCGTGAAGAGGCGCTCTTTCTGGCTTATGACCTTATAGATTCCTGGAGCGGCGTGGACACTAACGACGCGGATGATCCCCCGCCGCCTACCTTGCCCCGCCGCGCAACGCTCCGCGATTTTGCCGGCAAAATCGTGGACGGCAGAACAGAACTACCCGTTCAAACTCTTGGCGGTATAAATGTCGAGGCAGCGAGCGGCAGAATAACCGTCGAGAGCTGTAAACATAAACCGCTGGAAGAACGCGCCTCGATCCTGATCGACAGGCCCGGCCTGTACAGGTTCAAAAATTTTTCGATAGAATGTATCGCTGGAAATGGCCTCGCCGGAAGTTGCCGCTTCATAGTGCATGAAGTAAAACCCTGACGCCTTGCTTTCATTGTCCTCTATACACGGCCAAATACGAAGCTCCGTAATCTGTGGCCTTTAATTCTATATGTTTATACCACAGTCTGGCCTGCCGGACTACCTGGCTTGACAGGGAGAAGGGTTTTAGGATATAAGTTATGAATACTATTTAAGGAAGCTGATATGTACGCAATAATAGAGTTTAAAGGCAAACAGTACAAGGTCGAAAAGGGCGCCGTGCTGAAGGTTGACCGTATTGATGGTGAGCCGGGCGTTCAAATTAACATTGATTCGGTGCTGCTCGTTTCGGACGAGACGGTATCTGTTGGTGCCCCGTACGTTGCCGGCGCGAAAGTGCAGGCTGTGCTGGAATCGCACGGGAAGGATCGCAAGATCATAGTGTTCAAGTACAAGCCAAAGAAGGATTACCGGCGCAAGAGGGGGCATCGGCAGCAATTTTCTTTGATAAAAATCGAGAATATTGCCGTTTCCTGATCGATGATAAGGCTGGAAGCGGCGCTGGACGGCGAAGGCATCCTTGTTGGGTACCAAGCCGAGGGGCACGCGGGCGCGGGGCCTAAAGGCGCCGACATAGTCTGCGCGGCGGTTTCGGCGCTTTCACGCGCCTTGGTCGGCGCCCTGCAAGGCAGAGAAGGGGTGCGCGTCAACGCGGACGCGCAGGAACGGGGAAAACTTCGTGTAAAACTGAGTTATAGCGGCGATGCGAGGGTGTTTTTGGAGGGAGCCGGCGCGGTTTTGCTTGCGGGCTTGGCTTCTGTGGCCGAAGATTACCCCGAATTTTGTAATTTAACGATAACGAGGAAATAGGAGAGAAGCTTATGGCACGTAAACGCGGCGGAAGTGGCGCGAAAAATGGCCGCGATTCGAATCCGCAGTATTTAGGAGTTAAGGCTTTTGGCGGCACAAGCGTCAGGGCAGGAACGATAATAGTCAGGCAGCGCGGAACAAAGATACATCCGGGTGCTAATGTAGGGCGGGGCGGCGATGACACGCTGTTTGCGCTGAAGGATGGCATTGTCGCCTTTCGTGAACACCGCGGACGCAAACTTGCCGCGGTAAACCCCTCGTAAAAAACAGACAACCAAGAGCGGCTTCCTCCATTTATGGACAGGTTTGCTGACGAAGCGTTAATCGAAGTATCCTCTGGTAATGGCGGGAACGGTTGCGTCGCCTTCCGTCGTGAAAAATTTGTGCCGCGAGGCGGGCCGTCAGGCGGGGATGGCGGACGTGGCGGGGATGTCGTGTTTGTCGTGCGCCGCAATCTGCGGACACTGACTCACCTCCGTTACCAGCAGGCGTTCAGGGCTGAAAACGGACATGACGGCGAGGGACGTGAACGTTACGGCAGGGACGGCGAGGATGTGATCGTGCCGGTGCCGCCCGGTACCGTGTTAAAAGACCAGGAAACTGGTAAAACTCTGCACGATTTTGGCAAAGACGAAGCGGATCTTACCTTCTTGCGGGGCGGGAACGGCGGCTGGGGCAACGTACACTTTAAGTCTTCGGTGAAGCAGGCGCCGCAGTGGGCGCTGCCCGGCAAGAGCGGCGAAAGCTGTAAATTACGTGTCGAACTTCAGATCATGGCGGACATAGGCTTTGTGGGTTTCCCAAACGCCGGTAAATCTTCACTGTTGGCACGTTTTACCAACGCCCGCCCAAAGATAGCCCCCTACCCGTTCACAACAAAGATACCTAACCTGGGTGTGCTCCGTGCGGAAGGCCGGGACATAATACTTGCCGACATTCCCGGCCTCATCGAAGGGGCTTCCAGCGGCGCGGGGCTGGGGCTGCGTTTCCTTAAACATATCTCACGCACCCCTACGCTGGCCTTTCTTATCGATCTGTCCGATGACGGCTATCTTGAGGCTTTTGACGTGCTTCTTGCGGAACTGAGGGCGTTCTCGCCGGAACTCCTAAAAAAGAAGCGTGTTGTTGTCGCTACTAAACTTGACGCGGAGGAGAGCGCAGGGCGGTTTGATGAACTGCGGAAGAGGCTGCCGAACGAACAGCTACAAGGCATATCGGTATTCTCCGGCGAAGGACTGGACGGCCTTGCCGGAATTTTTACACGGATGACGGACATTTAGTTGAAATACGCGATTCTGGGCGGCAGTTTTGATCCCGTGCACAAAGGGCATCTGGGTGTGGCCCTCACCGTGATGCCGCTGGGTTACGAAAGAATCATCCTTGTACCGGCATACCAGTCACCGTTTAAACCGGCACGACAGGGTGAAACAGCGAAAATCCGGCTTTTGATGCTACTTTCCGCGATTTCCGGAGACCGCCGCTTTACCGTTGACGCCTGCGAGGTACAGCGGGAGGGGATTTCCTACACTATAGACACGCTCCGTGATATACAAGACCGCTATCAATTCGATCACAAGCCCGCGCTGATACTCGGTGACGACATTGCCGCAACCTTTCCCTGTTGGAAGGACGCGAAACTTATCATGCGTGAGGTTGACATCATAATCGCAAGCCGTCTTTCGGAAGCTCAGGTCCGCTACCCGTATCCATGCACCTTCCTTGGTAATATGATAATGGAACTGTCATCCTGCTCCGTACGGGACACGATACAGGATGGCGGGGACTGGAAGACCCTTGTGCCGAACGGCGTGCGGCGGATCATTGAGGAATACGGTCTTTACGGGGCGGACAAGGTTAAGTTCAACAGTACGGACGAATGTGCCGTTGGTAACAACGGCGGGCCTGGCGACACTTCAATTTCGATATGTGATATAGAGAACGCGGCGCGCGGGATGATGGATCCGTACCGGTTCATACACTCAAGAAACGTCGCGCTGCACTCCGCCGATCTTGCCAGGCGTTTTGGGTTAGATGCGGACAGCGCCTACATTGCCGGCATTACACATGATATGTGCAAAGAATTTGACGATGACAAAATGACGGAATACGCGCTGAAGGATGGTGGGACGCTGAGCGCCCTTGAACGCGATAAACCCTCGCTGCTACACGGCAGGGCGGCGGCAATGATGATACAGGAAAGATTCGGAATAAACGACGGCGCAGTGATAGAGGCGGTACGCTTGCATACGACCGGCGGTCCGAATATGGGGCCACTTGCAAAAATTGTGTATATTGCCGATAAAATAGAAGCGGCGCGAACAACTGTAGACCCCCGCCTCCGGCGCATTGCCTTTGGCAGCGAAGGTGAGGCCCTTTCGCTTGACGCACTGTTTCGTATAGTGTTTGACGCAACGCTCGAATGGCTGTTTGAAAACAGACTGGGTGTATCGGAGGAAACTTTAAAACTGCGTTCCGGAATTGTCCATGAAGAAACAAATTGATTTTAGCCTCTTTCTTCTTACAGGAATTATTTTTATCGTTGCCGGAGCAGTAGTTTCCACAGCGCTGATTTTAAACCGTGATTTTGAGGAGGCCGGTATAAACGACGGCAGGGCTATTACCACACTTTTTGTAATTGAGCATGAGGGGAAACCGCTTGGCGCATACCTTCTGCTCTACAATCAGCTTACAAAGAACGCGGCAGGCTTCGAGATACCGGGGGAAATCGGCCTCCTCCTGCATCAGATCAACCGTGTTGACCGGATAGATACCGTCTATCAGAGCGGCAAGATCGCCCCCTACATCAGAGAGGTTGAAAAACTGTTCGATATAAAAGTTAATTATAACTTTGTGTTTATCATGGACAACCTTAGCCGCGCCGTCGATCTTTTAGAAGGGGTAACGATATTTATTCCGAGCGATATAAAACTGGCCGATAGCGAAGCCGTCCTGTTTTCATCCGGCCTTACAAAACTTGACGGCGATAAAGCGGTTGAATACCTAAGCTATCCGGCTTCCGATTATGACATCGAAACCGCGCAACAGCGGAGTCAGCGTTTTTTTGTCGCCTTGCTAAAACGATTTGGAGAAAAAAGAGATTACCTAAACGGCGCCGATGTCAGCCGGCTCTTTCAAAGTTTTATCGAAACAAACATGGGCAAACGTATTTTGGCACAATTTTTTAACGAATTGAGTTATATCAACATTGAGCGTTTCACAGTCGCATCGGTAAGTGGAAATATGCGTGAAGTTTCCGGCAAAAAACTGTTGGTTCCGCTCTATGACGGCAGTTTGATAAAAGAAATTGTCCGCCAAACCCTAAGCGATCTTGCCCAGCGGAACGGCAGCACGGGCGGTAACAGGGTTTTCACGGTAGAGGTGCTGAACGGAGCCGGCGTACCGGGACTTGCTGGGCGTACGGCGGAATTGATTCGAGGTTTTGGTTATGATGTAATAAACATAGGCAACGCGGACAGCGCCGATTATGCATTTACAGAAATAATCGATCGCTCAAAGTTCAGCGGCGAAGCTAAAAAATTCGCGGGGATAATAAATTGCAAACGGGTGATAACGGTGGACGAAGGAAAACCGTTCGAGGAGGGTATGGTTATGCCGCTAGAAGATTACGACTACAAAGCCGACTTTACACTGATTCTCGGCAAGGACTTTAATGGACGATACACACAAGGTTGACACAAATAACGAGGCTGTGGCCGGCAAGGGTATAGCGGCCAATGCGGCGGCGGAGCAGGCTCTGGCGCTAGAACTGGGCAAGCTGTTAGACGAACACAAGGGCGGTGACGTGGTGGTTATAGATCTGCGTCCCCTTTCAATGTGGACAGATTTTTTCGTGATTGCAACTGCGGCAAGCAGTGCTCACCTTTCAGGCCTACAGCGTCAAATAAAAGAATTCGCCACGAAAAACAAGCTGTCTATACTGCATGGCCAGAAGAAAGCCGCGCAGGGCGATGGCTGGGATGTATGCGATTTAGGCTTTGTCGTGGTGCATATAATGACGGAAACATCACGTTCATTCTATGAACTTGAAAATCTTTGGAGCGGCGGCGTTCGGCTTGCGCTGTAGAATGCCGTCTTTAGGAGGGATACAATATGCAGGATGAAATCAAAACACTGTTTAACAGGATTAATGCCGCCAAACACTGTGTTGCGCTGACCGGCGCCGGCGTTAGTACGCTGTCAGGTATCAGGGATTTTCGCGGTAAAAACGGTCTTTACAACGACATGGACGCGGAAAAGATGTTCGACATTGACTATTTTGAACAGGACCCGTCGTTTTACTACAAGACAGCGGGCTCGTTCATCTATAACGTAGATGAACGTCCCGCTTCCGTCGTGCATACCACGCTGGGCGAGTTTGAAAAACGGGGCCTTGTAAAGGCTGTGATAACGCAAAATATCGACCTATTGCACCAAAAAGGCGGCAGCAAACGGGTGATCGAGGTCCACGGCTCACCTGAGCCGCATTACTGCCTTTCGTGCAGTGGTGTCCGCATGAGCTTTAAGGAAGCCGCTGCGATTGTAAACTCAGGCGGCCTCCCGCGCTGCCCAAAATGCGACAGGGTGTTAAAGCCCGCCATCACGTTTTTTGGGGAAAGGCTGCCCGTAATCGCGCTGCGCGACGCTGAGACCGAGGCTTCATCAGCCGATTTGATGTTGGTACTAGGCACAAGCCTTACCGTTTACCCCGCCGCCGGCATCCCCGAAAGCACCTTAAGGCATGGCGGCAAGCTGGTAATCGTAAACAACATGCCCACCCCTCTGGACAGTCACGCGGACATGCATTTTTCCGAGTTGGAACCTGTCTTCGAGGGGCTTAAAAAGCTATTGAATTAGGACGATTTAGCTGTCTTCGTAATCGAAGTCGTCGTCTTCGAAGTCGTCATCCTCAACGAAGTCGTCATCTTCGTCGAAATCGTCGTCTTCATCTTCATCGTCATCATCATCGTCAAAATCATCATCGTCATCAAAATCGTCGTCATCGTCATCAAAATCGTCATCATCGTCATCGTCTTCACCGATATAATCGTCATCATCACCGTCATAAGAAAACTTTGTACGTGTCAGAAGCGGCTGTTCTTGAACGCAAAGAAACATGACAAGCCGTCCTAACTTGTAAATCATCAAATTTTCCATAGCACTTTTTAGAAACATAACTCTCTCCGTTTAATTAAAAATGTTAATAAAATAACACCGCTCCAAAGTTTATTGAAACGGCTCATAAAAAACATAGTTTAAGGTATGGCTCCTGTCAAGAAATTTCGATGCATCCCTGGCCTTTAGTCAACAAAAGCCGGAACAGGCGTTAAATTCGCGATCGTGTATACATCCGCCCTGTCCGCGAAACTTTCCGGCCTGGAATACCGGTATGTAACCGTTTCCCCGTCACACTGCACAGGAACCGCGATTATCTCTGCTTCCTGCCTGAAATCCCTCTCAAGAAACGCCTCGCTGGATAGGGCGCTTAAATCCGCCTCCAGAAAGTATATTCTGCCGCCCAACGTAAAATCCATCTCTATCGCGTAACGGCCCTCTGTCTTTTTACCCGTTTTTTTGTCCGTCTTGCGGTAAACAAGATCATACTCAAACATAATCTCTTCGTCATAATTGCTCAACAGTACCCTACCCGCCGTACTTACCAGGGTCGGGTTGAATACCTTAAGGACATAGACCGCCAGCGGGCCGTCCTCTTCCGAAAGCGAGTTCATGTTAAAGAGTGCGCTTTCTTCCACCCCGTTTTTTCTGGTACCGATCTGTATGGATATGTTTTGATCGGTGATGATATGCGAGATGGTATACCCGTTACCGCTTGCCAGTTTTGCTACGGCCGAAATGGGCTGCAATGTCCAGGTAACACCATCGTTGTAGCTTACCTCGAACACATGTATACCGGGCGCCATTCTTACGATCTGAGAATAGTTGTTATCGGGATGTTTCCAGTAAACCGGCTGGTTATCCACTTTGGAGACATCCATGTTTGGGGAAATTTTTACGGTAACAAGCTTGTCCTCGGCCACGCCTGTAGGGTTGAAAACGCCCCTGTCCACCGGTACATCACAGGAACAAAACAGCGCCCCGCTTACCAGCACAAACGCCACAAGCGCGGTTAAACCCTTAGTCTTTGCTTCCATACGATCCTTATCCCCTTTTTCAGCAACTTTATAGTTTGCCGGTTCTATCCGGCGCCGCTATAGCGATTTTATGTAAGCGTCTCCATATATGTCAAGACCACCAGTGGGTGTAAACGCGCCGGTAGGTATTGGCCCATGGTCCGGACTTTGCCGTGTAAAATCCGGGCCGGAGTACTGTGAACGAGGACGGCTTATAAGTCTTTGTAGTACAAGAAATTAAAATAAGATAGCGGGTAGCGAATTGCGTATAATTGCGTCAAGTATTTTTGATAGGAGGGCTAACGAATCTATCTTTGTATGTTGGTGCGGGCCGGCCTATACTGGGAGAACTTTGTCCAGCAGGGATTTTTCAGGCGGTGGGGTGAAGGTGGAAACAACTGGGACAATGATGAACGGCGCGATGATCGCTATCGAGGCGGACAGCGGCGAGTTGGAGGGGCCTAGAATGAAGAACAACGTGATTTCAATTACCAGACCGCCAAGGAGACCCGCATAGGCCGCCGCCTTACTTGTCCGCCGCCAGTACAGGCCGTATATGTAAGGCGCGGCAAAAGAGCCGGAAACCGCGCCCCAACTGAGCGACATCAGGTACACGATGATGCTGATCTGGAAGCGTGAAATGAAGTATGAGACAATTATGAACAGGAGAGACAAGAAGCGCATCATCGCGGTTGAGCGGTCTTTGCCGGTATTGGCGTCGCTTTTTACAGGGTAAAGGTCGATTGCGATGGACGAGGAAGAAATCATCACGAGAGAGGACAGCGTGGACATTGAGGCGGACAGCACAAACAGCAGGATCAGCGCCATCAAGGTTTCCGGCAGATGTGCCGTTAGAAGGGCCGGCACTATCAGGTCGAACAGGATTTTGCCGTCCGCGCCGCGCGGCACAGACTCCAGCGTGAAGAATATGTGCGCGGAACTGCCGACCATGTAGGCCGAAAAGCCGATGATCGCGGCAAAAATCGTTGTGGCGATTACCGCTTTAGGGATCACCTTTTCATTTTTTATCGCGTAAAACTTCTGCGTCATCTGTGGCAGACCCCAAGTGCCGAAACTGGTCATAAACACGAGGGACACCACGGTGAGGAAGCCGGGGCGTGCGGCAGACGGTATATGTTCGCTATAATTTTCCGCTATGCCGGAGAGGAACGCGGCTAGGCCCCCACCTTCCGAAACGATAATGTAGACCATAACGAGCGCGCCCGCTATCATCAGGAGCCCTTGGATGAAGTCTATCACGACGACGGCGAAGTAGCCGCCAAGTATCAGGTAGACACCGGTGAATGCTATCATTAGGATTAGGGCGGTATCGTACGGAATATGAAAGACGGCCTCGAACAGGTGACCTAGGCCTTTGAAAATTGAGGCCGAGTACGGCAACAGGAACAGGAACACGATAACCGCGGCTACCGGCTTGATGTGTTTCGCGCCGTAACGTTCCTGGAGGTAACCGGGCATCGTCATCGCGTCCAGAATCTGCGTTTGCCGCCGCGTACGTTTGGCCAGCACTAACCAGGCCAGCATGGAACCGATAAAAGCGTTTCCCGCCGCTATCCACAGACTGTTGAGCCCAAACAGCCAGCCCTGGGTTCCGGCGAAACCGATGAAGATTACAGCTGAAAAGTAAGATGTGCCGTAAGCAAAGGCCGACACCCAAGGCCCCATCCTGCGCCCGCCCAGGAAAAAGTCCCCAAGCGTCTTTGTGCGCATCATTCCCCATATACCAATACCGGTAAGCAGGGCAAAGAATATAACCAAAAGTACGATATGAAGAGTCATTTGTTTACTTTAATAAATGATAAAATAAAAATCCATATACCGTTGACACACACTAGTCACATTCGGAAGGGGGGGATTTGAACCCCCGCTGTCCAGTTCCCAAAACTGGCGGCTTAACCACTGGCCTACCCTCCGGTTTTCAATACAAGTATCCCATCCATCACGTTTTAAGGTCAATGACGCGGACCAACGGTTTTTCGCGCGGCGGCCTCATTTAAGGTTTGTACCATAAAGTCGGCGATGCGGCGGCCTGATTCACCCGGGTACTGCCACGCCTCCTCCCTTGCCTGCCGGCGCGCCGACCTTAAATCTTCGCTGGTAGAAGCGTTTTTTACCGCGCTTTCGATAGAATCAAAGAATTCTTCCTTCAGTTCAATTCCAATTTTTTTCAGCGTTTTAAATTGCCAAAGGTTTTCAAGCGCTCCGCCGGTTTCCGCTATACCGCTAAATAAATCGTCCGCGTCGTAGGGGCGCATATCAATTTTCTGTTTAACATAGAAAACCGGCTTGTCAAACAGAAAAACATAATCAAAGATTATGCCGGAAAAATCTGAAATCATTATATCCGCTTTTGACAGCGAATGAATATTCTCCGTTTCGTAATC